>CANAJP010000004.1 GCA_947361615.1 uncultured Candidatus Melainabacteria bacterium | reverse complement strand
GAAGTGCGTTTTAGTCTTGAATACATACGACCTTGCGCTCTTGTTCTTGCTCTTTTGTATGTAACGCTTTCATCTGCGAAGATTTCTGAAATTCTTAATGTTTCAGGTGTTACACCATATTTTTCTCTAGCGTTTGCAATAGCAGCTTTCAAATTCTTTTCTACCACTCTTGCTGCAAAGTAAGGCATAAAACGTAACATATCTTGAGCTTCTTTAACAGCTTTTCCTCTAACTTCGTTGATTACGCGACGAAGTTTTCTAGCTGTCATTTTTATATCTGTTTGTCTTGCTTTAGCTTCCATTTTTCTTTCCTTTTAGTTTTTCACTACTGTAATTCGTTTTAGGCGGGGTCAACCGCCTTTCATATTTGAATTTTCGTTAAATCTTTAGCGACCATCCAAATATAAAACCGCTCCAGTCGGCTACTTACGTTTCGCTTTATCAGCGCCTGCGTGACCTTTGTACAATCTGGTAGGTGCGAATTCACCTAATTTGTGTCCAATCATTTGCTCTGTTACGTAAACCGGAACATGAGTTTTACCGTTGTGTACAGCGATTGTGTGACCTAACATATCAGGAATAATCATTGATGCTCTTGACCATGTTTTAATCACTTTATGTTCTGAATTTGCATTCATTTTTTCGATTCTTTTTTGTAGAGCTTCTTCTACGTATGGACCTTTTTTTAATGAACGTGCCATTAATTTCTCCTTTATAATTTTGTTTGATTAATGTTTAAAAAATGGGCTTTATGCGTGAGCAAAAAGCCCACTACAATTACTTCTTACGTCTTCTTACGATAAGTTTGTCAGAAGCTTTACCTTTTTTACGGGTTTTGTAACCAAGAGCAGGTTTACCCCAAGGTGTTTTAGGGTGTCCACCAGGACCGGTTTTACCTTCACCACCACCGTGAGGGTGATCGCAAGGGTTCATTGTAACACCACGTACAGTTGGACGGATGCCCATGTAGCGTTTTCTACCTGCTTTACCTAATGATAAGTTTTTAAATTCGTGGTTTCCTAACACACCGATAGTTGCCATACATTCTTTTCTTACCATTCTCATTTCGCCTGAAGGTAATTTAACTGTTACGTAGTCGCCTTCTTTAGCCATAACTTGTGCTGAGTTACCTGCAGCTCTTACCAAGATACCGCCACGGCCAGCTTTAAGTTCGATGTTGTGAACAACAGAACCAAGTGGGATTAATTCAAGCGGTAAAGCGTTACCTGTTTGAACAGGAGCTTCAGGACCGCTAACGATTACATCGCCTACGTTTAAACCTTCCGGTGTTAAGATATATCTTTTTTCACCATCTGCGTAGAACACAAGTGAAATTCTTACGTTTCTGTTTGGATCGTATTCAACAGTTTTAACTGTTCCAGGTACGCCAAATTTGTCACGTTTGAAATCAATGATACGGTATGCTTTTTTTACACCGCCACCTTTATGACGGCAAGTAATTCTACCTGTATTATTTCTACCTGAAGTCTTTTTAAGTTTAGACAATAATGATTTTTCAGGAGTTGAAGTTGTTACTTCTGCAAAATCACTTCTTGTCATGCCTCTTTGACCCGGTGAAGTTGGATTTATTGTACGAATTGCCATTTTGTTTTCTCCTTTGTTTTGGCTTTTACTTAATCGCGCATTTATCGGTTGCGCCCCATTATTTTGTTGGTTGAATAATCGGTCTTGGATTATTGCTTCACTCAGACAAGTCGCTCATTTCGCTATCGCTGCCATTCGCGTTGTCTTCGCTACTTCGTGCTGGGTTCGTGCTACGCACTCACACGGCGCACTACGCAAAATCCGCTACACACCAACGATTTCTTCAATCGGATCACCTTCGATGGTTACGATTGCTTTTTTGCTTGAATCAGTTCTGCCTTGTTTCAAGCCCATTCTTTTTGCGTGAGATGGCATGTAAACTGTTCTTACTTTTTTAACTTTTCTTCCTGGAAAAGCTAATTCTACTGCTTGTGCAATTTCGATTTTAGTTGCATCTTTTTGCACTTCGAATGTATATTGTCCTAATGATGTTGCCATCATAGATTTTTCTGTGATTAACGGTTTTTTGATGATTCCGTATAATTTTTCGATGTTAGTATTCTTACTCATTATTGCAACCTTTCAGTAATTACGTTGACTGCAGATTCTGTGATTACAACGAAATCAGCTTCCAACAAATCTTTCACATTCAAGTTAGACGGTAAAATCATTTTTACGCTAGGGATATTTCTAGCAGCTAATTCTAAGTTTGCGTTTTCAGCAGCTTTAGTATCAGCGATGATTAAAACCTTACCTGAAACGTTTAACGCTTTAAGAGCGCTAACCATTAATTTTGTTTTAGGTTGAGCAATTTGTGAGAAATCTTTTACTACAACCAATTGTTCTTGTCTTGCAGACAATGCAGATTTAAGAGCTAATTTTCTAGCTTTTTGCGGCATAGAAATTTCATAGCTTCTTGGTTTTGGTCCGAATACAACACCACCACCAGCAAAGAGAGGTGATCTTAAAGAACCAGCACGAGCGCGGCCAGTACCTTTTTGTTTCCAAGGTTTTCTTCCGCCGCCTGCAACTTCTGCTCTTGTTTTAGCGCAAGCAGAACCTTGACGTGCGTTGTTCAATTGTCTTCTCAATGCCAAGTGCATTACGTGCAAGTTTGGCTCAACAGCGAATACTTCTTGTGCTAAAGAGATTTCGCCTAATTTTTCTCCGTTTATACTTAAAATTTCTTTTGACATTTTAATTTTCCTTTTGCTTTCCGCTTACCCCTTGCGACTTCCGCTTTATATGGCAAGAGCGGCTGTAATACTTTTGTGTCTTGTTGGATTAATTCCATTTTGTTCTGGTTGGAACCAACGTTACCAATCTGCCTTCGCAGCCAGGTACTGAACCTTTTACTAATACTAAGTTGTTTGCTGAATCAACTTTAACAACTTTCAATTTAGTAATAGTAACTCTTTCGTTACCCATGTTGCCAGCCATTCTTTTACCTTTGATAACGCGGCTAGGAGTTGTACCTGCACCGATTGAACCTGGTTCTCTGTGGTTTTTAGAACCGTGAGCCATAGGTCCGCGGCCGAAGTTCCATCTTTTTACTGTACCTTGGAAACCTTTACCGATTGATTTGCCTGTAACGTCTACTTTTTCAACGTTTTCCAAAACTGACAATTCAATTTTGTCACCAACTTTATAATCTTGAGGGTTTTCAACACGGAACTCTTGTAAGTGTCTGTAGTTGCTCAAGTTATTTTTCTTGAAGTGACCTAATTGAGCTTTAGTCAAGTGTTTTTCTTTAGCAGGAACTGTACCTACTTGAATTGCGTTGTATCCGTCTGTTTCAACAGTTTTAACTTGAGTTACAACTGTTTCATCAACTTTAATAACGGTTACAGGGATAGCCAAACCTTGTTCGTCAAAGATTTGTGTCATTCCTAATTTTTTACCTATTACACCTAGTGTCATAATTTTACCTTTCTTGCAATCGCAACACACCCGTAAAACCATAAGTTTCCCATCCCGTGCCGGATTGCATTTTCTCTTGCGAGCGCTACGTACTTTACCTATGAGGGCTTACCTCTCCGTTCGGATTTTTAAGCTTTCACCCCGACCGGTCGCAGTTCACATTATATGCATAATGCTTATTAAATTTTCAATTTCGGTTTTGATATTATAATTTTACTTCAATATCTACACCAGCAGGTAAATCTAATCTGCTTAACTCTTCAGTTGTCTGTTGAGTTGGTTCGTATATATCGATAATGCGTTTGTGAGTTCTCATTTCGAAGTGTTCACGAGATTTTTTATCTACGTGAGGTGAACGCAATACGCAATATACACGTCTTTTTGTAGGTAAAGGAATAGGACCAAGAACTTTAGCGTCTGTTCTTTTTGCTGTTTCTACGATTTTTTCTGATGATACGTCAATCAATTTGTGATCGTATGCTTTTAAACAAACTCTAATGCGTTGTTTTTTGTTACTTGTTGCCATTTGACATTCCTTTTTATGTTTACTACCACTACTATGAAAACCATTGTTACCAGTGGATTTCATACACCGACGCTGCTATTCTAAAATAATCATATTTCGGATATTCTACGCCAGTGTACCAATAGTAAAATAAACAAAAAACCGTGTCAACTCTTAGTTTAAAGAATTATAAAGATTTTGTAACATGTTTGAATAGTTGACATAGTATAAAAGTATGGTGTGTTAAACGATAAAAAAAGCTCCCGATTGGGAGCTTTTTCTACACCGTAAGTGAAAAGATTTCGTAGATTTCTGAATCCGAAAGTTCTGTAATAATTTTTTCGCCTTCGAATACAGCCAAATCCGCAAGTTCTTTCTTACTTTTCAACATTTCATCGATTTTTTCTTCAAAAGTTCCCAAGGTAATAAGCCGGTGAACCATTACGTTTTTATCCTGACCGATACGGTAAGTACGGTCGGTCGCCTGATCTTCTACCGCAGGGTTCCACCATAAATCGTAATGGATTACGTTCGTGGCACTCGTTAGGTTCAAACCTGTTCCGCCCGCTTTCAGGGACAAAATCATAATCTTATCGTCATCGTTTTCCTGGAAGCGTTTAATAATTTCCTCACGCTGTCCAACTGTCAATGAACCATGGAAAAATAGCGGTGTCATATTAAATTCGTCTTCTATAACTTTATACAAAATGTCACCCATCTCACGATATTGTGTAAAAATAAGTGTTTTTTCACCACGTTCAATAATCGTTTCGATTAAGGACATACACTTATCAAGTTTTCCTGACATTTCGCGGCTCATTTCACCACTTTTCAAGAACTGATAAGGGTGGTTACAAATCTGTTTAAGCGCAGTGATAAGTTTGAAGATATTACCACGACGATTAATGCCTGAAAACTCGCTGATTTTCGCCATCATTTCGTCAAGAGTTTTTTCATAAAGCACCGCTTGAGATTTGTTGAGATAACAATAATCGTTCAAGACAATCTTATCCGGAAGGTCAGAAATAACTTTCTTATCAGTTTTCAGACGTCTTAGAACAAACGGCGAAACTGAAAGCTTAAGTTTAGTTGCACGCGAAGTTTCTTTAAAGCGTTCGATAGGAATTGCATAACTTTTTTGGAATTCACGTAGAGTTCCGAGATATCCCGGGTTGATAAAATCGAAGATACTCCACAATTCAATCAATCTGTTTTCAACAGGGGTACCGGTCATAGCAACTTTTATATCGGATTTGAGAAGTTTAATTGCAAGAGTTTGTGCGGTATCAGGGTTTTTGATGTTTTGTGCTTCATCGACAATAATCATACCCCACTGATTTTTCTTAAACTCTTCAACGTCAATTCTCATAATCGCGTAAGTTGTAAGAATAATATCGTGTTTAACGTCGAGTTGTCTTTCTGCCCCGTGGTAAATTACGGCGTCAAGAGAAGGCGCAAACATCTTAATTTCTTTCATCCAGTTACCGATAAGGGTTGTCGGACAGATAACAAGAACTGGTTTATCAAGTTTCTTTTCCTCTTTCATTTTAAGAATTAAGCTGATAATTTGGATAGTTTTACCAAGCCCCATATCGTCGGCCATACAAACCCCGAAACCTTTGGAAATATTCGTCCACAACCATTTCAAACCTGTTTCCTGATAAGGTCTTAATGTACCTTGAAGTTCAGCAGGAGGAGTAACATCAACAGGTTTGTTAAAGTCTTTGATTACGTTTGCAAAGGCCTCGTCATAGTCGAAGTCGTATTGTTTCAATTGACCGGAAACAGATGCGTGGATAAGTTCCATTCTAGACATTGTTTTAATGTCGGATTTAGCGACCTGTTCAAAGATTTTTGAGGTTTCTTCTTTGTCGATAAGAATATATTTATTCTTATACTTAATCAATCCGTTCGAATTTTTGGTTAACTCAGCGAACTCTTCAAGAGAAATTTTCTCGTTACCGAGCGCGATTTCGTATGAAAAATCAAGAATATCGTCAAGCGAGATTTTTGAAGATGACGGAGTATTGAAGATATCCGCAAGGTCTTGAGAGCGTTGGGCTTTAACCTTTGCGTTAATTGAAGCGCGCGGAATTACAACATTCACGAGTTCATCAGGCAGAACAACCTCGATTTGCGCCTTTTGTAAGTAATATGCCGTCTGCGTAATAATTTTATAGACTTCTGTCAAATTCAAATCCAGCGCAAGTTTTTCCTCATCTTCAAAAAGATTTTCGAGTTCCGGCATATAACGAATTGCGTAATTAAGCTGTTTTTCAACGATTTTTGCAATATCTGAAGACGCCGCACCAAAAACTTCATCATCCGTATAAAGTTTATCTATAAGAACCGTTTCACCAGTCTTACGGTCTTTGATATGAACTTTAAGTTGGAAAAGCTCGTCTTCAAGTTTTGTAACCTTAAAGAACGGAATAATGTCGTATTTACCAAGATAAAGCTCATCAAACCATTGGTTAAAGCTTTCGGCCAAATCATGACTGCGCATCATTATGCGTTGTTCAAGGTCTTTAATCATATAAGTTCCGGACTTGATATCCTTAAACTTGTATGCTTTAATTCCTAAAAATTTATAAATAACGTAGTTCAAATAGTTATAAATAAAGTCACGAACAAAGTTTTCAGGTTTTTCGCCTGAAATAAATAAATTTTCAGGAAGATTTTCTTCAAACTGGTTAATTATGCGCGCAAGAGTTTGGTTTGCGATAATTGGTTCATAAACAATTCTGAACATACTTCCGCGGGTTTTAACGGTCGGAATGAAGTACAACTTTTCAACAAGTTTAAGAACAAAATAAGTTAATTTGTTCAAATAGGTGAAAGTTTCGGTCATAGCTTCCATTCCGACGATGTTTCCGAACCCGCCGAAATAATCCATTACCATATCAAAATCCATTGCATAGCCGACTTTGTTGCCCATTACAGACGAACGAAGGCGGAACAATGAACCTTTTGATTTTAAGTAATAATCAAAATTGTTTGTAGGAGTAACAAAGAAAGACAATTTGCCTGAATTATTCACCAAATAGAAATCTGTGTTTCTAGCCGGAGGGTTCGGGCTTAAAAATACGCCCTCAAATTCCTCTTCTATAATCTGATAAACCAAACTCAACGTATAGCGGAAATCCTTGTTTTTAAAACCGTTCGGGTTTTCGCTCAGGTTGAAGAAAAGTTCATCAACATCGTTCTTTTTAAATGAAAAATCTATATCAAATTTGTCTATATCTGTCATATTTCCTACTATTTTTATTTCTTAATCAGTGAATCACAGGTCATTTCAGCCGGTTTTTCGATACCCATAATATCTAAAACGGTCGGCGCGATATTACATAATGCGCCTGTTTCTTTGAGTTCAACGTCTTTAGGAGCGTTGATTAAAACAAACGGAACAGGGTTTGTAGTGTGCGCGGTTTGCGGTTTGCCTGTTTCTTCGTTAACCATAACTTCTGAGTTTCCGTGGTCTGCGGTTAAAAGCATTACAATTCCGTTCTTTTCGCAAGCGTCAGCGATTTTTCCAACACATTCGTCAACAACGTGGCAAGCTTTAACTGCCGCTTCAAGAACACCTGTATGGCCAACCATATCAGGGTTGGCAAAGTTTACAAGGATAAATCCGTATTCAGGGTTTTCAATTGCACCCAAAACTTTTTCACAAACTTCAGGAGCGCTCATTTCAGGCTGCAAGTCATAAGTTGCGACTTTCGGAGATGGAACAAGAACACGTGTTTCGTGCGCTTGAGGTTCTTCAACACCACCGTTAAAGAAGAATGTTACGTGCGCATACTTTTCGGTTTCTGCAGTTCTAAATTGTTTAACACCATTTGCTTCCAGAACATCGCCCAAAATGTTTACAAGTCTTTCTTTCGGGAACGCAACAGGGAATGTGAAAGTTTCATCATAAGGTGTCATTGTTGTGTAATGAAGATTTTTACGAACAGCCTTGCGCGCAAAACCATCAAAGTTTTCAAACATCATAGCCTTAGAAATTTCTCTTGCGCGGTCAGGTCTGTAGTTGAAGAAAATAATTGCGTCATTATCGTGAATTCTTGATTCTTCGCCGCCGATTACAGTTGGAAGGACAAATTCATCGTTGTCGCCGCGTTCATAAGAAGCTTTTACACCATCAACTGCAGTTGCGGCTTTTTCACCTTCACCCAACAGAAGCGCGTTATAACCTTTTTCAACACGTTCCCAACGGTTGTCACGGTCCATAATCCAGTATCTTCCGATTACAGTTGCAACAGGCGGAAGATTGTATTTCTTCAACTCGTTTTCAACGGTTTCAAGGAAAGTGCAAGCACTTTGCGGCGGCGTATCACGGCCGTCAAGAAACGCGTGTACATAAACTTTCGTCAATCCGTTATCAGCGGCAAGTTTAATTAACGCAAGAACATGTTCAAGTGATGAGTGAACACCGCCTGTTGATACAAGTCCGTAAATGTGAAGCGCTGAATCATTCTTTTTCGCATGGTTGATAGCGTCCAAAAGTCTTTCGTTAGAATAGAAAGAGCCATCTTTAATCGCGTTATTAATTCTTGATAAATCTTGATAAACAATTCTGCCGGCACCTAAATTCAAGTGACCGACTTCACTGTTACCCATCTGACCTTTTGGCAGACCTACGTTTTCACCGTCTGCGTATATTTGGATAAATTTGTTTTCTTTTTCTAATCTTTCGACGTTAACAGGGTTCGCTAATATAGTCGCATCAGTAGTTTTGCTGCCTGAAGAAATTCCCCATCCGTCCATAATACATAATAGAACTCTTTGTGTCATAGTAAATGTCCTCTATAAAGCTTTTACAATGGGTATATTTTACATAAAACATGTTTTAATTGCAAACACAAAAGAGGGCGGGGCTTAAAAGCCCCGCCCTGCAAAAGTTTTGCTTAATTTCGTTTCACACATCTGAGGAATGCGGCACTACCAGGAGCTCCAACATAACGTCGTCCTGTATCAAAACTTTGGTGCCACATATTATTAGAGCTAGACTTTACTGCAGTTGACCAGTACAAACCTCTTTCTATACCTAAAAACTTCTTATTAAAAAACATGGCAGAAAGTTCATCACGATTAGGAGCGCGACTCTCCGCATCCTGTGTTTTACAAAGAGTACTTGTATTCGTAGATGTTCCTATATTGGAAACATCACTTGTAAGTGGCAATGGGGAAACAACTATAGGATCACTTGAATAAAGAACCGAAATAAAACCAATATCTTTGCCCACAGTGTTAGGGCCTTTATTTCCGTTCAAATCGTAAACAAAATTGGCACACATTTTAGTTTGTACAAAGACATTATTTACTTCCTGCATATCACTTTCACAGCTTGGATTATAATATACGGCTATTGACTCGCCATTTTGGGTTTCAAACGCTGCCGCTTTAGTATCTATATCTTTTTGAGGATTAATTGTTCCATCAATACCTCGACTTGTAAACAAGCTATTCATTTCACCAATATTTTTTGGAAAACTACCAATCTGACTACCGGCTAAATTTGTAAATTTTGTAGGGATACCACAATCAGCCAAATGCTCGCTATCGCATATATTATTAATTTTAAGAACCTTTGAAAGCCCGCTTGTAACAAAAGTTTCCGCACAATTATCCACTGCTGATGCACTACCTGTTGCTGCGACAAATGTTCCATAACCATTAAGAGCAGGCATTAGTGCCATTGCCTGTGAAAATCTTGCATAAAGCGCTTTTCTTTGTGTGTTCCATGTCCGCTCGTTAATATTTCCGGTTAGCGATGGCAACGTTATCGCAGCGACCACGCCGATGATTGTGAGGGATAACAGAATTTCTGCCATCGTAAACGCTGACCGTAAGCCAGTGTATGGATGCCGCTCAGCGACTGTCATCCCGAACTCGTTTCGGGATCTGTCCAACGGTACCTCTTTGTATTCAACGTTTTTAAATCCCAATGGTTCGCAACATGGGACAGATGCTGAAACAAGTTCAGCATGACATGAGGGAGTAACGCCTAATTCTTTAATTAAGACCGGCTCAGGGCTCCCCCCCCCCCCCTGCGCAAATGTTTACAATACGTTTTTTCATAAGTTCCATCCTTTCTTATACTCCTAGTTTAAACTATTTTTCTACAAATGTAAAGCCCCCGCCAAGCGAGGGCTTCATTTTAATTGTTATTTTCTTTTGTATTATGGTGGTCAGGTCTTAAGTAAGCTGTCCAGAATAACAACACGATAAATACAATCGCACCGACAACATTACCAAGGGTTACCGGAACAAGGTTGCCAAGCAAGAATGATTTTAAGTTCAATGTTGCAAGCTGATCTGCTGAAAGCATTGAAGCCGCTGCAATAGTTTCTGATGATTTTTCAACCAAACCGTTAGTAATAAAGAACATATTTGCAATACTGTGTTCATAACCTGATGCACAGAATGTTGTGATAGGGAACACAATCGCAAAAATTTTACCGATAACAGTTTTTGCTGAAAATGCCATCCAGATAGCCATACAAACTAACCAGTTACAAAGAATACCTCTTACAAACGCTTCAACGAATGTAAGGTTACACTTCATATATGCTGTATTGATAGCCAATGCGCCCAATTCTTCGTGAGAGTTGTGGCATAATCCTGTTGCATAAATCAAACCAGCAACAAGCAATGAACCTAAAAGGTTTCCAAAGTAAACAATACCCCAGTTTCTAAGCAATTGCCAGGAACTGATTTTCTTTTCGATAACAGAGAACGCCATCATAACGTTACCTGTAAATAGTTCTGCACCTGAAAGAACTACCATAATCAAACCTGCTGCGAAAACAAGGCCTCCCAGAAGTTTTGTTAAACCAAAACCTAAAACATCAGCGGAACCTGTTGTAACAGTTAATGATACTTGCGCACCGAATGCAATAAATGCACCGGCAGCAATACTTAAAACTAAAGTTTTTATTTTACCATAGCTTGCTTTTGCGGGCATAACGTTATTACAAATATTTTCGGCAACGGATGATGGGGTAACACAGTCGCTTGCTGTGTATTCTTTTCTTACTTCACTCATTTTATGTAAATCTCCTTTCACGGATATTCTATATCGTGAAAAATTATTTGCAACAAGCAATTTTTTACACGCAAAATACTTTATATATAGGTAAAGGGTTAATGTTTTATGTCACAAAATTGGGTTAATAGCTTAGATATGCTATCTGCGAACGGCATTCTTGATTATGACGGCGCTGCATACTTGCACGGCACAGCGCCGCGCTATATCGGCAATCCTGCGTTCAGAACCCGTCCGCAACCGCTTCCGCCTAGCACTGCGGTTATGCGCGGACAACCACAGGAAGATACTTACAGCCCAGCAGAAAAACCATTAATCAGCAATCCGACATGGAAAAAAGTTTTATTTACCGGTATTGCCGGCGCAGCGCTGATTTTCGGTGTAACAAAATTCAAAAAATTCGCGCCCGTTAAATGGATTAACAAACAATTTAACAATGCATGGAACTTTATAAAAAAAACGTTTAAGAAAGTTCTTCCGTAGTGAACTTGCAGATTTGCACCTGTCCGTAATCTTTAGGCAGCACAAAAACAATACTGTCGGAAGTCGCTTTTTTGTCCATACGCATTAGGTTCGCAAGTTTTTTCATATTAGGCATTTTGACACTGCGAAAATTGAATTTTGAAATCAAATTCAACGCCGCGAATTTATAATTTTCGTCAATCAAACCAACTTTATACGCCTGTTCAAACGCAAAAATCATCCCTTGAACAATCGCTTCACCATGCGTATATTTTTTATAAGCTGTATATTTTTCTATTGCGTGGCCAAGAGTGTGGCCAAAATTCAAAATTCGACGTAAATCACTTTCTTTTTCATCTTTTTCAACGACCGAAATTTTCAGGGCAACGCAAATTTCAACAACTTTTTTTAGAATTTTGGCATCTTTTCGCATTAATTTTTCAAAATTCTCACCCAAAAAGTTTATCAAATTTTCATATTCGACCATTCCGCAGGATTTTTCAATAAACGCATATTTGACAACTTCGCCAAGACCCGTCTTAAACTGCTTTTCATCAAGAGTTTTCAGAAAGTTAACGTCAATAATAACGGTTTTTGGCTGATAAAACGCGCCGACAAGATTTTTGCCAAAATCTGTATCAATAGCGGTTTTCCCGCCAACAGAACTGTCAACGCAGGCTAGCAAAGTTGTCGGCACCTGAATTAAATCTATCCCGCGCATATAAGTCGCGGCAACAAATCCCGCCAAATCCCCGACGACACCACCGCCGATTGCTAAAACACAATCTTTGCGCGTAAAACCGTTTTTCAGTGCAAAATTTAAAATTCGTTGATAATTCTTGAAATTTTTGTGCTTCTCACCATCTGGCAATATATATTTATATACAGTGAATTTTTCGTCATCACAGAGAGGAAAAATTTTATCACCATAAAGTTTTTCAACTTTCTTTGAAATCACGGCCAAAACTTTTTTACCGCCGATATTTTCAACGATTTTGGACTTAAAATCCGCAAGCGAATAATTATCTATATATATATTATATTGTTTTTCCTGCGATTTTAAGTTCAGTGATAAATCAGTCATTTAATAATCCTAGAATTTCTTTTACAATTTCGTCAGGCGTTTTTCCGTCAGTTTCAACGACGAAATCCGCCTGATTATAATTTTCCTCGCGCTGTTGGAGAATCTCCTCAACCTCTTTCACGCCAAAACCCTCTTTTAACATTGGCCGTGAAGTACAATTTGCGATACGCTCGAAAAGTGTTTCGGGTCTTGCTTTGAGATATACAACCCTGCTGTTCTTTTGAATAAGTTCGCGGTTTTCAGGTCTTTCAAAGGCCCCGCCGCCCAGCGCAACTATCAAGTTATCCTTACTATAAACCAGATTGAGAATTTTTGATTCAGCATCTCTGAAAAACTTCTCACCTTTCTGCGCAAACATATCAGATATAAATTGATTATAATGATATTCTATCAAAATATCTGTATCGACTGCTACAACCCCGCTCAAATGGCGACTAAGCCTTTCCGCAAGCATTGATTTGCCGGCGCCCATCATGCCCGTTAAGGTAATATTGTTTTTCATTTTACTTCTCTCTCCGTTATTTTTTAGAAGATTTGTCGGCGAATTCACTATCTACGCGCAAAAATACCGGCTTAATATCTTCTTTTTCAATAAGTTTACCAATTTTCAGGGCATTATACTCTATATTAGCAACTTCATCAAGAGGAACCGACAAATTATAGCCTAACTGGGTACTCATCGCTCGGGCTATATTTGGACAGAACGGATAGATTAATGACGAAACCGTACACATAATCTCAAGAACTGTTCTGAGCACAGAACCGCATTCTGTCATTTTTTCTTCTTTTGCAAGAGTCCAAGGCGCATTGTCAGTAACATATTTATTTGTAGCGTCAACGAGCGTCATAATTTCATGCGCAGCTTCCGCGATTTCAAAATTGTCAAAGTGGGTTTTGACAAATGAAACAGTGTTTGCTGCAAGCTTTTTCAACTCTGGGTTCACAACAAATTCTTCTTTGATTTCGCCGTCAAAGTATTTAACCAGCATTGAAAGCGTTCTGTTAAGCAAATTGCCCATGCTGTTTGCAAGGTGAGCATTAACTTTTTCTTTGAAGTCGTCGTCGGAATAGTTTCCATCACGTCCGCAAGCCGCAGAAGTCGCCATATAATATCTGAACGCATCAGGAGTTTCCAGATTATAATTTTCTATAACGCTTGTCGGTGAAATCACGTTGCCCAAAGATTTTGACATTTTTGATTCGTCAATAGTAATCCATCCGTGCGCAAAAATATGTTTTGGAAGCGGCAAACCAAGCGCCATCAAAATTCCGATCCAGTAAATGCTGTGGAATTTCAAAATATCTTTACCGATTACGTGAACATCAACCGGCCAATATTTTTTGAACTCATCAGATTCGTTGTCAACATCGTATCCGATAGCTGTAATGTAGTTAGACAGCGCGTCAATCCAAACATAAATAACCTGTTCGGGATCATCAAGAACATCAACACCCCAGCTTACGTTTGATTTAGAACGTGAAACCGAAATATCCTGAATATCTTCCAGCTGGTTCAAAACTTCATTTGCTCTGAACGCAGGCACGATGAAAGTCGGGTTTTCTTTGATATGCTTGATAATAGCGTCTTTATATTTAGTAAGCTTAAAGAAGTAGTTTTCTTCGCTGACGATTTCCGGTTTTTTCAAGTGGTCAGGGCAAAGTCCGTCTTCTGTCAAATCTTTCGGGTTAAGGAAGCATTCGCAGCCTGAGCAATACCAGCCCTCGTAAGAATGTTTGTAGATATCGCCTTGCTCAACAAGTTTTTTGAATATTTTTTGAACAACAGCTTCGTGATAATCGTCAGTAGTTCTAATGAACTTAGTGTAATCAACATCAAGCGCTTTCCACGCATCCTTGAAAGATTGTGCGTTCATATCGCAAAGTTCTTTTGGAGTAATACCTTGAGCGGCTGCGGTTTTTTGGATTTTAACGCCGTGTTCATCGGTACCTGTTAGGAAGTAAACATCATCGCAACGCTGAGAATAATGACGAGCAATAACGTCAGTCAAAATCTTTTCATAAGCGTGTCCGATGTGTGGCTTACCGTTAACGTAATCAATAGCTGTAGTCAAATAATATTTTTCCATATCAAATTCCCTCTTATAATATAAATTATGAAAAAAGTATAACATAAAAAGGGTAAATGGGGGTAAAAATTCGTGTGTTTGTTATGCTAAATTTTTGTACTTCCATTCGCAACTCCTTACATGAATTACGATATATTACTTTTGCTGGTATGTCAATTCTCCAACTGGTTATTATAACTACCAGCAAGGATTTATTTTTACCTATACGTTATTATATTAATATGTTAGAAAATAGATTTTCAAAACTCTTGGGCGAGAAGAGATTAGACAGAAGAGATATCGTAAAGATTACGGGTTTAGATAACCACACGGTCAAGAAGATTTATGACGATAAAATCACGCGTATAGAATTAAACACTCTAGAAAAACTTTGTTATGCGCTAGAATGCGACACAAACGATATTTTTAAATACTGGCCGGATAAATAAATCTTACATAATCACACCATCCTTGCCGAATACTTTAAAAATTTATGGAAAATATACTTATTATCCGAAACGCATTCCGGATAAACTGAGCATATACCATGGTAAGACTTTTGTCAAGATATTAAAATTGAGCAATGAAAAATACACGATTAAAAAACCTTGGATTAAACATAAAATTTGCTAGAATGAAAAAAGATTTATCACAAGAAAAGCTTGCAGAAATGGTAAATGTTTCTTGTGATACTATCAGCAATATAGAAACAGGTAAAACAGAAACATATGTTCTGACTATCATTGATATTGCTCGTGAACTAGGTGTAAATATTAACGAATTGACCAAAGACGTATAACTTATAATGAAAGTACATTAAAGACATAATGGGCAAACGAGCATTTAAATATGATAAAATATTAACAAAAAAATTTGGCCAAAAAATCGTCTTTTTGCGAAAAAACGCAAACCTTACCCAAGACGAACTTGCCTTTAAGGTAAATATATCTCCCAGTTATTTGAGTGCTATTGAACGCGGCGTAACAGATACAACTATCTCAACAGCTAAAAGATTAGCAAAAGCACTTAATATTAATATAAAAGAACTTTTTGAATAGCAAAAGCATTCAATGTTGATATTAACGAAATAATTAAAGACGTATAATAAAATGTGGGTTCAATTATAGCCGTCGACTCAGTCGACCAAGTACGGGATGGCAACGCACATAAAACCAACGGAAACTATTCTTACACTAGGCATTTCGCCTTTTGTTAAAAATATGAACCCGTTTTCTAATTTCCGCTTGAAATCTATACTTTACGGAGTATTATTTGATGTTGAAACAAGAGAGATAGGAATATTAGAAAATATGAAACTAATTGTACTAGCCCTAATTATTTATTTATTCGGTGCGGCAACGCAATATCTATTCAAAGAAAACCAAAAAGCTAACTATTTGATTTTCTTGAACTCTATTGCCACACTCTTAGCCCTCGGCGGAACTCTGGGCGGTTTCACCAGCCAGGGCTTTAACGAAGACGTTATGTTCGAGTTCGGCAACACTCTGGTTAATGTTGTTTTATCACTCGACGGATTGTCAGCGTTCTTCATTACTATTATTGCGGTAGTTTCACTACTCGCTATGATTTACTCCAAAGGATACCTCGCTAAATACATTGAAGCTGGTAAAAGCGTTAATTCTCACTACTTCTGTTTTAACATTTTCGTCGTTTCAATGATTTTAGTCGTATTATCACAAAATGTATTTGCATTCTTAATCGCCTGGGAAATTATGAGTTTCAGCTCTTTCCTATTAATGCTTTTCGATGCAGACGAACAAGGAGTTAGAAAAACCGCGATGCGTTACTTGGTAACTATGCACATCGGGGTTTTATTTTTAATAACAGGTTTCGTTCTTTTGAACATCAAAACCGGAAGTATATGGTTCTTTGACTTCAACGGTCAGGTTACTCCATTAATTTATACCTTAATGTTTATCGGATTCGGTATCAAAGCAGGCCTCGTACCGATTCACACATGGCTTCCAAAAGCTCACCCTGTTGCTCCAAGCCACATTTCAGCTTTAATGTCAGGCGTTATGATTAAAACAGGGATTTACGGAATTCTCAGAATGACACAATTACTTGGCAAACCTTCTGCAACAATAGGTTATGCAATACTTGCCATCGGACTTATCAGTGCATTGCTCGGAATTCTTTACGCGGTAGGTCAAAGAGATTTCAAAAAAATGCTCGCGTATTCTTCAATCGAAAACATTGGTATCATAACTCTCGCTTTAGGACTTGGAATTTTAGGCGTTGCGTACCACAACGTAGGCCTCAAAACTCTTGGCTTCCTTGGCTGCTTTATGCATATTATTAACCACGCAATCTTCAAACCGCTTATGTTCTTTGCGGCAGGCGCGGTTTACAATAAAACTCATACAAAAGATATGGAAAGACTTGGCGGATTGGCTAAAGTTATGCCAAAAACTGCATTCTGTTTCCTTATCGGTTCAATGGCGCTCTGTGCGTTACCTCCGTTCAACGGTTTCATCAGTGAATTTTTAATCTACTACGGATTTTTGAACTCTTTCAACACTCCTAATTATTTATTAATTCCTGTAATGATTCTTGCGATGGCAGGTTTAGCGTTTGTCGGTGCAACCGCGATGGTGGCTTTTACAAGCGCTTACAGCACAATTTTCTTAGGTTCTCCGAGAACTGAATATGCTGAACACGTTAAATCTGATGTTCCGCTCTCAATGGTTGCACCGATGGTATTGCTGGTTGTGATTTTATCATTAATCGGTTTATTCCCGCAGTATTCAATACTGCTCATCGGCGGCGCAACTTCTGAACTCGTACCGTTCATTTACCCTGTCGAAATCCTTACTGTGATTTCATTCTTCAACATTACATTAGTAATAACAATTTGCGTATTGCTTTTAGTCAGAAAAATTTGTCTTTCAGGAAAAACCGTTACTGTCAGAAACACATGGGGCTGCGGTTACGATAAAGGAACGGCGAAGGTTCAATATACTTCAACTTCTTTCACAAGACCGTTTCTGGGCTTCCTAAACCCATTCTACGTAAGAGTTATGGAATTCAAGCCAATCAAGGACTTGTTCCCTGAAAAAACTTCTTTCAAATCTAAAATATATGATATCTTTGAATACTACATCATTAATCCGCTCGTAAAATTTGACGAAAACTTACTGTCTAAATTCTACTGGATTCAAAGCGGTAACACTCAAAGATACTTATGGTACGGCGTCATTGCTTTAATCATCGCAATATGCTTAGTTTTAGGAGGGAAAATATAATGATAATTCTAGCAATGATTATTTTTCCAATATTAAAAATGATATTACTTTTATCGCTACCATTTTTATTCATTGGTATAATTAATAAAGTAAAAGCAAAATTCGCCGGAAAACAAGGCGCAAGCATATTCCAGCCTTACTTTGACTTCAACAGACTTATGAACAAGGGCGAAGTTATCAGTGAAACAGCAACAGGAATCTTCAGAGTTGCGCCGGTTATCAACCTTGCCTGCCTTATCGTTGCGGCAATGCTTGTTACCGTAATCCACTTTGAGGGAGATTTTATTCTTTTCTCATACCTGCTTGCTTTAGGTAAATTCGTATCAGTCGTTGCGGCTATGGATACAGGTTCAAGCTTTGAGGGAATGGGCGCTTCTAGAGAAGTAAGCTACACATCTCTAATCGAACCGGCATTCTTCATCATAATTTCATCAATCTGCGCACTGAACGGTGTTTACTCATTTGCATCACTAGCGCACCTTTTCTGGTCAAACAATGACATTATGATTTTAATCGCGCTTGCAACAGTCGGCGCATTATTCCTCATAATTTTAATCGAAGGCTCAAGGGTTCCGATTGACGACCCTAAAACTCACCTCGAGTTAACAATGATTCACGAAGTTATGGTTCTTGACAACTCAGGTGTTGATTTAGCGTTTATCCAATACGGTTCAGCGTTGAAAATGATGTTGTTCACAACAATCATCACAATGACAATCGCTCCGTTAAGCTTCATCGGCTCTGTACTTGTAGCTCTCGCTATCGCGGTTCTTATCGGCATAATCGAATCTTTATGCGCTAGAATCAGATTAACTCACATAATAGAATATACTTTTACATTAATAGTTGCAGCGTTAATTGTAATGGCACTTGTTCTATTAATTATGCACGGAGGACATTTGTAATATGATTAACTTATTAATTGTTATATTCGGGATTTCGATGTTATATATGGCAACCTCAAGCCGTATCGCAGCACAGACAAATATGTTAAGACTTCAAGGTATAATCCTTTGTATCATAACAATATTTGCACACATCAACGAACTTGATACCTCAAGCATCTGGGCAGCGATAACCTCATTGTTCACACACGTGGATGCACTCGTCGGCGCAACTTTCCTAATTCTGGAAACTTTCGTTGTCAAAGCGCTTATTATACCTAACGTTTTGGATAGAGTTGCTGAAAAAAACAACATCAAAAGGGATAACAACCCGCAATTCCCTAACTTTTATACACTTGTAATATCAACAATTATCCTGTTTGCAGGTTTCATCATCGCAAGCAGTCAGGCTGATATTTTACAAAACATCTCAAGCCTATACTTCGGCGTTTCAGTTTCAACAATCATAACAGCGTT
Organism: uncultured Candidatus Melainabacteria bacterium; assembly: GCA_947361615.1. Taxonomy (GTDB): domain Bacteria; phylum Cyanobacteriota; class Vampirovibrionia; order Gastranaerophilales; family Gastranaerophilaceae; genus Gastranaerophilus. The sequence continues at coordinate 53,202 of CANAJP010000004.1, read as the reverse complement.
TGTATTCATCGCTATTAAAAAGAAACTCTTAACACACATAATCGGTTTTGCGATGTTGGAAAACGGTATATTCCTGCTTTCACTTTCAATCGCAAAAGAAATGCCGTTGATTGTAAACCTCGGGGTATTACTTGACGTATTTATTGCAGTATTCATTCTGGGGCTGTTGATTGGCGAAATCGGCCATATCTACGGCAACCCTGATGTTTCACAACTTTGTAATTTAAAAGATAGCGAGATGGCAAAAGATGAATAATTATTTTATATTAGACAGTTTAAATTTATTATTTTTAATTGCACTCGTGGTTGTAACCGTTTGCGTAATGATTTATCAAGGGTTCAACTACTGCAAAAGTGCAAAGGAAAATTTGAGATATTATTCAATATTCTTCCTGTTTTTCCTTTCAATGGTCGGCGCACTACTCAGTAACCACTTAGGTCTAACCTGGGTATTTGTCGAAGCCACTACATTGACAAGTGCATATTTGATTATGCTTCACAAGTCTAAAAACTCACTTGAAGCGACCTGGAAATACACATTCCTCTGCTCAATCGGTATTTCACTTGCGTTTGTAGGTATAATCCTGTTACTTATCGGTTCAGGAAGCGTAAATTCACTTTTCTACAACGATTTGTACGCAAACGCAACAGCAATCAATCCATTCTGGTTAAAATTATCATTTATATTTATTTTAATCGGTTTCGGTACAAAAGCGGGTTTTGCACCTGTTCACAGCTGGCTGCCTGACGCGCACGCAGAAGCTCCGTCACCGGTTTCAGCAATGTTATCAGCAACATTATTAAACTCTGCGGTTCTCGTTATCCTAAGACTCGTAAAACTTATGAGCCTTGCAGGTTTAGGCCACACTGTTCAAGTTTTAATGCTTACGATGGGACTTCTTTCAATCTTCATCACTGCAGTTTATGTATACAAAATTAAGAACTACAAAAGAATGCTCGCTTATTCATCAGTAGAAAATATGGGTATCATCGCAATAGGTATTGCGCTCGGAAGCCTTGGTACAATCGGGGCATTAATTCACCTGCTTTCTCACTCATTGATTAAGAGTTCATTATTCTTGACCTCCGGCAACATCCTGCACCTTTACAACACAAAAGAAGTTGCAGAAGTTAAAGACCTTGTAAACAAAAACAAATGCACATCATGGTTATGGTTACTGGGCGCAATGTTAATCCTTGCGATTCCGCCATCACCGCTGTTCCTGTCAGAATTTTTAATCATTAAACAATTCTTACTCAACCAGCAATACATTTTGTGCATCGTATTTGTCCTTCTATTAACAATTGTTCTCTTCGGTATTATGAGTACAGTTTTAAAAATGGACTACAGCAAGGACGCTAACACCGAAACACAGCCGGTAAAATTACCGTTTAACAACTATTTACCTCAAATATTCCTGATTGTAACGGCAATCGTACTTGGTATTTATATGCCAAACGGCTTATTTGAATTAATTAAAAACGCAGGTGGTATAATATGGTAATGACAAAGACACTAAAATTTAAAAATAACGAAGTAATAAAAAAATCAGACATCCCTGTTGTTGAATTCAACGAATTCATGCTTATGGTCAGCGACACACACTACCGCGTAGCAAATTTGTTCATCAACAAGGAAGAAGAATATAGAAATAATTTATATGCAGTTATAGCGGACGACAAAAACGCAGAATTGCATATAGTAGGAACAATCGTCGGAAACGAATATCCTTCATTGACCCTCAGACGTCCGTCAGTTCACATGTTTGAACGTGAAATTTACGAAAATTACGGAATTCGCCCTGCAGGCCACCCGTTCTTGAAACCTGTTAGAGTAAATGATGGTTATGAATTCTTAAAATCAGACGATTTACAATCTCACGAAGTTGCAGTAGGACCTGTTCACGCAGGTATTATCGAACCTGGTCACTTCAGATTTTTATGTCAGGGCGAACGCGTAATGCACCTTGAAATCCAACTTGGCTGGCAGCACCGAGGCGTTGAAAAAATGCTTAAAAAGAACCCGAATATCTGGCTTGCAGAATCACTCTGCGGCGATACAACAATCGGTCACTCAATGACTTTTGCCCGCGGTCTGGAAGCGCTTTCCGGAATGAAAGTTTGCAACCGTGCACAAACAATCCGTAAAATTGCCCTCGAAATGGAAAGAATGGCAATTCATATCGGTGACATCGGCGCAATTGCAGGCGATATTGCATACCTTATGGCCGCAAACGTTCTGGGTGTTACAAGAACTTTAGTTATTAACACACTCCTTGAAATCTCAGGCAGCCGTTTTGGTAAAGGTTTAATGAGAATAGGCGGCGTAAACTTTGATATTGACGAAGAACTCAAAGGCAAGGTCGTTTCAATGTTAGAAGAAGTTGACAACCGCGTTACAGAAATGTGCGACGCAATGTTTGCAAACGCTTCAGTTCTCTCAAGACTTGAAAATACCGGTATGGTTTCTACTAAAAAAGCAGAAGAAATCGGTATGGTCGGCCCTGCAGCAAGAGCTTCAGGCGTAATCGTTGACAGCCGTATTTATAACGACTACAAAGATTTTACACCTGTATCGGCAAAAAATGGTGACGTTTGGGCAAGAGCATATCAAAGAGTTTTGGAAATCAAACAATCAAAAGACTTGATTCTTGAAATGCTTGACGAACTCGACGGCACCCTTGAAACCCCTGAAATCAAAAAAGAATACGCACCAAACAGTATGTGTATTACATTAACAGAGGGCTGGAGAGGCGAAATTCAACACGTAATCACAACCGATAAATCCGGTGCTATCGAACAATACAAAATTAAAGACCCATCATTCCACAACTGGTTCGGCCTAGCGCTGGCTGTCAGAAACAACCAGATTTCAGACTTCCCTGTCTGCAACAAAAGTTTTGACCTTTCATATTGTGGATTTGACTTATAATAAAAGGAAACAACCATGTTTAAAACATTAAAAACAGTACACTTACAAAAAAATCAAATAATAAAAGACATACGAGGCCGCGAGATTAAACCAAGATTTCGCGGAATTCCGGAAATCGACGAGGCAAAACTAACAAACCTTGAAGAATGTCAAAAGGCTTGCCCAACCTGCGCAATTACCAATGATAAAAAAATTGACCTTGGCAAATGTACTTTCTGCGGCGAATGCGCGCGTGTTTCAAACGGTGCAATCACATTCACCCGTAACCACAAATACAGCGCTACAAAACGCAAAGATTTAATCGTTAACGGTGAAATCAACCCGATTGTCGCAAAAGAAGAAATTACAAAAGTTTTCGGTCAATCATTGAAATTACGCCAAGTTTCAGCCGGCGGCTGCAACTCCTGCGAAATGGAATTGAACGCTTGCTCTAACGCGAACTTTGATATCGGCAGATACGGTATTGACTTTGTAGCTTCCCCTCGCCACGCTGATGGCGTTGTAATCACAGGCCCTGTTACTAAAAATATGGCAAAAGCTCTGGAAGATACATTCCTTTCAACACCAGAACCAAGAATCGTAATAGCAGTAGGTGCGTGCGCAATTTCCGGCGGAGTTTTTCAAGACTCTGAAGAACTCGACAGAACATTCTTTGAAAGACATCCCGTAGATTTATATATTCCGGGCTGTCCTGCACACCCATTGACAATAATCAATGGAATACTTGATTATTTAGGTGTCAAGTAATATAATTTAGATTAGAATTCGCCCCGTTTCAGGGGCGAATATTATTAAAAGGTTATAACTAGCCGTGAAAAAGATTTTTTTAATATTTACACTAATTTTATTATCATTTATACCCGCACAGGCAATCGAAGAAACAGAAATTGCCCCTGTTGAACTTAAAGACATAATCTTAGAAAGCGAAGTCGAACAGGTTCAGGAAATAGCACCTCGCGTTGAAGATATCCAGATACCGCACGAAAAAACATTTTCCGAAAAAGTTCACGATATACTGAAAGCCGAAGTCGTCCAAACAGACACTCCATATCATCTGCTTTCAGAAATGACAACTTTCAAGATAAAAAAAGGCCCCGTTGAAAGCGTTCATCTGTGGGGTTCAATCTTGCCACAAGTTGGTGTTTCTATGGGGCACAACCAACCTACAACCGTCGATTACTCAGAGGGCCACTTTAATGTCGGTATTGACGGTAAATTTCGCGGCGGCAAAGAAGATTTTCGCCTTATGTTTAACTTCAACCCTGTACATAACAGAACCTTCTGGCAAAATCTTCCTGCGGATTTATACGTAGCGACCAACAGAATTCCACACCACCGCGTAATGTTCGGGAACTCCCGTCCCCCTATTGGTATGGAAGGCGGTCAAAGCCCTTACACTCTCCCATTCGTTAACCGTTCACAAATTTCACGAACCTACGGTACAGTACGTAAATTCGGTTTAAGGGTTCAGGGAAACTACGACTTAGTAGAATACGACTTCGGCGGCTACAGCTCTGACACATATTTCAGAAAATTCATGCCTGGCGTTGAATTCACAGGCTGGGTGAACCTAAAACCACTGGGCAAAACCGACGGCAGATACGGTAAATTAAAACTTGGCGGCGGTATCAACGGCGGTCAGTACGGAAGCGGTGATTTTTTCGTAGCCGGCGCCTACGCAGGTTATGAATACAAAAGATTTTTTGCGAACTTTGAATGGGCACAGGCAGACGGCTCTAACGGTGTCGCAGGCTATACCAATAGACAATCATCCGGTTTTTATACAACTGTCGGCTACAAAATCACACCAAAACTCCAACTTGTAGCAAGGTTTGACCAATTTGATCCTGATAGAAATGTTTCCCATAACCTGCGCCGCGAATACACTGCAGGTATCAACTATTTTATCAAAGGTCAGGGCTTAAAACTTATCCTGAACTACATTTTCTGCCAGAATCAGGGCCGCGACGACTCACATAGAATCATGGTCGGCACACAAATCTTGTTGTAGCATTTTAGTTGAAAATTCTTCTGCTTTTTCATAAAGAGTATTAGTTTTATTGCTAAGTATTTCCATAGCCGGAAGAAGCGAATAAGCTTCTGCCGAGTCTGCGATACATCCTTTCATCGCACTTGTAAGAGTAAAACTCAGGTCTTTAACCTCCATCACCTGTCCAACCATCTTGTCAAATTCATAGTACAAATTTTGCATAAACACCTCATTGTTTACAAATAGTTTACAAACTAATTGTACACCAATTTTACTTGATTGCAACACCTTTGTGTGATATATTAACATAAGTTTGCAAACTTATGAAAAAGGGTTTAACATGACTATTAAAATAAACAAACAAAGATTTGTCGTCATCATAGAGAAAAAAATATTTGAATTATTTAAAAAATTAGCAGCGCAGGAGAATCGCTCAGCGAGTAACTTAGCATCGAAAATTCTCACAGAATACGTGGAAAAGAATAAAGAAACTCTTTAACTAGCAAAAAAAATATTCACGAGTGTTACAACAAGCATGAGAATCCAAAATAACAAGACGGCACAGAGCTTCAACGCAAACCCTATATGCAGAACAGTTATTAAACGCAATATTCCGTTTACGCCATTCTATACAAACGCGCAAGCAACACTGGTGCAACTCGACAGAAGATATGATCTTCCTGCACTTACGAAATACGCTAGCTCTCACCCGAAATCAGCGCTTACGACAGATTGCATTTTTGACCTGCGTGCAGATGAACATACACGTGCGTTTGCTATTACAATACAAAAAACAGATTTTGACGAACTTAACCCTGAAGAAATTCTTGGCATTTGCGATGGACGAATATTACACCGCAACGACAAACCTATATTTTACTTGCAAAACCTAGAAACCCAATCAGCCAATAATCCTTTAGCTGTGCATCATAAGAAAAACCTGGAACTTTTAGGTATTGAAATTCCCTACAAAGAGAAATTTAAAAACATCGGCCGCAAATTAATGCTGGGTTTAGTCCGCGTAGTGAACAATTCTGAAGCAGAAGCAATCGAATTAAAACCATTTGAACATAAAAAAGAATTTTACAAAAGACTTGGTTTTGAACAATCCGCACAATTATATGATGTATTCGAGTTGCAACGTAAAAATTTCCAAGATTTCATTTGCAAAAATTAAATTATTAATCAAATATTGACAATAAAAATTCAGCATATAAAATAATAGGTATCCAAACTCCTTGGAGGAGTGCCAGAGCGGTTGATTGGAGCAGTCTTGAAAACTGTCGAACGTTCACGCGTTCCGTGGGTTCGAATCCCACCTCCTCCTCCATTTAAAGCCACCTAACAAGGTGGCTTTTTTGATAAAACGCGCTTCTAAGCAAACAAGGATTTACACAATGCCCGTAACTTTTGATGGAAAAATAAATACAACTTATCCTAAAACAACTCCACGCATAAACAAACGACAAAATTTACAAAATGCAGCAACAACAGCAGGAGGCTGGTTTGCATTCGGCGTAGGACTCGATTATGCTGGAAGAAAATGTCAGGTATTCAAATCTCCGACAAAAAATTCAATTTTAATAAACGGAATTCTTGCAACCGGCGCCGGTTTATGGGCATTAATACCGAAAAAGAATACTTAAATTTTAATTTTAAAGTTAAATATCTGTTTATGGAGATGTTTTAGAGAAAAATTTTGTGCATATTCTATAAATTCTTGTGTCAATGAATTTTGAGGGATTTCAAATTTATATGCGCCATCATGCTTTTCTAACAGTGATACTAATGCCAACTCACTCATAGATGATTTTAATTTGTGTTGAGAAGTAACTAGGTAATCCAGTATTCTATGATATAATTTTTCGTCGGAATACAGAAGAACACTTTTTCTATTATTTTTATTTCCCAGTATTTCATCGTAATATTGCATAATTTTCACCTTTTTCACGATAGTTTCAGGCTTTAAAATAAACAACTGCGGTTTTATCAGAGCGGATTTAACAAAAGCATCCTTTTTAGTATTCAAAAGCTGACTTGTGGTTTCTATATTACTGTTAATAGATTCGGGAGCGCGGTAGAATAATGTAGGTTGTTTTAGAGCGGCCTGAACAAATACAGACTTTTCAACATTTAACAATTTACTAATTGTTTCTACGTTCTGATTTAGCGTATCAGGCTTCTGACAAAATAGAGTAGGTTGCTTAATCGCCGCTTGAACAAAAACTTCTTTTTCTAAATTCAAAAGTTTGCTTGCGACTTCTATGTTTTGATTAAGGGTTTCAGGGCTACGGCCAAATAAGGCAGGGCGTTTTATTGCCGCTTTTATAAATACATCTTTATCGATATTCAGAAGTTGCGCCGTGCTTTCAATGTTTTGATTAATAGTTTCCGGTTTCTGGCAAAATAAAGTTGGCCGATTAAGAGCGGCACGAACCAAAACATCTTTTTCAACGTTCAAAATCTCACCTGTTGTTTCTATATTTTGGTTAATGGTTTCAGGTTTTTGGTAAAATAATGGCGGTTGGTTAACTGCGGCTTTGACTAAAATTTCTTTTTTAAGGTTTAAAAGTTTACTCGTTGTTTCAACATTATGGTTGATTGTTTGTGGCTTGTGATAAAATAACGACGGATATTTGACTGCTGCTTTGATAAAATCATCCTTTTTAAGGTTTAAAAGCTTGCTTGTTGCTTCAACATTTTGATTAATTCGTTCTGGTTTTAAGTAGAATAATGTTGGCTGTTTTAACGCAGATTGGATATAAACTTCTTTTTTCTGTTTCAAAAGTTTAGCGGTAGTTTCGACGTTCTGCACAAGAAACTCAGGGGTTAGATAGAATAGTTGAGGCTTTTTAAAAGCGGTTTGCTCAAAAACATCCTTGTCGATATTCAAAAGTTTACTGGAAGTTTCAATATTTTCTTTATATTTTCCCGGCAAGAGGCCCAGTGAATATTTCAATTTTATAAGAGAACAAAATATTTTCTCTCTTATTGAACAAACACTGGTTAAATATTCTTCTGCCAATTCTCGATACGTTTTCCCGCTTCCGGATTCTAATAAAACTTCTTTTTCTTTGTCTTTCAAGCTGCTTGTTTCTATAACATTCTTTAAATGTTGTTGGTATGGCAAACGTTCTTCTTGATTTGCCGAACTTGCATATACAGGTAAATCGCCTTCGGTGAGAAGAGTTTCAAGCGTAAAGTCCATATTGTTTGAGATTTTTGAATGAATAGACTTTGTATCAAACGCGAAATCTGGCAGAATTTCATCCTTAGCCGGTTTAATAATGTTTAAATATTCAACAAGTGCAGTAGATGTCAATTTTTCAGTTTTTCCTGCTTCTAATTTTTCTAAAAAAGCCAAATAGATTTTCTGCAAAAAATCCGGCAGTGAATGACAACTCTTAACTTTTAGTCCAGCTTCTTTCTGGATATGCTTGTCAAAAACATCAAAAAGTTGGCTTTTAATAAGCTCATCTTTTCCGGTATTTTCCCCTAACGAATTCAACAAAACCGTCGTTCTCCGTTCCTCTTCTTTGTTGAGGGTAATTGCTTTAAAACCTATTTGAGAAATATTCGATTTCACTTGCATATTCATAATAAAAACAGTAAAAGAAAAATTTGCCGAAATTTATTTGATTATACACCGCGCTTGTTGTATAATTTCATTATGAAGAAGATTTTGGGCATAGTCATTTCATCCGTTTTATTGGCTCAGCCGCTTGTTATGGCGCAAACATTCGACGCGTCTGTTGAATACAATGAAAACTTCATTCCGCGTCAAGAAGAAATTTTCACTGGAGAAGTCGAAAAATTAGAGCGCAAAGATGTTATCAACATGACTGTTTCACAGGTACTCGACGGAAACCTTACGATTGAGGGTGATGAATTTTTCGCCGAAGTCACGACCGATGTTGTCGGTGACAAAGGCGTTATCATCCCGAAAGGAACTATCGCGCACGGCTCAATTATTGAATCAGGTGAAGCTAAAAGCCTAGGACGTTCCGCGTGGATTGAAATGGATTTTGACTATCTGATTACACCTGATGGCCGTGAAATCCCAATCGAGGGCCACATGAGTACAAAGCTTCATCCCGTTGTAGAAACAGCTAAAATCGTTGCACAGGATGTCGGCTACACTGCCGCAGGCGGCGTTGTCGGAGGGTTTGTCGCGCTTAACCTGTTAGGAATTGAAGCCGCTATTGCATCTCAAGGCTACACTCTCGCAGCAGGCGCTGCCGTTGGAGGTGCTTACGGTTTAGGCATGGCGCTGGTTAGAAAAGGGCACAATGTCTTAATCGCCCCTGGAGATGAAATTAAAGTCAAAATCAAATCAGACGTGGAACTTCCGGTCTATCGCGAAGAAGCTCTTATGCAGCACGAACTTTTCTATCCGGGTTTAGATATTTTTATCAGCAACATAAAACACGAAAAAGACCCGTTTGATGTCGCAAACACCATCACACTCACAGTCATGATTACCAACCATTCTGACAAAAATCTTTCAGGCCTCGACATGGCGCTTATCAACGACTACAACGCAACTTTCAGACCATCAATCTTTGGCGATACAAAAATCATGTTCAAACAAATTAAACCCGGTGAAAAAATCGTTGGAAACATTTCATTTGCCGTTGATAACATTAACAGAAATTTCTGGCTCGTTTTCTTCGACAAGAAAAAAGGCACACCATTAACTAAAATTTCTATAGATAATGCCTACAAAAAAGTTTCCAACAAAACAAAGAAGAAAAACGAGAAAGCCAGAAGAAAAAAAAGTTTTGTAACAAAAGAAGAAAATCTATTGGAAATGTTCTAATCAGCTATTGCAAAAATAAAACCAATATGTTACAATCGTAATACACTTTATTATAATAGGAAGAAGGAAGAACTTATGACATGCGGAACTTTAGAAATTGACATTTTAAACTCGATTTGGGATTTAACAAACAACGGCGAAGATAATGATATTTCAATTCAGGACGTTGTTGATTACCTGTCAAGCAAAGGGGTAGAGCGTGCATACACAACTATAAAGACGGTTATGGACAGATTAACCGTAAAAAGCATTCTCGTTAGATACAGAGTTGGTAAAAAATTCTTCTACAAAGCAACTATGCAGAGAGAAGAAATGGCTCTTGAAGCTGTAAACGAAGTCATTAACAACTTCTTTGAAGGAAATTCTTCAAATCTTATCCGTTTTGTTGAAGCTAAATATGACTTATTAGTAAAATGAGAAAAAAAGTTGCGCAATTAATTAGAGAAGTTCTAATCGGCAAAATTTGCGTGCGCGAAGCGATTAATCAATTCCCGCATGATATTGAGGACGAAAGCATTCAGGCTTCTTACCATGCATTAGTGTATTTCGAAGCCGATGAAGATTTGCGCAAACGCGACCTTTTATATAAAGAAGAGCAGGACAGTTATTTAATGATGATTGCCGAAATCCTCGATAACGACGAAGATTTGCCATTCAATATCATAAACTCATATAAAGAATTTTATAAATCCGCAAATATTCCACAGGGAAATGACTTCAAAGGAAAATTGAAAAGCTTTTTAAAAATGTTAAATGTGTAACGTTTTTTACGCTCGTTTCAACTTTCTGTGTTTTTTTGATATAATCAATTTAAAAGCAGTTCTCCGCCACTTGCTTGCCCCGCTCCCGCAGGTCAACCCGTGGCTGCGCTGTCTAACACGCCACTCCAAAGTTTCGCTAGCGAAACTTTCTCGGACATTATAGGATTTAAGATAAAGCTATGAAAGAACGGATTTTATTATTCTTTATTATTTTGGGTTTAACTGTATCGATTTATATCTATCAGAGTTATTTCAATACGGTTTGGGGACTGGCACTAATTTGCCTTGGAATGTTCATTTATGGGGTTACAACTAACCTCGCATATAAAGTTAAAAAACGTGTTTTAAAATTTCACCCCGAGCCGATTAACGAAAACTACAAACCGTTTGTAACCATAATGGTTCCGGCACATAATGAAGAAAGCGTGATTTCTGATACAATCGCCAACATAGAACGTATCGATTATCCTAATTTTGAAATTATCGTAATCGACGACAGAAGTTCTGATAACACAGCTTCTGTAATAAAAGATTTAGAAAAAAAATATTCAAACCTGAAAGCATTCATCCGTCCGCAAGATGCATTCCCGGGGAAATCTGCTGTTTTAAACGACGCAATGGCATTCGCAAAAGGCGAAGCAATTCTTGTATTTGACGCCGACGCTACAGTTGAGCCGGACTTTTTGAACAAGCTTATACCAATGCTTGAGCCGGAAGATGTAGGTGCTGTTCAGGCTAGAAAAGTTATTAGAAATAAAGACTTCAATCTTTTGACCAGATGCCAGAACAACGAATATACAATGGACGCGCAATTACAAATCTCACGTGACTCAGTAAAAGGTGCCGTTGAACTTCGCGGAAACGGCGAACTTATTAAACGTGAAGCACTTGAAGATATCGGCGGCTGGAACAATTACACAATTACCGATGACCTTGATATGTCAACAAGACTTCATATTAAAGGCTGGGATATTCGTTTCTGCATGGACGCAATTGTTTACGAAGAAGGTATTGCATACATCTGGCCGCTTTACCGTCAGCGCAGAAGATGGCTTGAAGGTACTATCAGAAGATACCTCGAATACTGTCAGGATGTTTTGACATCTAAAGAAATGTCGCTTCGGGCAAGTCTTGATATGACCATTTACATTTCACAATTCATCATGCCGGGCTGGTTCCTGCTGGAATTATTCATCAGAACGTTCAAATGCCTTGCAAAAGACGCTTCACCGCATATTTTGTATTCATCGGTAATCATCGGAGCTGTAATCGGGTTCGGATTTTTTGTGACAATAAGATATGCTCTGAGAAGATATGACAACCTTTCAAGATGGAACGCCTGCATACAGGCAATACAAACAAGTATTTACTTCCTGTTAATATGGTTCCCGCTTGTAATATTTATAAGTTTTAAAATTTTATTTATGAAAAAAGACATGAACTGGGGCAAAACCGCCCACGGTTTGGTTATGGAAGAAGAACAACAACACGTAAAAGCATAATGGAGAAAACACTAAAATGACTGAAACATTAATAGCATCAGTAAAAGACAAAATTCGTGCAGTAGAAAACTTTCCAAAAGAGGGAATTGTTTTCAGAGATATCACAACTGCCTTGAAAGACGCTGAAACATTGAAAATCATGATAGATTATATGTGCGAAAAATTTGAGGGGCAAAAAATTGATTACGTTGCGGGTATAGAAAGCCGCGGCTTTATCTTTGGTATGCCTATAGCTTACAAATTGAACGCAGGCTTTGTGCCTATCAGAAAACCTAAAAAGCTTCCTGCAGAAACATTAAGCCAGAGCTATGATTTAGAATATGGTACAGATACAATTGAAATCCACAAAGACGCAATCCCTGCCGGCGCAAATGTTTTAATCGTAGACGATTTACTTGCAACAGGCGGAACAGCAGAAGCAGCTTGCAAACTCATCAAACAAACGGGCGGAAACCTTGTTGGCATTGCGTTCCTGATTGAATTAGAAGCGCTCAAAGGCCGGGAAAAACTCGCAACAGATAACATAGTTTCAATGTTGAAATACTAATCGACGGGTTATAACACATTTCTGTCATCCCGAACTTGTTTCGGGATCTGTCCAGTGTTCCGTAAGAAAAAAATTAAGTAAAAAATTCAACAATTAATTCCACGTTGAAATCAAAATTTATTCTTTTGTTTAAACTTAAAAAGTATCGTTTGACAGATCCCGAAACAAGTTCGGGATGACAGTTGTTATGCTTTTTAATCCTCAACATTTTCCTTATTTACATTTAACATTGCTTCAAGTTCTTCTCTAGACTTAATCTTAGATTGTTGAGCTTTAGCCTCTTTATATTGCTCAGCAGCTAACTCTTTAAACCCTTGTTTTTCTAACAAAATTGCATAATCATAGTGTGCCCTTGCATTCCCGCGTCGAATTTGAATTGCTTGTTCACAAAATTTTCTGGCCTGAGGGAATTTATCCAAACGCGTTAACAAAGCACAACCTTCAGTGTAGCCAAAAGAATCGTTTGGCTTTGTCTTAATATAAGCTGCAATGAACGGATAGAGCGAAACATAATCACCTTTAGCCATTTTTATACGCGCGAATTTTCTCAGAGCTTTTCTGTTACCGGGTTCATTTTTCAAGACAACAGCATAAGCTTTAAGTGCATTATCATAATCTTCTGTTTCATAATAAGTATTTGCAAGATGATAAAATGCGTCTTGTTTTTCTTTCTTATGCTCTGAAGTAGAGGCATTTCTTAACACAGACAGAAAAATAGTCTGTGCTGTGTCATATTCTCTTGCCATAAACTTAATTTGCCCGCAACGAACCAAAGATTTATAGTCTTGTTTTTTCTGTGCAGTCATGTACATTGACGGGAAAACGCATTTATTCAATATTGTTACCCTGACATTTTCAATAACGCACAGAGATAAAACAATTAATACAACCAAATAAACAATCTTTTTAAACATACAATTATTATATAACTTTTCCGATAAAAAATCAAACATCTTTTTTAACGAAACCGGTTTGCACGATATCTTTACCAAACTTTGCTTCAAGCCTGTCAAAACACTGGCTGAGTTTTGTTTTGCGCTCATCATCCTCATCATCTGTGAACAAAAACATCTGGCTTGCGTCGTTATATACGAGTTTATCAAAAAACACGCCTGTGCTTCTATAAGTTGTATTAGGGCTATAAATTTTATCGAATAGGCGAAAAACCACTTTTGAAATTTCGAGTTCAAAATCTAACGCCTTATTTAGTGTTTCTTTTTCGACAAAGACTTTAAAATCTTTTGTACGCAGAAGGATACCAATTTCTAAAGTTTTGGCACCGAGTTTGCGCAGATTCGCACACGCGCGGTGAATATGAAAATTAATAGAATTTTTCAAATATTCTTTGTCAGATGTAAACTTTGCCAGTTGAGAAGTCCGCTGAATAGATTTTGGCGGCTTAACTTCATTTGTAACATGAGATACGATTTCGCCCAAAAGCTCGTGTTTCATTTCAAGTCCGCGAATTCCAATAAGATTATCAAGGAACCTGTCGCTTTTTTGAACCAGTTCATAAGCGTTTAAAATCCCATTTTTCTGCATTGTGAGAGAATGCCTGCGCCCAATCCCCCAGATATCCTGAACAGGAGTGTGCCTGAGTTCGTCATCAAGATTGCCGACACCGATATAATAAACCCCGTCGAAAGTGTGCTTCGCCTTGTCAGACGCCAGTTTTGCCAGAGTCTTGCTTGAACTCAAGCCGATTGACACAGGAATATCTATTTTTTCTCGGATTTCACGACGGAGAAACTTTGCGATATCAACAGAATTCATCTTGTAAAGCCGCTCAAATCCCGTCAAATCAATAAACGCCTCGTCAATTGAATAAACCTCAACGGTCGGCGAATATTCGCGTAATAAATTCATAACTTTAGCTGAAACCTGTTTATACAAATCGTGATGACCGGAAATATAAATTGCATTAGGGAAATCCTGTCTTGCCATAAAATATGGCAGGCCCATTCTAATCCCCATTCTTTTTGCCTCACGTGAACGCGCAATAACACACCCGTCACGATTTGAAAGCACGCAAACCGGCTTGTCTTTCAAGTCAGGATTAACGGACTGCTCGCAAGACACAAAAAAAGAGTCACAATCTACCAGCGCAATAATCTTTTCCATAAAAACATTATAGCGTAAATTTATAATTATTTTAATGTATAAGAAACAGTAACACCTGCTTGCATCGCAGATTCATTAATATCTTTTAACATATTTTGCATAGAGGCATTACTGTTATAAAAAGCTTTTGCCGAAAAATTATCATTCTTATAACCAACTCCGGCAGTAACAGAACCATTAGACATGCTTGCATTCACATACCCGTAAACATTGCCATGAGTACCTGCTTCAAAGCTTGTATCGACTCCTATTTTTCCCGAAGTGCTTGCCTGAAATGTAGTTTTTCCTCCGGGAAGCAGGGACGTTGTTGTATATTTTGCGGCAGCTCTTCCTTTAAACAAGTTTACCTCTGTATCCAAACTATTATTCTTATCAAGAGAATATCCGACCGAACCCTTCCCTTTCAAAGCATTACCGCTTACATTCACTCCGGGAAGCTGGCTGAAACTTGTATTAAATTTTGGATTAAAATCAAATGGATTACCCATAATATACTCTCTTTTTATATAACACATATATAAAATAAATATATACCCAAAAATTGCTTTTTATTCACAAAATTGTTAAGAAAAACTAATCAATCCAAAGATTGACTATTCGCAAAAAAATATTAAATAAATCATGCTAAGGATTGAGAGCCTAAACACTAAATTTTGTGTATAGTAGTAACGTGAGTGAGGTAGTTCAAAGATTATGGGATTAAACCTAAGTAGTGTAAACCAACATCCATATATCGTCAAAGACGGGAAGAAGCCTGTAAATTCCAAAGAGGAACAGGAAAAATCCGCCCGTCAGGCCGAAAATGAAAACGGCCAGAACGAACACGCCAGAAGTAAAGGACTTTCACTTGTTGAAGACAAACCAAAACCTTTTGTCCCGAATTACACTGCACAGGTTCAACAACAGGGCTGGCAGGCTGCAAAAAGTCAAATTCAGGCACAGTCACGCTACATTGCACCACAAAACTCTGCACCTGTTGACACTTTTGAGCACCAAAATGTATCCGCAAATATCAACATTGCACAAGTTTTAAAAGATTTCCGCAACACAGCGCTTGCAATCGGAACCCCGCCGGAACTTCAAGAGGAAGTTGACGGCTACTTAAACCTGATTAATTCTCAGGTAACAAAAGACAATCCGAACACAAAACTTATTAAATCAAACCTGAAAAATGCTTCATCACTACTCGACGCTTACATTTCAGAAACCCTCAACAAGGAATCAAAAGTCGTCGAAAACTGGGTTGACGCGATTTTCCTCCAACAAATAGATTTCAAATATAACGAAAACGATATCAACCCGCAGTTTCTGGTAAAATTCCCTGAAAAAACATTGAACAAAGAACAGGAAACACCGGCTGCGGAACAACCTACCCCTCAACCTGCAGTGCCGAAAGTGGATGAAGAACTTAAAAACATGTTCAAATACTCCAAACAACTGGCACGTGAAAACAACCCTAAAGCGGCACTTTTAAGCTTTCAAAAAGCACTTACCCGCGCAGACGAACTGGGCGAAGAGTCTGTGAAATCAAAAATTTACCTTGAAGTCGGCGACATTTACAACGACTACAATTACCTGCCGCAAGCACTCACAAGCTACCATAAATCACTTGAAAGCGCGACAGAAAACACTGTCAAAATTAAAGCCCACTACTCAATGGCACAGATTTACGACAACGTAAACCAAATTTCACCTGCGCTCGACCACTATTATACAACGGTGGCCTATGCGGGCGAAGAGGACAACCTTGTCGCACAATCCGTATCACTGACAAAAATGGGCAACATTTACGCCGACATGTACGAACAAGAATCACTAGAATACTACTCAACAGCCAAAGATTTAGCGGCCCAAACCGACAATTCAAAAGTTAAGGGCTACATCGCTTCAAACCGCGCAGACGGATTGAATAAATTCGGCGAACCACAAGAAGCGTTACATGAATACTCAGAAGCGGTAAAACATTACACCGACGCCGAGTCGCCTCAAAAAGTTGCCCAAAACTACAACTCCGCAGCTGACCTAATGATGGAATACCACAATATTAATAAAGCCAAAAGTCTTTTAACCAAAGGGCTTCACTTTGCGAACCAAACCAGCGACCTCGATTTAATCGCAGAAATGAGCAGCAAGCTCGAAATTTTATCATAATAGTTCACCTCGACTAACCCACCCGAAACCTTAATTTTTCATTAAGGTTATATATATTTTCTCATTTTCGGTATATTATATAGTTTGTATAGAAATAAGAAAAGGAGAACGATATGTTAAAACCGTTAGGAGAAAGAATTGTAATTAAGGTTATTGAAGATACAGAGCAAACTTCAGGCGGAATTTTTATTCCTGATAGCGCAAAAGAAAAACCACAAAAAGGTGAAGTTGTTGCGGTAGGTCTTGGCAAAATGAACGACAAAGGCGAAAGAGAACCTCTTGATGTTAAAGTTGGTGATATCGTTCTTTACGCAAAATATTCAGGAACAGACGTAAAATTAGACGACACAAATTATAAAATTTTATCAATAAAAGACGCATTAGCAGTAATTGAGTAGGAGTATATTATTATGGCAAAAAGAATTGTATTCGACGAGGAAGCAAGAAAATCCTTGTTGAAAGGTATTGATGCCGTTGCGGACGCAGTAAAAGTTACACTCGGTCCAAAAGGCAGAAACGTAATTATTGAAAAGAAATTCGGCGCACCTCAAATCGTTAACGACGGTGTTACAATCGCAAAAGAAATCGAACTTAAAGACGGTTTGGAAAACGCAGGCGCACAATTATTAAAAGAAGTTTCATCAAAGACAAACGACGTTGCAGGCGACGGAACCACAACAGCTTCTGTATTGGCTCAAGCAATTGTTCGTGAAGGCTTGAAGAACCTTACAGCAGGCGCAAACCCAATGTCTATGAAACGTGGTATCGACAAAGCCGTTGAAATTTCTGTTGAAGAAATCAAAAAACTTTCAAAACAAGTAAACACAAAAGAAGAAATTGCACAGGTTGCCAGCGTTTCAGCAGGTAACAACAGCGAAATCGGCGAACTTATAGCCGAAGCAATGGAAAAAGTCGGCACAGAAGGCGTTATCACCGTTGAAGAAAGCAAATCATTCGGAACTTCATTGAAAGTTGTTGAAGGTATGCAATTCGACAAAGGTTATTTGTCACCTTACTTTGTAACCGACGCTGAAAGAATGGAAGCTGTACTTGAAGACGCTTATGTTCTTTGTGTAAACAAAAAAATCAACCTTATAACAGACTTAGTTCCCGTATTGGAACAAGTTGCACGCGACGGCAGAGCATTACTCTTAATCGCAGAAGACATCGAGGGCGAAGCATTGGCAACTCTGGTTGTAAACACAATGAGAAAAGTTTTGAGAGCAGTAGCAGTTAAAGCCCCTGGCTTTGGCGACAGAAGAAAAGCAATGCTTGAAGATATCGCAATCCTCACAGGCGGCGAAATGTTCACCGAAGAACTCGGCATCAAACTTGAAAACGTAACAACTCAAATGATGGGTCTTGCAAAACGCGTTACCGTAACAAAAGACGAAACAACAATCGTTGTTGGTTCAGAAACAAAACAAGCCGTTCAAGACCGTATCCGTTTAATCAAGAAACAAATCGAAGCTTCAGATTCTGAATACGATAAAGAAAAACTTCAAGAAAGAATCGCAAAACTTTCAGGCGGCGTAGCTGTAATCGAAGTTGGTGCGGCATCAGAAGTAGAACTTAAAGAAAGAAAATTAAGAATTGAAGACGCATTGAACGCAACAAGAGCTGCAAACGAAGAAGGTATTGTTCCTGGTGGCGGCGTGGCATTGGTAAGAGTTCAACAAGCACTCAACAAAGCAATCGAAACAATCAACTTCTCATCAGATGATGAAAAAGTTGGGTTCAAAATCCTAACAACAGCACTTGATGTACCTTTGAGAGCAATCGCACACAACGCAGGCGCAAAATCTGACGTTGTAATCGACACAGTTCTATCAAACGAAGGTGCATTTGGCTACGACGCATTGGATTACAAATACGTTGATATGTTCAAAGCCGGAATCGTTGACCCTGCGAAAGTAACCCGTTCAGCATTAATGAACGCAGCGTCTGTAGCTTCAATGTTATTGACAACCGAAGCGGCAGTAGTAGAGCTTCCGGAAGAAAAATCCGAACCAGCAATGCCTGCAGGCATGCCTGGAATGGGTATGATGTAGTCAAACTCTAAACATTCTCAAAAAAAAAACGGCTCCGCAAGGGGCCGTTTTTTAGCACCTTTGTCATGCTGAATTTGCGGATTTGCGACTTTGCCAAGCAAAACGCTCTGTTCCTTGTCATCCCGAACTTGTTTCAGGATGACAGAAAATTTTACAACTCAACATTTGAAACATTAATGAGGTCTTCAAATTCAATATTTAAAGCCGCAGCGATTTGTTCAAGCGTGGTGATTGAAGGTTCTTTTTCACCTCTTTCAATTGTACCTATCGTACCAGTATGCAAATCAGCCATTTCCGCAAGTTTTTCGCGTGACAATCCTCTTTTAACTCTTTCTAATTTTACCTTTAAACCTATTTTTTTAATTCGTTCAGTTATCATAGCCTATCCTTTGTATTCTATAGTATATTATTGACATACTACAGACAATATGCTACAGTATATAAAAAATAGTCTACAGCATACACCGGAGGTCAAATGAAACACAAAATTGTCACAGATGAAATTTACAATCAAATCGATAAAATTTCCTGCGCACTTGAAAACCTGAAAAATGTTTCATACATATTGGCAGAAAGCATGATGGACAGCCCATTAAAACCAGTTCACCTGGAAGCTCTCGCAACACTTATCCACGAAAGATTAATTTCAGTGTGCAAAGAGTTTTACACACTTCTGCCGGAAATAGAACCCGACGATGATGATTAGATTATCCTAAATAACTCTGCAGCATTTCTGTACCGCGGGTCACAAAATCTTTTATAAAAGTTGCGCGCATTGATTCATCTTTCAAAACATTCATCAATGTTTCGCACTGCGCTTCAGAAATCACTTCATCACCACGTCTTACTGTCAGATGTTGAACCCCATCAGCCGTTTCTTCCATATTAAGTGACAAGTCTTTTGTAGAAATCATTGTAACTCGCGCATTTCCGTCCTTAAATTCCGCAGGATTATAATACCTAATGTTCACAAACCCGGTCATATCCTCATTATATCTTTCATACGCAAAGAATTCACCGTTAGACCCATCGCCAATTTTCAAGCGTTCATCAGGAACTGAAAGATCACGAATTTCCGCAACAGTTTGCCGAGGTATCAAGCCTGAGCCATCCTCAATCATATTAACACGATATTCAAAACCTTTGTTTCCAGTCACAAAATCTTCAAGGAAATAAAATTTATCCTTGCCCTCTACAAACCCGAAAATCTTTTGAATATTAACGCTTTCAGGCACGTTAAATAATCCGTGGAAACGATTCAAACCATTATTTACGCCGTGGATGTCTTCTCCCAGCTGCGCCATAGAACGCCAGTAATCCTGAAACTCCGCAGAATCCTGAATACCTTTGATTTCATCAAATGTCTTGCCCGTTTTGTCTGCAATTGCAGACAAACTTTCTTTTTCCACAATCTCTCCGACAACATCGCGAATAGATTTACAATAATTCTTTCGGTAATCAGAGTCATCAATAAGTTTTTTCAAGTCTAAATCATCTACGAACTTCTGACAATGTTCGGCGCCAATTCCATCTAACTCGCTAAACACTTCGGAT
The DNA here is from genome assembly GCA_947361615.1 of uncultured Candidatus Melainabacteria bacterium. Lineage (GTDB taxonomy): Bacteria > Cyanobacteriota > Vampirovibrionia > Gastranaerophilales > Gastranaerophilaceae > Gastranaerophilus. The sequence goes on along the minus strand of CANAJP010000004.1, from coordinate 32,774 downwards.
ACTTTACCACTGGCAGAATCTACTGTGACGGCTAACCCCTCACCAACATTAAATATAGTTTTACCGTCTTTGTGGTTTAACACTTGAAACGCCATTTCACGGGAAGAAAAATCAAAACAGGAAACAAATCCATTGGCGTCAGCCTGTTCAGGTTTTAACAAGCGACAGCCAAATTGTTCAGGGATATTGCTCATTTCCCAGTGACCTTTTTCCTGACGGAAATTAATTCCATCAACTTTATTTTGAACATTTTCTATCGTTTTTGCAAAAATAGATTCATCAGCAAACTTCTTAGCGAACGTTCCGAACGAAAAGCCTGCTCCAGCAGCAGCGCCTGCACCCGCACTCCTGCCTTTTCTAGCATTATAAATCAGAACTCCCGCCGCACCGGCTAACGCCAGACCGCCAAGCGCCCACATCAAAACTTTTTTATTATCTTTTTTCGGCTCAGTCGCATAAGATGTTTCAGGCGTTTTATTCTCCGCGGAACTTCCCGAAACCATATTTGAAACTACATTCGCACTAATTTTTCCTACTGTCATACCCATATAAAACAACTGAATCAAAAAAATTGCTAGTTCTATTTACATTTAAGTACTTATATAATAAAATATGATTGGTTATTTAATAAAGGAGAGAATTTATGAAATACATTTGTACAGTATGCGGATGGACTACAGAAGCTGATGTTCAACCTGCAAAATGCCCTATTTGCGGCGCTACAACTTTCACTTCACAAGAAGCTGGCGGCGAAAAAGTTTACGCTTGCGAACACAAAGTAGGTGACGGTAAAGTTGAAGATAAAGAAGTTATGGAAGGTTTACTTGCTAACTTCAACGGCGAATGCTGCGAAGTTGGTATGTACCTCGCTATGAGCAGACAGGCTGAGCGCGAAGGCTTCCCTGAAATCGCAGAAGCTTACAAAAGATACGCATTTGAAGAAGCTGAACACGCAGCTAAATTCGCTGAGCTTCTCGGTGATGTTGTAACTAATTCAACAAAGAAAAACCTTGAACTCAGAGCAGCCGCTGAACAAGGCGCTTGCGAAGGCAAACTTATGCTTGCCAAACGCGCCAAAGAACTCGGCTATGACGCTATTCACGACACAGTTCACGAAATGGCTAAAGACGAAGCCCGCCACGGCAGAGGTTTCGACGGTCTTTTGAAAAGATACTTTAACTAATATTCAAGATACGCCGGAACGCATTGCGTTCCGGCACCTTGTCGATTTACAATAAAAACGTTATAATAATTCTATGAGCAACATCAGAAGACTAAATATTTTCGATAAATCACGCCTCAAAAAAATCGCAGGTATTACCGGTTTTAACGAAGACTATTTTAAATATAATCTTCTGAAAGAATGCGCAAGTCCCCTGCAAGGAATTCTGCCTTTGCACTTCAAATTTATGCCCGAATCCTATGTTCTATCAGAAAACGGGATAATAAAGGGGCTTATTTGTGTTTCAACAACGCACGGCAATCACGAACAAATTAACATCAAACGCCTGCTTTTTGAAAATAACGACTACCTCACAGGCAAAAAACTTATTAAATTTATTATTCGCCACTACGGTGAAAAAGGCGCCAAAAACTTCAAAGTTATTGTCGACAACAAACAAAAAGATTTAGAACAGCTTTTCATAGACGGCTGCGGGTTCAGGTGCTGTTCATACGAAAACCTCTGGGATATTTCGCATGACTTTGATTATTTTAACGCTGTCGAACCTCTGGAGTTTATAGCATCAAACGACGGGCATGCCCGACAAATTTCAGAGCTTATCAACGGCGAAATAATTACACACTATCAACCCGCACTCACACGCACGGAAAACGAGTTTAAAACGCCATTATTGAAACTTTTTGACAACAAATCTGAAAGCAATTACGTATTATTCAACAACGATACGGCAATCGCGTTTCTAACCGTGCAAACAAACGACAACTACAATTTTATAATAACTCTCACAAAAAACAACGGCTACCAGCTTAACTACGATGCAATAATTTCTTTTGCGCTGAAAAGCATTGCGACAAAACGTAATAGTGAATTTAAAGCGTATTTAAAACAAAATAAATATTTAAAATTTGCGCAGGATTATGAAACCTATCTTCATGCCCGCAATTACAGCTGTATTCAAACCCAACACGTACTTGTAAAAGAATTCTACAAGCCTATAAAACAGGAGTTTCGGGCATTTGTATTCGGCGAAAACAAATTGTTAAGTAATTAATAAATAATGGTATAAAAAACACTTGACATTCAATTTTGTCCATTATATAATTTTCTCACGCGCCGGCATAGCTCAACGGTAGAGCAACGGTTTTGTAAACCGTAGGTTGTAGGTTCGATTCCTATTGCCGGCTCCATTTTTGGAAAACAAGCCCTTGTGGCAAGGACTCCGCGAAAACGATTGAGTATCGTTTGAGTAGAGGAGGGTAGCAGCACTCCCTTGGTCACCTAAAACCGTAAAGTGAAGCACTCCAAAGGGCAAGCCCTTGTGGCGCAGGGGTAGCGCACTCCCTTGGTAAGGGAGAGGCCACGAGTTCAAATCTCGTCAAGGGCATATTGCGTTATCTCGAACTAAGTCAGAGATACCAATCTGATATAAACTCAAAAATGTGTGTGGCCGGTCCGCAACCAATGGAATATGAATAGCACAGGAAACAATAAAACAAGTAATTAGCCGAAAATAGCACTAGGCAGGTTACGGACACTGGCGGAACACATTAAACAAGAGAGTCTAAAATCAACAATTAAATATGGGTAGGTGCCCGAGTGGCTAAAGGGAACAGACTGTAAATCTGTCGGTGCGAGCCTACGGTGGTTCGAATCCACCCCTGCCCAAACTAAAAAAGAGTCTTTCGGGACTCTTTTTTGCTTTGAACACGTATTTCAATCTCATTGTAAACTATTATTAAGCTTTGTTTTGTTAAAATCGCAAATTTGATAGTGTTCCTACATTACACACATGTGTAGTAAAATATAAGGAGTTAAATATGCCGCAATTTGCAGATTGTGTTTCTAAATTAAATTATAGGGGATTAACTTGCCGTCCCAATGCAAAAGGTTTAAAAAACGTATTAACAAATGCTTCAATGACAAATAGTACGGTAAATGGAACTAAATTAGGCGGTTTGCCAACAATAATGGCTGAAACTGAAATGATGATAATGGGGGCAAAACCAGCTAAAAAAACTAAGCCTTTTCTTTTTAAGGGCTATCTTCCATGCAGCTTTTCAGCTCGTAAACCAGAAGAACTTTCGCATGCAAAATTCCATATTAATGTGTAAATATTAAACTTATAAAACAGGAAATGACTTTTGTTATTTCCTGTTTTATTCTGCGGGTGAGATGAGAACAACAGCAAGCCTCAGGTTCTCCGCCACCAGCTTGTCTTGCTAGGACATTTATTTGTGCTAATATAATCTTATGCAAGATAAAATTCTATATATCATAGCAGGCGCAAATGGTAGTGGTAAAAGCACATTAGCAAGCGAACTCTTGCCATCAGAAAATTTGGCATTCCTAAATGCTGATGATGTAGCAAAAGAAATATGTCCTAATAATATTGAAAGCGTAAAAATAAAAGCTGGTAAGATTGTCATAAAAAAACTTGAAAATTTACTTAATTCAGGGAAATCCTTTGCCATTGAAACTACATTATCAGGTAAAAACCATATAAAAACTATTCAAAAAGCCAAAAATTTAGGTTATCAAGTAGTTTTAATTTATTCTTACTTAGATAGTCCTATTTTGTGCGAAAATAGAATTAAAATTAGAGTCTTAAACGGTGGACATAATATTCCTAGAGAAGATATTATTAGACGTTTTCATAGAAGTAAGGATAATTTTTGGTACTTGTATAAAAACATAGTTGATGAATGGAATTTATTTTATAACGGTACTACTGAATATATTTTAGTTGCTCAATTTGCTAACAGTGAGATTGAAATATTTAGTGAAAATTTGTATAATAAATTTATAAAGGATTTTGAATAATGACAAAATTATCTGAAAAATTATTAAAACTAGGTAATAGAGCTATTAAAAAAGCTCAAGAGAATAACCATAAAAATGGTATTCCAAATGTTTATTGTATAAATGGGAAAATAATTTTTGAATTACCTAATGGCGAAATAACAACTCAATATAATTTTTCATAAATACTCAATCCGTATGACTCCTTAAAAGATGCATTTTACTCTTTTTTAGTTAGCAAAAAAAATTTTCACAAGTTTTACTACAACTAAGGAGAATAAAATGTTGATATCAAATATACCAAGCCCTAATTTTGAAGGTGCATTCAGAATAAAACCCAACGAAATCAAGGCTAAAAACGAAATCCCGACCCTATTTACCCAAGGCAAACAAGTTTTCAATGACATCTTAGAAAAAGGCGACCAAGTTATTGTCATTAGAAATAATTATGACAAAAGAATCGGTAAATATATCGAAGAAAACAATGTTTCCGGTATCGAATATTTCCCACAAATCAACACGAAATCCGGCTTAGACAGCGAAAAACCTGAAGATTTAATAAAATTAATCCACGACAAAGCAACAAAAGTCATAACCGATATAAAAGAAATATGCACCACTGCCGCACAACAAAAAAGCCCTCGCAAAAAATCTAAAACTCCTAAAGCCCAAAAGGAAGTTGAAAAAATTTCTAATGCGTTAAGGCTAAATATTGAAGCGCCCCAAATTAATTCGACCGCAGAAGCTACGCGCATAAGGGATGAACAAAAGAAACGCACTATTGAAGTTATTATGCAAAACAAAGGGAATAGTTATGTATATGTAAAACCAGATTCACCTTGCGAAGATTCTATAAGATGCATAATTGACGGCAAGGGCAATATAATGAAATCATTCGAAACTCTGGATGAAATCTTTAGTTTCCAAAAACGCTTCAAGCAATTAAAGCAACAAAAAATAAACATTCTTACCGACAAATAGCCTGACACCATCCTATCTGATAATATTCAAACCCTTTATCTATAAGTCTTTTAGCGTCGTATTGGTTACGCCCATCAAAAATCACAGGCGTTTTTAACAATGTTTTAATCCTATCAAAATCAGGACGTCTGAACTCGTTCCATTCTGTCAGAAGAAGCAACGCATTAGCATTCTCTAATGCAGAATACGCCGATTGAGAATAAGTAATTCTATCTTTAAAATAAATCCGCGCGCAATCAAACGCTTTAGGGTCATAAGCCTGCACCTTTGCCCCACGTTCCAACAATGCATCAATTATCGTAATCGCCGGCGCTTCACGCATATCATTCGTCTTAGGCTTAAACGCCAAGCCCCAAACTGCAAATGTCTTACCACACAAATCTCCCTCAAATCTGTCAATAATTTTATTTATAAATCTTTCCCTTTGAAATTCATTTACATTATCCGCAGACTTAATTATAGACATATCACAACCATTTTCAAGCCCCGTTTTTATTAAAGCTTTAACATCTTTAGGAAAACAGCTTCCACCATATCCAAGCCCGGGGAATAAAAATTTGTTACCGATACGACTATCTGTTGACATACCAACCCGAACCATTTCAGCGTCTGCGCCAAGTTTTTCGCACAAATTCGCAATCTCATTCATAAACGAAATTTTAGTAGCAAGAAACGAATTCGCAGCATACTTTGTCATTTCTGCGGATTTAACATCCATAACAATAACACGATTCCCAGTCCTAAAGAACGGCGAATAAATCTCTTGCATAATCATAGTTGCCCTGTTTGAATTTGAACCTATCACAACCCTATCAGGATGCAAGAAATCATCAACGGCATTCCCTTGTTTGAGAAACTCAGGGTTAGAAACAACGTCAAAAGGCATACTCGTATTTTTCGCAATAATTTCAGCAACTTTTTCAGCAGTACCGACGGGAACCGTCGATTTATCAACAATAACTTTGTATCCGTTCATCGCTTTAGCAATAGATTTTGCGACCTCAAATACATATTGTAAATCCGCCGACCCGTCTTCCCCCTGTGGAGTTCCGACAGCAATAAAACAGACTTCTGAAGCTTTTACAGCAGAATCAATATCAAAAGAAAATTTCAATCTTTCTTCCAGAACATTAGATTTAACAAGCTCTTCCAACCCCGGTTCATAAATAGGGATTATACCGTTTTCAAGTTGTCTAAGTTTGTCGAGATTATTGTCAATACATATAACGTTATTTCCCATATCTGCAAGGCAAGCCCCTGCAACCAAACCAACATACCCTGTGCCTATTACCGTTATGTTCACCTGCGCCCCCTTTAAGTTTTTCCATTTTGCCAGACAAGTTCGTTCAATAATTCTTCGTGTTGCATAAGAATATTTTTTTGTTCAAGCAATAATCGATTTGCGTAATTTAATTTATTTTCAAGGCTTCTAAATCTTTCACGTTCAACAAGCTTTCCTGATCTAAATTTAAACTTTAACCCTAAAATTGTCACCACCTTGTGAATACTGGCATTTTTGATCGAAAAAATTCTCTCTTGATACGTGTATACCATTTTATTATTCAATATATTTTTAACGTTTCGAACATCACAACGCCATAAATATTTTGCTAATTTATACCTATTCAAAACCTCTTTTTTTATTTCGAGGTTTTCAAACAATCGTATATGTTCTCTAATATATAATTTTTGCAATTCAAAAGGAATTTTTCCATAATATTTTTTCAACGAAAAACAAACTTTATTTACAAAATATTCCTCATTATTTTCAAAGATATTATTCTCTTTATAAAATTTCAAAACAATATTTAACCCTTTAGGAGATGAAAAACATAAAGAATAATCATGCTCAAATTGCTCACTCAAAGTTCCTGCAAATAATCTATAATTATGTAACTTTTTATCAATAATAGAACCTCTGCTACTTATCGCAATGTATTGCATTATAAAACATCTATCTTCGCCACATTTTTGCAAAGGAAAAGTTATATTATATTTCTCAATCAAATCATTTCTGAAAATTTTGTTCCAAATTTCATTCGTAAAATATAACTTATTTTGAGTCTTATTCAAATCAATATTTTCACGTTTATTAAAAGATAAATATTTTTTAAAATTTTCAACATTGCGAATATGCTCATCATAACCTGAAATAACATTTGATGCGACTTGCACAATATCTAAATCTTGCTGAGTAATAGTTTTATACATTACCTCACACATATCAGGAGAATAAAAATCATCACTATCACAAAACATAATAAATTCACTGCTAGATATCTTTAATGCATTATTTCTAGCAACAGCAGGCCCCTGATTTTCCTGGTTAAGAATTTTTATTCTGTCATCTTTCTGAGAATAATCATTTAAAATACTTAATGAATTATCTGTAGAACCATCATTAACACATATAATTTCTATATCAGATAATGTTTGATTAATTAAACTGTCCAGACATTCTCTCAAATATCTTTCAGCATTATAAACAGGTATAATTACACTAACCTTTGACACTATTTCTTCTCCTTATTTTTATTCTGATATCTAATATTTTTATAACAGTATGAGTTTTACTCTCTAAGTTCGAAACAGAAAAAATTTTGGTAAACCAAGGCGGTTTCTCATACAAAGGAACTTTACAATTTAACAAATAACGAGAATATAATTTCGAATGGTAAGGTATTTCATATAACCACGGCTTCGGCGGGCCAGCATAGTGCAATATATAAGAATTCTTACATAAATCCTTTATTGTTTTATATTTTGTATTATAAAAACTATTTATTTCATCTATGGTTGTTCCAGAATCAACAAATATTATACAGGGATTATTATACTCAACTCCCAGATACTTTATTTTTGCGCCACAAACATAATTAAATACATCTTGATCCATACATTTCCACTCTTTGGGCTGATTTAGCTTGGTGTCAATAAAAACTTGTTCAAGGTTGTCTTTTCTTAACAAATCAAGATTCATCAACATAACACCGGAATTTATATAATATTTCTGCCCCACTAATTTATGAAACTTGTACTTTTTCTCAGCTCGCAATTCCCTTACACCCGCCAAATAATAATCCGAAACATCCATATTATACAAATCAGTTAAATCTTTCTGAACAATAATATCCCCATCTATATATAAAACTTTATCTAAATTCGACAACAAACCTGACAAATTAAATTTAATAAGTGCAGTCTGGGTTATATGAACAATACGGGAAACATTTTTGAATCTTTCTACGCTTGCATCAATCATCATAACATTGAAATTATATGAACTCAGTTTATTCAACAATCTTTTAGCAGACAGACTAACATCATTGAGAAAAAGGAATAAATTATAAACCGAGTTTTTCTTCTTGTTCTTTTTCAAGGAATAAATAGTACAAAGTGAACACATCAAATAAGCATCGTCTAATATCATTGCGATATTAACTTCATTACTAACTTCTGGCATAAATTCAAATCCTCTACTTCACTTTGCCCCATTCTGTATCATTTTGGGGCAAACGTTGAAAACAATTGATACAAAAGAGTTTTGACAGAAGAATAGATGGGAAAATTCTTAAATTTGTTACAAAATGCAGGCTATTCAAATTGACAATAGCCTTTTTTTAACATATATTCGTTGATATATTGCTTCGTGTATCAAAATGATACAAAATGATACAAAGTGGAGCAACGACTTATCTATAATTCAAAATTTTTATAGCTCAAATCAATTTCATCTTGTTCTATACCTATATACATTAGAGTTATTCTCTGGCTACTGTGATTAAAAATTTTTTGCAGGATTATTGAATCTTTAAACTTTTGATAATGATGATAACCAAAAGATTTTCGCATCGTATGTGTTGAAACATGAGTTTTTATTCCATTATCATCACAAGCTTTTTTAATAAAACGATAGACCTGAGAACGATCTAATCGACGGCCTTGTTTTCCAATAAATAGCGGTTCTTCAAGCACTCTTCCTCTGGTAAAATCTTCCAGAACTCTTTTTAATTTATCATTGATATAAAAATTTTTCTGTTTAGATGTCTTTTTTTCTATAATTGAAATATGTGTTTTATTTGTAACATCAGAAACATTTAACCCGATGATATCTGACACACGCAATCCTGAATTCAGGCCCAGCACCCAAATAACATAATCCCTATAATTACGTTCTTTCAGATATTGTTCTACAGTTTGAATATCCTTTTTGTCTTTAATTGGTTGAGCCACATATTTTCTCACCATAATAACCTCCTTTCTATTCAAGCACTTACAACTTAAATCTTCCCTAAATATTAACCAGAACCCATTTTACATCTACAATTTAACATAAGCCAATAATAAAGGAGGACTTATGAACATCGTAGAACCAATCAGAAACAAAGATGATTTAAAAAAAATCGAAACTGCACTCGCCAATCAAAGTTTAAGAGATTTATTATTTTTTGTAATGGGCACAAACAGCGGCCTCAGAATCTCAGACATTCTCAATCTTAATGTCGGTGACGTCAAAGATAAAACCCATATAACAATTATTGAGAAAAAAACCAAAAAATACAAAAAATTCCCAATAAACGAAAAGCTTCAAAAACTTATAGAAATTCACACCAAAAACCGTAAAAATAAAGAACCATTGTTTAAAACAGTTTACGACAACCGACTCGATCGACACCAGGCCTACAGAATTATAAATAACGTCTGCGCAGAACTTGGCATTGAATACAAAGTAGGAACACACTCTTTAAGAAAAACCTTCGGATATCATCATTATATAAAGTTCAACGATATAGCACTTTTACAAAAAATCCTTAACCACTCCTCAACATCAATAACACTGCGTTACATTGGTATTGAACAGGATAAAATAGACGAAAGTTATATGAACTTCATTTTATAGTAAAACAGCTCTTCTAAGACTTTTTAATAATTATTCATAAATAAGTAATAAAATCTTTTTTATGGTATATTAAAAAAGAAGAGTTCAGATATAAGGAGCATTTGATGAAAGTTTTGATTCTTGCGGGTGGTCTCGGAACAAGATTAGGCGAAGAAACCGTTTCGAAACCAAAACCAATGGTGGAAATTGGTGGCTACCCGATAATTTGGCACATAATGAAAATCTATTCTCATTACGGCTTCAATGATTTTGTAATCCTCACAGGTTACAAATCTCATATCATCAAGGATTACTTTGTGCACTATTATCAAAGATATTCAGACATAACTGTGGATATGAGAACTAATAGTGTTGAACTCCACAAAATGCGTACCGAACCGTGGCGCGTGACAATGCTTTACACAGGTCAGGATACAATGACTGGCGGACGCATAAAAAAAGCACAGGATTACGTAGGTAACGAACCTTTCTTGTTGACTTACGGCGACGGAGTATCTGATGTCAATATTTCAGAACTTGTTGATTTCCACAAAAAATCAGGCAAACTAATGACAATGACTTCAGTGCAACCATCAGGAAGATTTGGAGCATTAAACATAACACCTGATAATATGATTACGTCATTCAGAGAAAAGCCAAAAGGTGATGGTAACTGGATTAACGGTGGATTTTTCGTCTGTGAACCGGAAGTTTTCAACTTCATTGAAGCCAATAACCCGAACGAAATATTCGAAAGAAAACCACTTGAAAGCATTGCAAACGCCGGGGAATTAGTTGCATATAAGCACGATGGCTTCTGGCGCCCGATGGATACTTTGCGCGATAAAATAGAACTTGACGAAATGTGGGCAAATGATAACGCCCCTTGGAAAGTCTGGGATAAACAAAATAATTTTGTAAGTCTAATGGGAAAGGTCTAAGATGAACAAAAAAGTCCTAATCACAGGAGCTTCAGGATTTATAGGTAAACAAACGGTTAAAGACTTAATTGAAAGAGGTTATGAAGTTGTAGGGATTAAATATCAAAATGAAATTGATTTCAAACACAAAAACCTTACCACCATAACTCTCGATTTGTTGGACGTTAATCAAGTTAAGAAATTATTCGATAAAAACAAATTTGAAGACTTAATTCATCTCGCCTGGTATGGTGATGCAAAATGCCATACACACAATATCAACATTGATTGGGTTGCAGCCTCCTTAAATATACTTAAATGTTTTCACGAAAACGGTGGGAAAAAAGTGTTAATAGCAGGAAGTATCTCGGAATACGATTTTGAATATGGTTATTTCAAAGAAGATTTGACACCATTGAATAATAAATCCTTGTATGGCAAATCAAAAGCCGCATTGTTTAATTTGGCACAAAGCTACTGTGAACAAAACGGAATAGACTTTAAATGGGCAAGGATTTTCAATCTTTACGGCCAATATGAAAGACCGCAACGTCTAATGCCGTATGTCATAACTTCAATGCTTAAAAATGAAGACGTAAAAGTTTCCACCTGTACAAAATTTCAAGATTATCTTCACGTTGAAGATGTTTCAGATGCAATCATTAAACTTTTTGAAAGTGATATAAATGGTGCAGTAAATATTTGTTCAGGCGAACCTGTAAAGTTAAAAAACATCGTCGAAAAGATAAAAGAACTTACTGATTTTAAAGGCGAAATTTTGTACGGAGCTATCCCGAGTGCATTTGAAGAACCTGTAGCTATCGGTTCCAATACAAAACTTTTAAATGAATTACACTGGAAACCAAAATACTCTCTTGAAGAAGGTTTATCGCAGTGCGTAAACTGGTGGAAGGAGCATATTAATGACTAAAAAAGTTTTTGTAACCGGTGCAAAAGGACTTATAGGCAAAGAAACTTTACAACCGTTATTAAGTAAAGGATATGAAGTTTATGCACTTACTACCGGAAATCTACCCTCATCTACTCAAATCCACTGGATTCAGGGAAACTTGTTTGATCACAAAGCAATAAACAGCATTCTAGCGGAAATAAAACCTACGCATTTACTACATCTGGCGTGGCAGACTACTGGTATGTTTAATGACAATATAAATTTTGATTTCTTAATAGCCTCAATTGAATTACTGAAATCGTTCAAACAACATGGCGGTAAAAAAGTTGTTATGGCAGGTACATATATTGAATATGCAGAAAACAATGCCTTGCTTAAGGAATATACAAGCCCGCTTGAGCCACAGCATATTTACGGCAAATGCAAAAATACTTTAAGGGAAATTGCTGAATTATTCTGTTTGAATAATGAAATGGATTTTGCTTGGGGTAGAATTTTCTCGGCTTTCGGCTTAGAAAAAGATTTAAGACGCTTGACAGGTGATGTTATGAATTCACTACAAAACGATAAACCTGTAGAAATTCGTAGCGGAAGTCTTATCAGAGATTATATCTATTCAAAAGATGTCGCAAATGCTTTCGTGGAGATTCTTGATTCAGATAAAAATGGAATTTTTAATATTTCAACAGGCAAAGCAACAAGCATTACAGATTATGTACTAACAATTGCACGCCTAATGAATAAAGAACATCTTGTTATATTTAATGAACAAGTCAGTAACCAATATAAATTTGTAGTTGGCAATAATTCGCGTATTGTGAATGAAATAGGCTGGCAACAAAAATATACAATAGAACAAGCTTTAGAAGAAATAATTGCACAAGGAAAGGAAAAGACTAATGTCAAACTTCAATAACGTTTATGCCGGAAAAACAGTTCTAGTAACCGGACATACCGGTTTCAAAGGAAGCTGGCTTTCAATCTGGCTTACAATGTTAGGCGCAAAAGTTGTCGGATATGCACTTGAACCATATTCTGAACGCGGGAACTACAAAGCCTCACACCTTGAAAAACATTTATTTGCTGATGTTAAAGGTGACGTTAGAGATAGCGCAAAATTAGAAGAAACTATCGCAAAATATCAGCCTGAAATTATTTTCCACCTTGCAGCACAAGCTCTTGTAAGAACTGCATACAACAACCCTAAATATACTTATGAAACCAACGTAATGGGTTCATTGAATATTTTGGAAGCGGTTAGAAAATTTGATTGCATAAAAACAGTTGTAATGATAACATCTGACAAATGCTATGAAAACGTAGAACAAATCTGGGGATACAAAGAAACAGACAGAATGGGCGGCTATGACCCATATTCTTCATCAAAAGGCTGTGCGGAATTAATGATTTCATCATACAGAAATTCATATTTCAACCCAAAAGATTACGCTAAACACGGCAAAGCAATAGCCTCAGTCCGTGCCGGAAACGTAATCGGTGGCGGCGACTGGTCTGATAACAGACTTATCCCTGATTGCATTAGATTTATCGAAGAAGGAAAAGATATTGAAATCCGTTCACCAAAAGCAACTCGCCCTTGGGAACACGTACTTGAACCATTGAGCGGTTATCTGCGCGTTGGACAAAAATTAATGGAGAACCCGACGGAATACGCTCAAGGTTTTAACTTCGGCCCACCAATCGAGTGCAACAAAACCGTTTGGGAAGTTGTTGAATATCTTGTTAAATACTACGGAAAAGGTAAAGTTGTTGACGTTTCAGGAGCAGAAATGGTTCACGAAAATACGCTTCTAAGCCTTGACGTGACAAAAGCCTATAGAATGTTGCAATGGAAAGCAATGCTGAATTTACACGAAGCAATCGAATTCACCGTTGATTGGTACAAAGAAGCTTTGAATTCAGACGATATGTTTGAATATTGCAAAAAACAAATCAAAGCTCATACAGATAAGGGGTACCTATGGGAACAGTAATTCTAGGAAGCGGTATTGCAGGTATATCAGCAGGCTATCACTTAAATCTGGAAAAAGAACCCGTCATAATATATGAAAAAAACAATGATTGGGGTGGTTTATGCGGAAATTTTACAATAAACGGTTTTCGCTTTGACAAATTTGTCCACTTTTCTTTTGCTCCGGATGAATATACGGTTAACTTATTCAAGCAATCATCTGAAATGTTGGAACACATTCCATTCCCTTCAAATTATTACAAAGGCATCTGGCTAAGACATCCCGCACAGAATAACCTTGCGCCACTTTCTATAGAAGAAAAAGTTAACATCATAGACGGATTTATCAATAAAAAAATGAAACCTATTGATGAAATCGAAAACTATGAAGAATGGCTAAGAGTGCAGTACGGTGACTATTTTGCTGAGAATTTCCCGTTTAAATATACACGTAAATACTGGGGAGTAGAAGCACGCGAACTTGAAACGAAATGGGTCGGACAAAGAATGTACACCCCTGATATCAAACAGGTATTGCGCGGAGCATTTGAAACTCAGGACGAATGTTTTTATTATTCAAAAGTTATGAAATACCCCAAAACCGGTGGATTTAGAAGTATTTTAAACAAATGTCGCAAAGGGTTAAATATAGAATTTAATAAAGAAGCTGTTAAAATAGATACCTCTTCCCGTAAAGTATTTTTCAAGGATGGAAGCGAAACAAAATATGAAAGATTGATTTCTACTTTGCCATTGCCTGAAATAATTAAAATGCTCGACAATGTTCCTAGTAATATCAAAACCGCGGCAGCAAATCTTATGTATACCTCCGGTTACATGGTTTCCTTAGGGTTTAACAAACCTGATATTGCAAAATATCTCTGGTTTTATATCTATGATGAAGATATTTTGTCAAGCAGAGTTTATTCTCCAAGTCTAAAATCATCAGATAATGTGCCTCAAGGATGTAGTTCTCTACAAGCAGAAATTTTCTTTTCCAATAAGGCAAAAATTCCACCAGCCGATGAGGTTATAAAAAATACCATCGAAAAACTAATTAACATGGGCGTTTGTGAAGAAAAAGATATCATTATTAAAGATATTCGTTTTGAAAAATATGCCAATATAATTTTTGACCACAATATCTATGAAAACCGTCAAATAATTCTTGATTATCTTAACTCAATAGGAATAGAAAGTATAGGACGGTTTGGGAAATGGGAATATTTTTGGACTCACCAGGCGTTCGCGGACGGTAAAAATACAGCTGAAAAAGAGGGAAAATATGCAGCAGCAAATAATTGATATAATAATTCCAAGTTCTGACAAATATATGCCGTATGTATCGGTATTACTCGTTTCTGCGCTTGAAAATATTAACAAAAATTATAAACTATTCTTTCATATTTTGACAGAAGATATTCGGCAAGAAACAATTAACAAAGTAGAAATGTTAAAAAGGCATTACGATTTTGATATTGAATATAAATACTTGAATGCAGGTTTAAGTTTTGAACTTCCTTACTGCGTAAATACTCACATTGATTCTAAAATTGTTTATGCGAAATTAATGATTTCGTCGCTCTTTCCTAATCTAGAACGCGCAATTATTCTAGAGGGTGATATGATTGTTACCGGTGATTTATCAGAGCTTTGGAGCATAAATATAGACAACTATTGTATTGCTGCAGCAAAAGATGCATGGTATAAATGCCACCGTACACCTGAAACAAACCCATATTTCAATACAGGAATGTTTTATGCAAATCTCAATAAATGGAGAGAGATAAACTTTGAACAAAGAGCTATCGAATTAGCACCAACAATGGAATTAAAATTCCCGGATCAGGATTTATTTAATGCTATTTTTAAAGATAAAGTTTTATATCTTGATTGGTGCTGGAATGCTGCAACTTGTGTTTATGAAAAATGGTTTAATGTCTTAGATGAAGCAGAAAAGGAACAAATGGTTTCAAACCATAAAATTTTGCACTACATCCACAAAATAAAACCCTGGACAACATTTAATTCACGTTATGGAGAATATTTTTGGTATTATGCAAAATTAAC
This sequence comes from uncultured Candidatus Melainabacteria bacterium, assembly GCA_947361615.1. GTDB lineage: Bacteria > Cyanobacteriota > Vampirovibrionia > Gastranaerophilales > Gastranaerophilaceae > Gastranaerophilus. The sequence goes on along the minus strand of CANAJP010000004.1, from coordinate 17,057 downwards.
ACCATTTTATGAAAAAATATTCACTGATGTGCTAAATTTACCATTGAATAAAACACCGAATGATACAGAAATAATAAAAATAACTTTCAAATATCGTGAAAATATTTTGAAATATTGGCGTTATAAATTTCTATATTTAATATCTCAAGGCAAAAAGAAAGAACATTATAAAAATAAAAAAGCAGCTTGTAAAGAAAAAATAAGGGAAGCAAAAAATTTTTTAAGATAGCAAGAGGTAAAAATGACAAATTTAAATCCCAAAATATCAGTAATTATACCAGTATATAATGTCGAAAAATATTTAGAAAAATGTTTGGATAGTGTTATTAATCAAACATATAAAAACCTTGAAATAATTTGTATTAATGATGGTTCTCCAGATAATTCACACACGATATTAGAAGAATATGCAAAAAAAGATGAACGAATTATAGTAATAAATCAAGAGAATGCAGGTGTTTCAGCTGCAAGAAACCACGGACTTGACATAGCAACAGGTGAATATATTGCATTTGTCGACTCTGATGACTGGCTTGAACCTGAATGCTATGAATTGGCTGTGGACGCGTACTTTTCAAATCCAAAAACCGACCTGGTATGTTTTTTCCCCAATAATATTAATGAAAACTTACCGGAACGTGATTACATAAGAATAAAAAATTGGCATTCAAAATTTACAAAAGGGTTACAACAAAAATCCGTTAAACTAATAACCCGTATGTTTTTACCTCCATGGGCATTTCTGTATAAAGCCTCTATAATTCAAGGCCTCAAGCTAAAATTCGAAAATTATAAAATATCTGAAGATGTATTATTCAATTTAATGTACATGATTAAAGTAAAATATTTATACTTCATTGATAAATGTTTATACAATTACAACATTCGTAATAGTTCTGCAATGAGCTTTCTGAACAAGGACTTTCAATTTTTATTAACTACCCATATAAACTCTACGCTTACAGCTTTAAATTTTTATAAAGAACAAAATCAACTTGAAGAATTCAACCAACTAATCTTTCGCAGACTATTCAACACAATATTATTTGATTTGTCCTATAATGAAAAATTAACAGATGATATAAAAAAACTTCTATCTGATTTTGTAAACACCTTACCTTCAAATTATGACTGGGGGGAGGAAATTAATTTTATAAAAAAACAACAATATTACAGAATTTTACAGCTTGATATTCCGTTTAAGGCATTTGGGAATAATATATTCGGCCTTAAAATCTATAGAAATCGAAAGCCAAAAATGGTTTTAAGACTTTTAGGCTTGAAAATATCAATGCATTACCAAAAAATATTTTCTGTTAAAAATTCAGACAATAATCACAAAACATTTAGTATTTTAGGAATGAAAATTAAAATATCTCGAAAACGCGATTGCATATCATTTTTAAAAAAACTTCCTAAAAAAATATTATACATTGGTAATGAATATAGGGGAAATAATAAATATAAACTAATTAAAATTTTTGGAATCAAAATCAAATGCAAAATTAGTATAAAAAGACATGTCAAAAATTTTGTAAAAGCTAATAATGAATACTTAAACAGAAAAAATAAAAACATTACACGCAGACTATTTTTAACCACCGGAAATATTTCTCTGGTAAACGACCTTGCAATTATTAAGCAATTGAATACACCAAATTGCGAAGACGTATTATTCATATATTCGAATATGAAAAATCCGATGTTTGATACTGCCTGCAAGAAAATTGCAAGTCTGCACGACTTCAAAGAAATATACACATTATACGGTAAGATTACTGATTTTAGACGATTCTTTATTGAAAATAAATTATACGACTTTGATGAAATATTCTTTTCCAATCAATACCAGTTTATTTTTCTTTCAGAAGAATTATACCCTAATGCCAAATGGATTTTAACAGACGAGGGTGTAGGCAGTAAAATGGCACGCCTGGCAGATCTGGATTACAGTAAAGTCGATAAAATAATAATGCATAATTATTTAGATAAACTCGATTTTTTCGGACTTGATAAAAATTATTTCAATAAAATAATTCCGCTAAATAAGGCAATCTTTCTTGACGTCGCAAAAGATTGCGAAAAGCTTTGTCCGTTAAATATAGAAATCACAAAAGATAAAAAGACTATCATCTTCTGCGGCTCTTGGTGGGAAATTTCAGGATTACCAAGAGATGAATATATTTGCTTACAAAACTGTTTAATTGAACAGTTAATTGAATTAGGTTACAAAATATATTTCAAACCACACCCGAGAGATCCGAGAAAATATATTGATAATCCTGCTGTTGTGATAATGGAAAATACAACTCTACCTATGGAATGTTATGATATTGACGTTGACGCAATTGTTTCGCTTTCTTCTTCTGCCTCATTGCATCAAATGTATTTTAGAAAAACTCCTGGTTTTTCGCTATCACTACTAGAAAGAATACACGATGAAACTCTGGATCTTCGCTGGCTTGACTTATTATTTAAAAAAATGGTTACAGAATATACAACACCAATTAATGAATTATTATCTGTAGATGCAAAACTTTACTCCAAAACTGAATTAAAAAAAATATTGTATGAAAAATGTCAAAATTATGTAAACCAGCGACCTTTATTATCACAAAATAAAGAAATAGAGCATTTTGCAAGTAAAAAAGGATATTTTGATAAAAAGAAAGAGGAAATAATATGATAATTAAAGCTTTAATACCAGTACGTTCAGGTTCTAAAAGAGTCGCCAATAAAAATATTAGACCGTTTGCAGACAGCAATTTACTCACAATAAAAATAAAACAATTACAACGCCTAAAAAATCTTGACGGTATTGTTGTAAACTCAAACGATGATGAAATGCTTGATATCGCTAGAAGTCTGGGGGTACAAGCAGTAAAAAGAGATGAATATTATGCAGGCGATAACGTCACCAACGAAATGTACAAAAATATTGCTGAAAATTGTGACAGCGATATAATTATGTACACAAACGTTACCAGCCCGATGATTGAAGATTCAACAATCGAAAAATGTATTGATTTCTATTTCGCCAACTGTAAACAGTACGATTCGGTAAATACCGCTCATTATATTAAAGAATTCTTATGGCTCGACGGAAAGCCTATAAATTATGAATTAAGCAAAACACCTAAAAGTCAAGATTTACCAAATATTATGGCTTTAAATTTCGCGATTAATATTATAAAACGTGACAGATTAATCGAATTAAGCCATTATGTAGGAAAAAACCCTTATTTATATCCGGTAGACAAAGTTGAAGCCATAGATATTGATGATATGGTTGACTTTGAATTCGCAGAATTTATGTATAAAAAGCTAAGACAAGAGGGCAAGTAATGAGAAAAATTAGACTTTTAGACTGCACTTTACGCGACGGCGGTTTCCTTAATGACTGGAATTTCGGGTATAATTCTATTCGCAGTATTTTTAGAAGATTAATTAAATCAAATGTTGACATTATTGAAGTCGGATTTATTAATGATTCACGCTCGCTTGATATGAACCGAACAATAAATCCTGATACCAAGACATTTGATAAAATTCTCGAAAACCAAACTAAAGGTAATACCACTGTTGTTGGTATGATTGATTATGGAACATGTTCTATAGACAATATTTCGCTCCAAAAAGATTCTTTTCTTGACGGCATTCGTGTAATTTTTAAGAAAAAAGACATGCATAATGCAATACAATTCTGCCATCAACTTAAAGAAAAGGGATATGAAGTTTATACAAACCCTGTTTCAATTACCACATACTCTGACAGAGAAATGCTTGATTTAATTGATTTGGTAAATGACTTAAACCCTATTGCGATGTCACTGGTAGACACTTACGGGCTGTTACATAAAGATAGACTATTTAGATACTTCTATCTTCTTGACAATAACCTAAATGAAAACATTGAAATCGGATATCATTCGCATAATAACTTCCAGCTTGCATATTCTAATGCCATAGAATTATTGAATATCAAAACAAACAGAAGCATTATTCTTGATAGTTCATTATATGGTATGGGAAAATCTGCAGGAAATTGCAATACCGAACTACTTGCAATGTATCTAAATACAAACCATTCAAAAAATTATGATATGCCTGAAATCCTCAACACTATTGAACTTGAAATTTTGAAATTTTTAAAAGAATATAGCTGGGGATATCAATTCTCATACTACATTTCAGCGTTGAATGACTGCCATCCGAATTATGTTTCATACCTTGAGAAGAAAAATATGCTTCCGGTCAAAGAAATCAATGAAATTTTAAGTAATATACAGGAAGACAAAAAACTGACATTCGACAAAGATTATATTGAAGAACTTTACCAGAAGCACCAACAAAATAATATTGATGATAAAAAAGCTTATGATCAATTAAGCAAAAAAATTGCAAACTCTACAATTTTGCTACTCGGCCCTGGAAAGTCAGTCAAAACTCAATATAATAAAATCAAAGATTATATTAATGAACACAACCCGATAATATTCTCTGTTAACCATATTAATACGAATTTTCCAACAGATTACATATTTATCAGCAATGCAAAACGATATGACCAGTTTACTGACTATTATACAAAAACTAAAAATTCCGGTAAGGTTATAATAACAAGCAACATTGCCGACAAAGAGAACAACACCGATTTTGTTCTCAACTGGAATAATTTAATTTCAAAAGATACAATCATGGGCGAATCTTCATTATACTTATTAATGAAAACACTGATAAAATTAAAAGTTAATAAAGTAATTTTAGCGGGATTTGATGGATTTTCAAAGTATACTCAGAATTATTATGACAAAAACTATCAATTCTTCCAACAACAGGAAAACGTTGTTGAAGTTACAAATGAAATTGTCAAACAGCTTGCGGAATTCCAAAAGTACATACAGATTGAATTTTTAACGAAATCAAATTATCAGAAATCCGGAGAAATTTTGCATGTATAAAACAGTTATTTTTGATTTAGATGGTACATTAATTGATTCAACAATCGGCATCATTGATGCAGTAAAAATCACGTTAAAAGAAATAGGCATTGAAACACCATCGTACGAAATTCTAAAAACTTTTATTGGCCCGCCGATACAAGATTCTTTCGCCCATCACTTTAATATGGATAAAGAAACGGCAATGAATTATGCAAACATGTTCCGCGCAAATTACAAAAAATATTCCATGTTTCGTGCAGCCTTATACCCTAACGTACTGGAAATGCTTGCAGAATTAAAAAAACAGGGGCGCCAAATTGCAGTTGCGACTTATAAAAGTCATGACAATGCGATGGCTGTTTTGAAGGAATTCGGGATTCTGGATTTTTGCGATTACGCAATGGGAAGCGATCTGGAAGGAAAACTTACCAAAACAGATATAATTAATGAATGTATTAAAAAACTTAATGCTGACAAAAAATCTTGTGTCATGGTTGGCGACAGCAATGCAGACGCAAGAGGCGCGAATGAAGCGGGAATTGATTTCATCGCACTAACCCACGGATTTGGTTTTAGCTGCATTCAAGATTTGGCGAGGGTAGAACATATTGCCGCGTGTAAAAACATAAAAGAGTTAGAGGATGTTCTGCTTGAAAAAATTTTATATTAATAACAAAAGGCCGCAAATGCGGCCTTTAATTATCTAAAAATAAGCTTATCGCTATTTACCCATTAAAGTGTTCCAAGCTTCTTTTTTCTGTTGAATTTTCTTATCAGTTTCAGCCTGACGAGCCTCACGTGCTTTTTTATCAGCTTCTACTTTTTTCTGAAACTCTGCTCTTTTTGCTTCATTTGCAGCTTGTTGGTCTTGAATTTTTTTGTTAAATTCAGCTTGTCTAGCTTCGCGAGCAGCTTTATCCGCCTCTACTTTTTTCTGGAATTCTGCTTTTTGAGCTTCTCTTGCCTGTTGTCTTGCTGCTGCTTCATTTTTCATTTGTTGCTCTTTTTTAGCAACGCCTGAAGTATATTTATTAACGACAGATTCAGTGTAAGTGCCTGCAGCGTAAGATGCGCCTGCTGTTGTTAATGCAAGTAATGCCACAAGTGCAAATAATTTCTTCATAATTTTCTCCTTAATTTCACTAACGTTTAAATTATATCGCATTGCGGGCAGTAATGTCAATTCATCTGCCCACATTTCTATAACGAATAATATCATAAAAAGTTCGCCATTGTTACAAATTCGTTACAAACCGACCAAATAGTTATCGCCCAACAAGTTAACCTGTTGACAAAAAACTTAGTCCATGCTATTATTCGTCTAGGGTAAATGTATATTTATAAGTCTTGTCTATTGACGAGACTTTCTTTTTACCTATAAACGCTCTAAAGGGTAAACAACTCCTGAACTTTATCTAAATCTTCTGTTAACAATAATGTTTGGAACTCTTCACATTCTGCGACGGCTTCTTGAAGCCTAGAATAAGCTTCCGTATGAAGAACATTTGAAAGACTAACCGTTTCATCAAGAGAAATCGTTATTGTTTGTGTGTTTTTTGAAAGAATTTTTATAAGTCCAACCTCTTCAAACATAGAGAAGAGAAGCCCGAGAACCTCATTGGATTTTCCCAGAAAACTTGCAAATTTATAAATTTCTACCTCACCATTTGTATAATTCACGGCATATTTGAGCATTTTAAAAGATGTTTGCAAAAATTCTTCCTGCGAAAAATGTTTAACATCATAGTTCATCAGATGGATTGAAGTTACGGAAGTTTTCTCAAGGATTTCGCAAAGCGCATGCCTGTCTGCAGGATAATCAAAAAACATAACAGAATCACAAGTTTCAATATTATTGCGATTGAACACACGTTCTGTCAGTGCATTAAATGGACGCAGGGAATCCACAACGCTTTTGCTTTCGGCAAAAACTCTTATATTCAACTTAGAATTTTTAACGTAATCGTCGACCATCGGGAGAATATTTGTTTTTCTGCGGTGGTCAAAAACTTTCAATTCCTGCGCAGGTTCTGCGTCTTTTTCGTATTCTATCGCATCGGAATGCGCGTCCTGTAAGATTAATTGAAGATACTTATTGCCATTAAATTCATTTAGATTAGGGTGGAAAAGCACATCTAATTTATCGCCTGTATCAAGCGTAACGTCACCTTTTTGCCACCATATACAGGTTAACTCATGCCCGCCTGCTTCACAAATGAGTTTAAGGTGGTTTTTATCCTGTCCCATAAGTTTTTTTTCTTTAACGATGAGGTTTTCGACAGCAAAAACAGGGTTAGGGTTAGATGCGCCGAATGGTTCAAATATTTCAAGCTGGTCAATGAGTTCTTCCGTAATATCTGACGGCGTAAGTTTTAAATCAACTTCTACAAATGGTTTTAATTCTTCACCGTTCAACATTGTTTTTACAGTTTTGTTAATCGCTGATTTTACAGCCTCAAAGGAGATTCTTTCTTTAGAGAACGAACAACCTCCTGCAAGTTCGTGACCGCCAAAGCCATCAAAAACTTCTGCGCTTTCGTTTAGGATATCGAAGATATTCAAGCCTTTAACCCCTCGCGCAGAACAACGATACTGCTGGGTTTCTTCAGAATATGTCATAAGAAAAGCCGGTTTGTGGTATTTTTCCACAAATTTTGATGCAACAATTCCGATAATTCCGATATGCCATTCAGGGTGGAAAAGAACAACAGCCGGATTTTTTGCGCCCTCTTTTTGCCACATTTCATCAGCCTGTGCAAATATATCGGCACAAAGAGTTTGGCGAATGGAATTAAACTCATTGAGTGTTTGGACAGCAAATTGAATTTCAGCCGGATTGTCACTCAAAAGGAGTTTCATTGCACTATCTACGCTCTCAAGACGGCCGGAAGCATTAAGGCGCGGTGCGATACCAAATGCAACTATTTCTGACGTAACAGGTTTTTCAAGCGAATACCCCGCACTTGCAAGAAGTTCTCTAAGGCCTGTGTGGTTCATAACGAGTTCCAAACCGCGCTTAACAAAACATCTGTTCTCACCAATCAGCGGAACCAAATCCGCAACGGTTCCGACAGCAACGAGCGGAAGGATTTTCAGGGCAAATTCAACTTTATCAAATTTCTCAAGAAGTGCCTGCGCAAGTTTAAACGCAACCCCTACACCTGCAAGATATGTTAACTCTTTAATTTTTCTTGCAGAAAGTGTTTCAGATAGAGCATTAGACGCTTTCGGGTTAATAATTGCAAAAGCCGCAGGAACTTCATCTTTTGCTTCGTGGTGGTCAGTGATAATAGTATCGACCCCGAAACTTTTCAAAAATGCGACTTCTTTAACATTGCTGATTCCGTTGTCAACAGTTATTATAAGCTTAGGTTTCTTCGCGGTAATAATTCTCACAAGCGCCGCAGAATCAAGCCCGTGGCCTTCTTTTTCACGGTGTGGAATAAAATAATCCACATTCGCTTCAAGATGGTTCAATGTTTTCATCAAAAGAGAAGTCGACGTCACACCGTCAGCATCAAAATCACCGTAAATAATAATTTTTTCGCGATTAACAATGGCCTTGATTATTCTATCAACAGCCTTTTGCATATCCGTAAAATCGTAAGGCGAGGTTAATTTCATCTCCAGAGGGTTTAAAAAATCCTCTACCTCATCAGGTTCTGTCAAGCCACGTGAAAGAAGAAGCCTCTTAACCAAAGCGGCTTCTTCTTTTGCATTTTTATTATAAATCCACTCTTTGTATTTCATACTATCTGACTGCTACAGCTTGCTCTTTTATCATATTTCCAAGGACTTCAATCGCTTTTTTCAATTGAACATCGTCCTTATTCTTAACATTATCCTCAGTTAATTCAACCACAACGTCAGGCGTAATACCTTTTTTGTGAATATCGCTTCCGCTAGGGGTCAAATATTTTTGGATAGTAATATTCATACCTGAATTAAGCGGCAAATGATTAACCTCTTGAACAAGTCCTTTACCGAAAGATTTTTCACCAACGATTATGGCACGTCCGTGGTCCTTGAGTGCGCCTGAAAGGATTTCACTCGCTGATGCTGAACCCTTGTTAATCAAAACAACAAGCGGTTTGTTTGTGTAAACAGTTCTGGCCGCGCGTTGTGAAACCTTATAACCGTCACGGTCTACGGTACTTACGATTACACCACCCGGTAAAAACATATCAGAGATATTAATCGCGTTATCCAACAATCCGCCAGGATTTGAACGCAGGTCGATAATATATCCCTGTTTATCAAGCGAATGCGCAAGAACATTCGAAAATTCTTTTGTCAAATTACGGCTCAAGAAAGAACTAATCTTTATGTATCCCATATTCTGCGGCACAACAGTATCAAGAGGAGTTTTTTGTGAAATTGATTTAATCTCAATATTTTCTCTTGTAACTCTGTAAACTTTCGGCACATTGTCCTTACGTTTAATCAAAAGATTAACGGAAGTTCCTTCTTTACCACGAATTTTGTCAGCAGCTTTGTCAACGGTAATTCCCTTAGTGCTAACGCCGTCAATTTCAAGAATTTCATCATCCGCGATAATTCCTGCACGTTCAGCCGGAGTTCCTTCTAACGGAGCAATAACCATCAACTTGCCGTCTTTAACAGCAATCTGAATACCAATCCCCTTGAGTGAGCCTTGGATAGAACTTGTTTCTTCTGCAAATTCTTTAGGATCTAAAAATCTTGTGTACGGGTCGTTTAAACTAGCAAGCATTGTCGCGATAGCAACGTAAGCATCTTCCTGAGTTTTAATAGATGCATCGTATTTATGACGCCATCTTGCCCAATTCTGTTCGTTATTAGTCTGGTCAACATATTTGGAATTAACGTTTTTCCAAACATAATCATACAAATCCTGCGGTGTTTCCGCAAGAGCCATAGACGGCAATGTCAATGCCAAACCCAATAACAATGTAATAACCGATTTTGTTGTATTCATTTTCTTCATCATATTTGTTCTCTTCCTCCACAACTTCCATTCCTGTTAATCTCTATGACGAATGGATTTGTAAAAAGTTCCAAGGCGGGGGCTGGGTCAACCGCCTCATTTCGATAATAACAATATAACATAACCACCTGAAAAAGAAAACAAATTTATTCGACTATTGATTAGGCGGACAAAATGTGCTAAATTAATTACATTATGAAACCGGCAATTATTTATAATCCTGAAATTCAAGCCGCACCGGCAGTAAAAGATGAATTACGCGAAATTCTGAATTCACACGGAATTGAATGCGAAATTCTAGACATAAATAATATGAAAAAAGGCTTTGACATAGCATTTGTAATCGGCGGAGACGGAACAATCCTTAAAACCGCACGCTTTTACGCTGATACAGACACTGCAATTTTTGGAATAAACCTTGGTCGCCTCGGATTTCTATCGCAGTCATCAAAAGAAGATTTTACAAAATCATTGAAAAAAATCCTAAAAGACGAATACCGCATAGACAACCGTCTTATGCTGGAAACCGGCGACCAAATTGCCCTGAACGATTTTGTTATTAAAACTTCAGAAACCGGCAGAACAGCACGCTTTCAATTAAAAATTAACGATAAAGAGGTATGCAATTACCTTGCAGACGGCATTATAATTTCAACCCCTACAGGCTCAACCGCTTACGGCTTATCTGCAGGCGGGCCGGTGCTTTCTCCGGACATTGAAGCTTTCGTAATTGTGCCAATTTGCCCGCACACCCTGAATGCTCGCCCTTTAGTAGTTCCTGCAACAGAAGAAATCTCAATTTCCGCAGCATGTGACGAGAAAGAATTTATCTTATCAGTCGACGGGCAGGGAAACTACAAACTCAAAAATGAAATTAAAATAAAAAAATCGCCCCTCCGCGCCAAACTTTTAATTCTTGACGGTACAGAATTCTATACCATTTTAAAAACAAAACTCAACTGGAGCGTCACTCCGAACTATTGCTAACTATCCCTTATACATAAAGCAATTAAAAACAAAAGGATTATTCCAATATCCTTTTACATTAGAGTCTAAAATTTCTATTTGCATATTATGCGAATGTGCAAACTCTATAAAATATTCCTTTTTATAAAATAACTTAGGAAGATGCTTATATCTTTCGTCGTAATTTTCTATAATTTTTCTTCTGTAATTTATAAAATCTTCTTTTTTAGTTTCATCATGAATATCAATAAGAACAATATTGCTTATCGATTTTTGATACATTTTTTCAAGTACAATTTTTGCATAATCAAAATTTTCAAAATATGAAAATACACTATTGGAAAGAAGCGTCTGATACTTATCATCAGTATTCAAATTAACCGCGTCATCACAGACAATTTCATCACTTAAGTTTAAAATTTTACGTGCTGTTTGCACCAGCGGTTGTGAATAATCTATACCGCCAACCTTAAAACCGGAATTTTTAAACAAAAATAAATTCGCCCCGCTTCCACATCCAACTTCAAAGATACTTTTTTCACACTCAGAAGTATTTATTCTACTTTTAATATTATCAAACTGCTCAATCAAAGCCTCATAGCTTAAACCGTTATCAATAACATCAAAACCGTTAATCTTTTTTAATTCCTCAAAAATTTTTTTATTGTTTTTCAAGGTATATATAGCGTCATCCACGGAACGATTTTGCCAAATGTACTTCCAGTTATGCATATAACTCTCTTCTCACGCTTCTAAACACTAAAAAAGAGGGTTTAAAACCCTCTTAAAATGGCGGGAACGACGAGGCTCGAACTCGCGACCTCATGCGTGACAGGCATGCGCTCTAACCAAACTGAGCTACGCTCCCACACGGTTTCGACAAGTTTTATTATAAAATGCTAAAAAAAAAAAAGCAATACCTTGGCAAAAAAAATTTTTACAAGTTTTTTCAAAATATGTCAGATTATATTAATGCAAATTATTCTATACCTTTTAAAGCTAGGCCTAAATTAAAAAAGATTCTTCCAAAGGTCATAAACGCAATTTCGCAAACCATGCCTGACATCGAAAATCCTAGCAAATACGCTATTGCCGGAAATACAGCCTCCGATACGTTTAAAGAATTGAATAATCGACTTGGTTTTATAAGAAAATTTATCAAAACACTTTACCCAGACGGAGGGCTCCCTGAATATTTTCGAGGGCTAATCGGAATTGTTGGAACTTTTAAGGTCGCTAATTGTGACGAATTATCCGAAATAACCAAAACCGTACTAAAAGCCAATGGAGTCAAACACTGTGATATGTTTGAACTATGCGCTCTAAAACCAAACTCAAAAGAACAACCTCGAGAACTTGATCATCTGGTTACCGCAATCGGGGTCAAAAAATCCCAAAATAATAAACAACAAAAATGTCCTTTCGTTCCACATCCTGATACCATAATTGTTGATACATACCTTGACGGATATATCGGGAAAGCAAAAAATTGCAGAAAGAAATATAAAATTTTCGGTCTAAATCCGGATGAAATTCTTATGTTAAAACCAGTAAGCTCTTTTGAACCGGATAAAGCGTCACTTGATATCATTAAAGAAAAGTACCCAAGCCTGATAATTAACAAGAAGAAAAAGTAGTTTACATTTCGTTACAAACAAACAATCAAAAAGGCAATTTTAAAAGAATAATATACTTTATATATACATAAGAGAGATTTAAAGAGAGAGAAAAAGATGGCTACAGCAACTGAAAACAAATTCGGAACTTTAACCACACAAAACAGAAAACAACGCACAAGAAAAGCCGCTGAAATGGCGAATATCTTAGAAAGAAAAGATAGAAGAATGCGTTTTAATAATTCAAAAGACCCTATTTACTACGTATTTGATTGCATAGAAAACAGACCCATTCCAACGCTTGCAAAAGAATTCGTCAAAGATTCTTTCAGAGATGTGGTAAACTTTGTATCAATGGCGATTTTATAATCCAGCCACCCAAAAGAATGAAGTCGGAAATCAATAGAGAAATAGGAAAACAAAATTTAGAGAAATAGGAAATAAGGAAATTAATAAACAACCCGCTGACGTTTCAGCGGGCTTTATTTTGATTAAAACTTTAACAAAACTTTTAAAACATCCTTTTCTTTGTTCTTTTCAAAGGCTTCGAGTGCATCGCCTACGTTGTATGTAGCACTTATTAGCGGCTTAAAATCAATCGCACCGCGCTCTAACATTCTGAGTGCCGGCGGGAACTGGCCGCAACGAGAACCCAGTACCGTAATTTCATCAATTACAATCGGTGCAAGGTTAAACTCTTTTGACGCCGCGATTGTACTTTTTAAAACCAGAACGCCACGAGGGCGAACAAGTGCCATTGAGGTTTCAAAGCCTGAAAGCGAGCCCGTTGCTTCGACAACAACGTCATAAATTTTCTCCATCTTTAAATAACTTAGCAGGCAGGTTTTAACCCCTTGAGCCTTTGCAATATCAAGTTTATTCTGATGTTTACCAACCAACATTACATCGAGATTTTGAGCGTTCAGAGCAAGCGCGGTTGTAAGCCCTAGTTTACCATCGCCGAGGACAATAACTTTTTCAAACGGTTTTATGTGATGTTGCTCTGTAATTTCAAGCGCTGCTGCAAGCGGTTCAACAAAAACAGCCTGTTCATCGCTCACACATTCTGGAACTTCAAAAAGAACATTTGTCGGCATTGTGAAATATTCAGCAAAACAGCCATCTTTACGCCAAATTCCTAATGTATGACGGTTCGGACAGTGGCGGTAATTTTTCACCGCGCACCAGGGGCAATTCGGGTCATCGCAGCCATAGCTGATTTCAGCAACAACACGTTTTCCGAGGAGCGATTTATCATCAGAATTAACTTCTTCAACAATTCCTACAGCCTCGTGACCAAGGACACCCTTATAACCCATATAGCCTTTTGTGATTTCGTAATCCGTGTTGCAAATCCCAGCCAGCGTTACCCTTACAAGTGCTTCGCCCTTTTTCGGAATTGGTTTTTCATAATTTTTATCTAGTTTCAAACCTTCATCAAATACTACAGCTTTCATTTTTCTCCTTTTTAACGACTCTTTTCCTCAAATTTTTCTTTCAAAAGTCTAATTTCCGCATCCAGTCGGTGCAAATCGCAGGTTATCGGGTCAGGAATACGGTTGTGCATAAGGTTTCCGTGTTCATCAATTATTGTACGGTGAACTATCCGCGCCGGAATCCCAACAACAGTAGAGTGTTCTGGAACATTTTGAATTACCACTGAGCCGGCGCCAACGCGTACATTATCGCCGATTTTAATATTTCCCAGAACCTTAGCACCTGCGCCAACAATAACATTATTACCGATAGTCGGATGGCGTTTGCCTTTTTCTTTGCCTGTTCCGCCAAGAGTTACCTGCTGGTAAAGCAAAACATCGTTGCCAATTTCGGTTGTTTCGCCGATAACTATTCCTTGCCCGTGATCAATAAAAAGCCGCCTGCCAATTCGTGCCGCAGGATGAATTTCAATACCGGTAACTATACGGGTAAGATGCGAAATAAAACGCGGTAAAAACGGAATTTTCCACTTGTAAAACCTATGTGCAAGTCTATACATAATAAGTGCGTGCAAGCCCGGGTAGCAGAGAATGACCTCGAGCAAATTATTTGCCGCAGGGTCGTTTTCATAGATTACATTTATATCCTCTTTAAGTTTTTCGATACCGCGTTTTAATACATCAATCATTTTATTAGCTTTGCGAACTTTCTCTTACCTGCTTGTAATACTACATCATCAGTTAAAGAAATTACATAAGCGACATCGGCAATTTTTTCGCCATCAAGCTTGACGCCGCCGCCTTGAATCAAGCGTTTGCCTTCGCCTTTGCTTTGAGTGAATCCGAGTTCAACGAGGAGATCAACCATTGATTTTCCGTCAGCCCCTTTAACTTCTTGAATATCATCAGGAATACCTTTGTTTGAGAACACATTGATGAATTCATCCTGTGCTTTTTGCGCTTCTTCTTCGCCGTGGTATTCAGCAGTAATTGTATGCGCTAACTGCATTTTGATGTTGCGCGGATTAACTGTAGAATCTTTCAATTGTTCTTCCACTTTTTTCAAGTCTTCGTCTGAAATATCAGTCAAAAGATCATAATATTTAACGATTAAAGTATCTGGAATACTCATCAATTTACCGAACATATCTTTTGAGCTGTCAGTCAATGAAATACAGTGTTCAGGATATGTTTTAGACATTTTAACAAGTCCGTCAGTACCCTCGATTAAAGGTAAAAGCATAACCATTTGCGGATATTTTTTACCGTAAGCCGCTTGAATATCGCGCCCGAGAAGCGTATTGAAACGCTGGTCTGTTCCGCCGAATTCAATATCCGCATCGATTGCAACACTATCATAAGCTTGCATTAACGGGTAGAAAAATTCATGGATAGAAATAGGTTTACCCTCAGCGTAACGTTTTGCGAAATCGTCACGTGTCATCATTTGCGCAACCGTAACTTTTCCGGCAAGTTGAAGAAGTTCCATAAAGTTCAACTTATGAAGCCAATCCGCGTTGTTTGTAACCTCTGCTTTAGAAATATCAACAACCATTGACATTTGTTCAAAATAAGATTTAGCGTTTTCTTCAACCTGTTCTTTGGTAAGCGCAGGACGTGTTTCGGATTTGCCTGACGGGTCGCCAATCATAGCAGTTGCGCCGCCAACGATTAGAACCACCTGATGTCCTAGTTTTTGGAATTCACGCAACTTTCTCATAACAACAGTATGGCCAAGGTGCAAGTCCGGACGTGTCGGATCCATCCCTAACTTAACACGTAACGGAGTTTTTGTGTCGTGAGCGTGCTGTAGTTTTACAGCCAATTCTTCAATGCCGCCCGGTAAAACTTCTGTACTTCTAGCCAATTTTTTTGCCTGTTCTATAAATTCCTGTCTTATATCTACCATAATTTCTCTCCTTGTTGAAATGATTATAACACAAACAGAGATAAAAAAAGGGGGGATTGCTCCCCCTTTGTCTTATTTCTAAGACAGGTATTTAACAAAAATTATTCATTATCGTCTGTTTTCTCAACTATCTGATTGGATTTTTTAGAGTATAAAACTGATTTTGCAGCACGGGAAGCAGGTTTTACAGCCGAACCGTAAAACAGAACAGGGAAAATATCTGTTATATCTTTAGATTCAACAGTACAATCCGCTAACAAAGCTCCGGCTTCAGCATTTCTACCGTAAGTTAATATCCAGTCATCACTGCCGCCGTTGTCGGAGCATGCAATAACCCTATTAGGTCCAACAGGACCATTCACATCAATATAGCCATAACACGGGTTTGATTCCGTACAATAAGCCTGAGCGCCATCATAAGTAAACGTCATACCATCTTCCAACTGAAACAAACGTCCCTGGTTAAACCCGCCGCCACCTGTTGAATTCAAAGCACGTCCATTACACAAATTTAATAACCCACCGCCAGCTTGTACTGCACTACCTTTTCCGCTAGCTTGACGCTTTTCTATGTCTTTCTTACCATATCCACTCGTCTTGGCTGTGTCTACAGTACTTCCAGGCACTTTAATCTTTACATCAGCATCACCACCGATACAACTCAACATTACATCCGCAGGCATAACAGCATAATTTGCAAGTTCCTTTGAATTTTTCATATTAAGATTATTTTGAAATAAGTGAAATAATGATGGAGTATCCGGATGCAAATCACTTGAAGTACCCTTTGTTGCATCAGATGGAGTGTTAAACCCAATAATAGCAGGTTGTTCTGAACCTCCAGCGTCTTCATCACTTCCTGTCAAATTATATTGGTTAACAGGGTTACCGCCCCCCTTGCCCTCAGCATCTGCCGCAGTCGCTCCTGCATAACCGTTGGTTCCGCTGAAATCATAACCCTCTGTCGCATAATTAGCAGACGCAGCCTGTGTCAAAACAGTAATACCTTTTTTAAATCCGGTTCTAAACTGCGCTCCGGCCGTATTAGCCATAAATGTTGGAATAGTCATCGCCGCAACAACACCAATAATCGCTAACGCGATTAAAACTTCCGCTAATGTAAATGCGAAAGACTTCTCGATGCCTATACCATTAATTTTCAGGCTGTTAAGCGGGGGGGGGGGGGGGGGGGGGGGGGGGGGGGGGGGGGGGGGGGGGGGG
>CANAJP010000003.1 GCA_947361615.1 uncultured Candidatus Melainabacteria bacterium | reverse complement strand
CCTTTACCATGGCAGAGATACTTTTATCTCTCACCATTATCGGTGTGGTAGCTGCGATAACGTTGCCGTCGTTAACCGGCAACATTAATGAGCGCACCTGGAACACTCAGCGAAAAGCACTTTATGCAAGATTTTCACAGGCAATAGCATTAATGCCTGCATTGAATGGTTATGGTACTCTTGATGACACAACAGATACAGCCGCTGAAACTTTTGTCACAGCAGGATTATCTAAAGTCCTTAAAATAAATAATATTTGTGATTCTACAAATTTAGCTGATTGTGGATTGGCTTCTAAGATGATTCCTCTAAATGGGGCTTCTGCATTTTTACTCTCGGATATTATTGATTTATCAGGCTATAACGCCATGTTTAACGGCTCGTATTCGGGGGCATATGGTGGTGGGGCTGATGGAACTACTATATCATATTCCGGCACTTATAGTCAGAAAATTTCTAAGGCGGCTGCGTTTGAAACAGCTAACGGAGAAAGTGTTCTGGTGCACTATAATCCTTTCTGTCAAGGGCCTATTACCGGTAAAGGCAGATATTTCTCTCAGTCGTTAATGTGCGCGAATTTTCTGTATGACTTGAATGGTTCAAAGGGGCCGAACACTGTCGGTAAAGATATCGGGTTTATTTCAGTTTTATACCCGTCAGATCCGGTGGTGGTCGCTCCAATGCCTTATAATAAAGAATCCAGTGTTTATAAAAATCAAAAACAAACTTTAGGGTATTGTAAAGATTTGAGCAGTGAATTGCGAATGCCTAATATTGACGAATTAAGTTCTATGTTCTATAACTGGCGGGCTATGACAGGTGAAAGTCAAACTTCCGGACATAATGTATATTGGTCCGGAACTAAAATTGATAAAGACCATGGCTGGTCGCTTTTATTGACTAATGGTGAGCGATGCAACTATCCTGTAACGTCTTATTGCAAAGTAAGGTGTGTTCAACGCTAATTTAATCTGCTCCAATCAGTTCTAAGCTTATTCAGGACGTTTTCTATAGCGTCCTGTTTAAGTATTATTTTTTGGGTCGCGTTGTTAATTAATGTTATAAGCTCTTTTCTATGAGGGTAAAACGGCTGAGGTTGAATGTTTTTTAGCTGTTTTGCGCTGAAAACGCGGGCTTGCGTGAAAATATCCCCGTCAGATTTTGTATAAAATTCATTGTTTAATGCATTTTTATTTACCGCCAGAATGTTTGTAAGTTTTGCCAGTTCAAGCTGGTTCTCTTCGTTCGTTAGGAAAAGTGCAAATTTTAAAGCTTCTTGCTGTTTTTTTGATTTTATCGGGATAATAAAATTCATCATTGAGAAGTTGAAGTTGCCAGTTTCGCCTGTAAGTTGTGCGCTCAGGGCCGTATTTTTAAATGTGCGCGGTGCGTTTTCTTTTATAAGATTAAGAAAGTTGGAACCGCCCTCAAACATTAAAATTTCTTCCGCCATGAATTTTTCTAGCGATTCTCTATGAGTCTGAGTAAGGCTTTCTTTCGGGAAACATCCGGATGTGTAAGCTTCCTGAATTGTGCTATAAAGATCGATGGCCAGTTGTGAATTTATCATTTCCGCTGAATTTATACCGTATTTGTTCAGAAGTTTTAGCATTGAATCATTTTCTGCAAAGTTAAACATTAAAAACGGTTTCGTAACACCTGCATGGCAGCGCGCGAAAATTTCGTTGTAGTTTTTCGGAGGGTTAGGTAAAAGTTTTTTGTTATAAAAAGTCAGAGCTGATGTTGCGTACCACGGGATAAAATAGTTTTTACCGTTGTATTTCATATTGTTAATGATTTCTTGCGGAAATTGTGTGAGCGCTGAGTTCTCAATTTCAGTGAGAGTTCCTTTTTGCGCCAGTAACGCAGAGAAATCAGGGTTAAGGTTTACTAAATCCGGTGGAGTATCGCTCAAAATCGCGGCGAGAGTTCGTTTTTCACCCTCGGAGAATGGAATGTCTACCCATTTGATTTTTATTTCGGGATTTTCTTTTTCAAAATTCGTGATGACCTTTTCCATATAAGGTGAAAAATCGCGCATTTGAAGCGTCCAGAAAACAAGTTCATCGGATTTTTTCTGAGGACGTAAAAATAACGCAACAATCACTAAGAAAATAACCGATACCCAAATAAAAACATTCTTACTCATTAGACTTTTATCCCCTTTATGCTACAATTATACTATGAACAATTTATTTACGGAACTGGAAAATCAGAATAAACAAATTCCGCTAGCAGAAGCCTTGCGCCCCAAAACTTTAGAGGAGTTTATGGGCCAGAGTAATATTGTGAGCGAAAAAAGTCCGCTATTGAATTTATTGCAGACAAAACGCCTTTTTTCGCTGATTTTCTGGGGAACTCCGGGGTGTGGAAAGACGACACTTGCGCGTCTTATTGCCACAAAAACCAATGCTGATTTTATAGAGCTTTCTGCCGTAACGTCTGGGATTAAAGACATTAAAGACGCGGTTGAAAAGGCTAAGATGTCTTTGCGTTCTGGTGTTAAAACTATTTTGTTCATCGATGAAATTCACCGTTATTCAAAAACTCAACAGGATGCGCTTTTGCCGCACCTTGAAAACGGAACGATTTTCCTTATTGGTTCTACGACTGAAAATCCTTCGTTTCAGGTTGTTCCGGCACTGTTGTCACGGGTTCAGGTTATAAGGTTGAACTCTATTGATGATAATTCAATGAAAAGAATTATTATGCGCGGGTTTGAACATCTTGCGAAAAACTATATGCCGATGGATTGTGAAACAGGGGTTCTCGATTTTATCATAAATCTGGCACGCGGTGACGCAAGATATGCCTTGAATATTGTTGAAAATGCTTATTTTGCAAGTGATTTGAAAGATAATAAACGTAATTTAACGGTTGCGATTATTGAAGAGATTTGTCAAAAACGCAACACAAGATATTCCCAGCAAGAACACTATGACTGTGCGTCAGCATTTCAAAAGAGTTTGCGCGGAAGCGACCCTAACGCGGCGATTTATTATCTTGCGAAAATGATTGCGGCAGGTGAAGACCCGAGATTTATCGCAAGACGTCTGATTGTTTGCGCGGCAGAGGATGTCGGACTTGCTGACCCTAATGCTTTAAATATTGCCGTGAATGCATACCGCGCGGTTGAATTATTAGGACTTCCAGAGGGTAGAATTCCGCTTGCTGAAGCTGTGATTTATGTGGCACAGGCTAAGAAATCTAACAAAGCGATTATGGCAATAGACGCGGCGCTTGCGGATATTGATTCCGGTAAAGATTTTCCGCCGCCAATGCATTTGCGTGACGCTCATTATAAAGACGCTTCAAAATACGGGTTTGGCGTAGGGTATGTTTATTCGCATGCAGCACCGGATTTTGAACAGCAATTTATGCCCGATGAGCTTGTTGGTGTGAAGTATATCTCTTAGTTTTTTTGTTGTATAATTTATCTATGAACAAACGTTTGGATATTAATAGAATTTTAATTCTTGAAGCTGTTATCTGGTTTAGTCTGTTGTGTATCGTTTTGTTTTCTATTAGAATGTATCACTACAAACAGCATAAGGCAATAAAACAGTATCAAATTTTTCTTTCAGATGTTGACGGTTTGATTGTCGGCTCTCCTGTTAAATATATGGGAGTTCAGGTCGGATATGTCAGCTATGCAAAATTGATTTCAAACGAGGTGTATGTAAAATTCGTGCTTAATGATAAAGATTTTGTTTTGCCTAAAGGCGTTGTTGCCAACGTTGAGTTCAATGGAATGGGGGGAACTAAATCTCTTGAGCTTTATCCGCCTACGGCGCCGGATTTAAAAACCGAGAAAATTATTAATATCAAAGATACATTCAGGCTTGCACATTCTGTTGATTTGCTGGACAATATGTTCAGCAAAATGGCCTTAATCGGTGGCAAGTTTAACTATTTTATGAAGCAGATGACGCCCTATATTGAAGCCGGACAGTACGATAATTATGTCGAATTTACGGGACACATGCAGCGTACAGTCGAGCATTTGAAAAAGTTCAATGGCAGTAAAAAAGGAATTGAGAAATGAATAAAGATAAACTGAATATTGTTCAAAACCCTGTTATTTTAACAAATTTATACATAATGCGCGATAAAGATACAAAGAGTAGCGAGGTTAGATACGCAGCGCGTAAGATTACGAGCTGTCTTTTATACGAAGCATCAAAATCCTTGCCATTGGTAGATAAAGAGGTTACGACCCCGCTCACGACTTTTACCACAAAAGTTGTGGATGAAGATGTTGAAATAATTATTTCTCCTATTCTTCGTGCAGGTTTGATTTTTACTGATGAGGCCGTGGATATCTTGCCGCAAGCCGTAATCCGACATATCGGTATGTACCGTGACGAAGCGACATTGAAGCCTGTCTGGTATTACAATAAACTTCCTAAAAGCCTAAAAGATGCTAATCGTACTTATGTTTTTATTACCGATCCAATGCTTGCAACGGGGAATTCTCTGCTTGAAAGTGTTCGTCTTTATTTAGAAAAAGGGGTTCCAATTCAAAACATTAAGGCTATTTCGATAATCGCGGCACCTGAGGGCGTTGAAAATCTGCAAAAACATTTTCCAGATTTGGAAATTATTACTGCAACGCTGGATGACCATTTAAACGAAAAGGGGTATATCGTACCTGGCATGGGTGATGCAGGCGATAGAATGTTTAATACTGTATAAGACTTGACTAATTATGTAACATGTTACATAATGCATGTAGAAAGGAAGGGTAAATAAATGAAATTAATTAAAAACGTATCGTCATTATCAGGGGGGGGGGGGGCCTCTCTTAGGTATAGCTAGTGGGGCGTTACACACCAACTTGTCATCCCGAACTTGTTTCGGGATCTGTCCAACGCTACCGGTAGAGTGCAACGCTGGCCAGATGCTGAAACGAGTTCAGCATGACACACGCGGTCAAGCGGGTTCTATAATTGGCTTGCGGGCTGCCGGTCAACGAATAGCCTTCACCATGGCAGAGATACTCTTATCTCTAACAATTATTGGAGTAGTAGCTGCGATAACATTGCCATCATTAACAGGCAATATTAACGAGCGCACCTGGAATACTCAACGCAAAGCACTTTATTCTCGAATGTCGCAGGCTGTTGCCCTGATGCCTGCGCTTAACGGCTATGGGACGATTACAGAAGATGCAAGTGGCAGTGTTACAACAGATACTTTAGCCGAAACTTTTATCACTTCTGCACTTTCAAAAGTATTGAAAATTAATAATATATGCGGTAACGGTAATATAGCAGACTGCGGAATTCCGACAAGTTTGACCACTCTAGATGGGGTAAAAATTGCTTTCCCTGAAAAATTCGGGGATTTGAATTCTGCCAATGTTTCCTATGAAGTTGGCAGTACATATGGAGATGCCGGCGCTTCTTATTCTATACCTAATTCAAAAGCTGCGGCCTTTGAAACGCAAAATGGTGAAAGTATTGCAGTTTTTTATAATCCTAATTGTCAATCATTATTAGCCGAAACATATTATATTTATATGCAGAAAAAAGTGTGCGTTAATATGATTTACGATCTGAACGGTTCAAAAGGCCCGAATACTGTGGGCAAAGATATCGGAGTTATGTCTGTATTTTACCCGACTGATAGTGTGGTTGTTTCACCATTGCCAAATTTGCATGATACCTCTACAACGGCAATTGATGCGTCTAATGTAAGTGGGGCTTGTAATGCGCAAGATCCTGATTACAGATTACCGTCACTGGAGGAAATTTCTTCTGTCGCTATAAATTCAAAATTAATGGGAGCCTTACCTGATAATAGATACTGGACATCAACTTTTTATCCGACAGATGGTAAGCGTATGTATTTACATTACAGATATTTGAGAACAGCCAGTTCGTATAGTGTGCCTTCTAATTATGTAAGATGCGTGAAACGTTAATGGAAATGGGATTGCAATATAGGTTTGTAATCCCGTTTTTTTGTGGTAAAATTTTCTCAGCATTTAATAATTTGAGGGATTTAAGATGACTATAAAAATTGAAGATTTACCAACTGTTTATGACGCGCAGAATACTGAGCGCGAAATTTATAAATTCTGGGAAGAAAACGAACTTTTTAAGGCTGACGCTAAGAGCCAAAAAGAACCTTATTCAATTGTAATCCCGCCACCAAACGTTACAGGTGTTTTGCACATGGGCCACGCGCTTGACGAAACTTTGCAGGATATTCTCACACGTTATCACAGAATGGCAGGTTATGAAACTTTATGGCTTCCGGGAACAGACCACGCCGGACTTGCCACTCAAAACGTTGTTGAAAAACAAATCGCAAAAGAAGGGCTTACACGCCACGACTTAGGACGTGAAAAATTCTTAGAACGCACTTGGCAATGGACTAATGAACATAGAAGCACTATCTTAGACCAGATGAAACGCCTTGGCGCATCTTTTGACCGTTCCCGCGAAAGATTTACGTTTGATAAAGGCTGTTCAGACGCTGTTAAAGAGGTTTTCGTAAGACTTTACGAAAAAGGATTAATATATAAAGGTGCTTATATCGTAAACTGGTGTCCGCGTTGCATGAGCGCGATTTCTGACGTTGAAACCGAGTACGAAACAGAACAAGGCCATATGTGGGAAATTTCTTACCATCTGAAAGGTGAAGTCGGTGCAATTATCGTTGCAACTACCCGTCCTGAAACGATTTTCGGTGATGTCGCAATCGCTGTTAACCCGTCAGATAAAAAATATTCTGAATTAATCGGCAAAACGGTTGTTATTCCGCTTTCAGGCAGAGAAATTCCTATTATCGCTGACGAGTATGTTGATAAATCTTTTGGTACAGGCGCAGTTAAAATCACTCCGGCACACGACCCGAACGATTACGAAGTTGGTAAACGCCACAACTTGCAGCCGATTTGGATTATGAACGAAGACGGCACGATGAAAGATTGTCCTGAAGTTCCTTGGGAAATTCGCGGTATGGACAGATACGAGGCACGTAAAAAAATCGTTGAAATGCTTCAAGAAAAACAAGCACTTTTGCGCATTCGCGACCATGAACACAATGTTGGTAAATGTCAACGTTGTAATACTACTATTGAACCGCTTCTTTCCGAACAATGGTTTGTTAAAATGGAACCGCTTGCAAAAGAAGCAATTGCAGCAGTCAAAGACGGTAGAATTAAATTTGTTCCCGAACGCTGGGAAAAGAACTACCTTGGCTGGATGGAAAATATCCGCGACTGGTGTATTTCGCGTCAAATCTGGTGGGGACACCAAATTCCTGCATATTATCACAAAGTTACAGGTGAAATGGTCGTTGCAAAAGAAAATCCAGATCCTGAAAACTATGTACAGGAAACCGATTGCCTTGATACCTGGTTCTCATCAGGCCTCTGGCCGTTTTCAACAATGGGCTGGCCAAACCTTGACAGTGAAGATTTCAAAAAATTCTATCCTACAACAACTCTTGTAACAGGTTTTGATATTATTTTCTTCTGGGTTGCGAGAATGATTACGATGGGCCTGGAATTTACAGGTAAAGCACCGTTTTCAACGGTTTATATTCACGGTCTGATACGTGACGAAAAAGGTCAAAAAATGTCTAAATCTAAAGGCAATACAATCGACCCTGTTCAAATTATTGATAAATACGGTTGCGACGCGTTGAGATTTACAATGACATCGCTTTGCACATACGGCGGTCAGGATATCAAAATTTCTGACGAGCGTTTTGAATACGGTAGAAACTTTGCTAACAAAATCTGGAATGCTTCACGTTTTGTTTTGATGAACCTTCAAGGTGTTGACGATAAGGAAATTGATTTCTCAAAACTTACAATCGTTGACAAATGGATTTTGGATAAATTAAATTCTGTCGCTAAAGAATTTAACGAAAATATTAAAAACTTCCGTATTGGTGAAAATGCACATATTCTTTATGATTTCTTCTGGAATTCATACTGTGACTGGTACGTTGAAATCGCGAAAATTCAACTGGCTGATGAAAGTTTAAAACTTAATACACAGCGCGTTTTGAGATATGTTCTTGATATGTCACTCAGAATGCTTCACCCGATTATGCCGCATATCACTGAACAAGTTTGGCAGTTGATTCCTAAAAATACCGATGTTAGAGCAATTATGGTTTCTGAATTTCCTCAATTCAAAGAGGAACTTGTGTTCCCTACAGAACGCGAAGAAATGGAACTCGTTTTTGAAACAATTAAATCTGTCAGAAACGTACGCCAAAGCTTTAATATCCCTATGTCAGTTAAATTTGACGTAGAAATTCGTGCTGAAAAATCAGAGAAACCGGTGTTTGAAGCTATCGAAGCCCTAATTCAACGCTTAGCGAAAGTTGAAAATATTACGTATGGTGAACTAGAGGCTCCATCACCGAAAAAATCTGCGACAGCAGTTGTTTCAGCGTCAAAAATTATAATTAGACTTGAAAATCTGATTGATTTTAATGCAGAAATCGCACGTCAAAAGAAAAAATTAGAAAAACTTGTGAATGAAAAGAATTCGCTTGCGGGTAGAATGAAGAACGAAAAATTTGTTCAGAATGCGCCGAAAGAGTTGATTGAACAAACCAATGCGCGTATTGAAGAAATTTCAATTCAAGAAAAAACAATCAACGATTTGATAGCGGAACTCGAAAGTTAATCAAAGGGGGCATTTGCCCCCTTGACTATTTATAAAACATGCTACAAAATATCAAGAGAAAGGATGTAAATTATGAAAAAACTTAATGTCTTGAATTAAGCAGGGGGGGGGGGGAGCCTTTTAACCGGATTTACAATGGCAGAGATTCTTTTATCCCTAACAATCATCGGCGTGGTTGCAGCGATAACGTTACCGTCGCTTACTGGTAACATTAACGAACGCACATGGAACACTCAACGTAAAGCCTTATACGCTCGTTTCAGTCAGGCAATCGCGCTTATGCCGTCGTTGAATGGTTATGGAACTTATGAAACGGTCAGTACAAGCAGTTCGGCATCTATTAACGATACAGCCGCAGAAACATTTATTACGACTGGATTAGCAAAAGTGCTTAAAATTAACAATATTTGCGACAAAGACCATGTGTTTGATTGCGGGCTAGCCAGTAAAATAACAACTCTTGGGGGCAGCCAGATGAATTTGCCGCGTAAAATGTCAGACTTAAATCCTGGAATCCCTGCAAATGTTTTTTTGATTTCAAACACTAATGCTGCGGCTTTTGAAACAATTAACGGAGAATCTATACTTACTTTTTACAATCCTAATTGTACTTCGTCAAGTATGTTTTTTGAGGGCGCTTCCAACTCTGGAAAGCCGGGGCTTTATATGAAATCACAGATGTGTGCGCATTTTGTGTTTGACTTAAACGGTTCAAAAGGACCGAATACTGTAGGTAAAGATATAGGGGTTATTTCGGCGATTTACTCTAGTGATTCAAATGTTGTAATGCCTCAACCTGTTCGTATGCTTGATGCTCAATATTCGTATTCACAGGCGTCTAAAGAATGTTCTAAGCTTGATGCGGAATACAGGTTGCCGAATATTGAAGAATTATTGTCAATGTTTTATAGTAATACATTGTTTGATTGGAACACTACATTAAGCAGTTGGTCTTCAACGGTGGAAGATAGCACTCATGCATGGGTTTTTGGCCCTAATGCTGGGATGAAATACTCTGTGCCAAAAGCTGATAACTATCATGTTCAATGTGTTAAACGCTAATAAAAAAGGAGCCATTCGGCTCCTTTTTTGTGTGTTATATTATTTAAGCTTCCTCTGCAAGTTTTGCGCGGACTTTTGTCTCAACTTCAGCGAGCAAGTCAGGGTTTGAAGCGAGGAATTCTTTTGCTTTTTCTCTGCCCTGTCCGAGTTTTTCATCGTTATAGCTGAACCAGGCGCCTGCTTTGTTTACAATGTTTAAGTTTACAGCAACGTCAAGAATGTTACCGATTTTGCAGATACCTTTGCCGAAGATGATATCAAATTCAGCGGTTCTAAATGGCGGTGCCACTTTATTTTTAAGAACTTTTACTCTTACGTGGTTACCGATATCTTCACCGTCACCTTTTAAGCCTTCTGTTCTTCTGATTTCCATACGAACTGACGCGTAGTATTTTAGCGCGTTACCACCGGTTGTTGTTTCAGGGTTGCCGTACATAACGCCGATTTTCATACGAAGCTGGTTGATGAAAATTACGGTTGTATTGGTTTTGCCGATTACACCGGTTAATTTTCTGAGTGCTTTGCTCATTAAACGTGCTTGCAAGCCCATTTGTTGGTCTTCCATTGAACCGTCGATTTCGGCTTTTGGAACAAGTGCTGCAACAGAGTCGACAACAACGACATCAACCGCGCCTGAGCGAACGAGTTCTTCTGTAATATCAAGCGCTTGTTCACCTGTGTCAGGTTGTGAAATAAGCAGGTTATCAATGTCAACGCCGAGGTTTCTTGCGTATTCAGGATCGAGTGCGTGTTCTGCGTCGACGTATGCTGCGATTCCGCCGCGTTTTTGGCATTCAGCAACGATATGTTGTGCCAGTGTTGTTTTACCTGAACTTTCAGGCCCGTAAACTTCTATAATCCTTCCGCGTGGAACGCCACCTATACCAAGTGCGAGGTCAAGTGCAAGCGCGCCGGTAGGGATTGCTTCAACGTTAACTGACGGTTTGTCGCCAAGTTTCATGATTGAACCTTTACCGAAATCTTTTTCGATTTTATCGATAGCAAGTTTTAACGCTTTGCTTCTTTCTTCGCTTATAGCTGCGGGTTGAACTTCTTTTGTTGCCATTTCTTACTCCCAAGTATGTTTATCAATCTTTCTGTATAAGCCGAGAGCTACCGGTTTATAGCAAGAAAGTGTGTTTTTAAGCTGGTAAATTTCTTTATTCAAGTCAATAATTTTTTGTCTGAGTGTTTCGTTATCGGTTTTGCAGCGAATAAGTTCTACAACGACCTCGTCCATGCCTTCGAGCTTTTCGTCGATAACTTTAGAAATCTGTTCAGAAATATTTTTTTCCATATCTTTAATGGAAGTCAGGATATTTCTAACTGAAGCAGGTTGAGGCATTCTGTCAGAGCCGCGTACTGCAGGAAGTGAAGTGTGGCCTTTAGTGTCCTGATGAACTTTTTTAAGGTTTCTCACTTCGTCATAAGAAAAATATGTTTGTCCCTGACTATTTTTCTTTGGTCTTATAGATGCTCTTTTACATAAATCAACTATTTCTTGATTGTCTACTCCAAGAATTTTTCTGACATCTTGAGGTGACAAGCTCTTTTCCTTTAACATTGTTTCTTGCATGTTTTACTATTCCTCTCCACATTAAATATTGTAATTTATTAATTCTAAAAATACAAATTATTAAGGAATGTTGTTACAAGATTTAACATATTCGTGATAGAATGTTTGTATGAACAGTGTAGAACAACAATTAAACGCCCAAAAGACGCTTTATAGAGAGATTTTTCTCAAGTCTGTTGATGAAATTCAGAAAAGGCTTGACGAAATCAAACCTGCAGGATTTAGTGGTGAACTTTTAGATAAATATGTGCCGGCATCTGAGGGGTATATTTGGCAGGAAAAAGCATTAAATCTTCTTAACGGTGAAATCTCGCAGGAGGTTTTCAGAAAGTTGCAGGAGATTTTGGCGTATCGCGATATGTTTAAATGTGAAGGCTGTGCTACCTGCTGTCGTCTGGCTTGCAGCGAGTTTTCTTATGAAGAATTAAAAGAAAAAGCGAAAAACGGTGATAAATTTGCACAACAATTTACAAGCGTGTTTATTCCGTATGAAACCATAGAGGAGGCGGAAGCAGTTTATCCTGCGTATATTGAGCTTTTGCGCGGAAAAGTTGAGGGTGATGTTTATTTTTATCACTGCCCGAAACTGACGGAGGATAACCGTTGTTCGGATTATGAAAACAGACCGCAAATTTGCCGTGATTTCCCTGACAATCCGCTTGCTGTGTTACCCGAAAAATGTGGCTACAGAGCATGGAAAGACGAGATTAACCCTGTTGCGCTGATGCTTCATTCAATGGTGGAAATTATAGATTTTTATAAAGATAAATTAAAAGAGGTATTATAAACGTGGAAAAGATTGTACTTTCCGGACTGGATTTGAACGAAATTGAAAAAATTACTGAGAATTTAAACGCGTCTAAGTTTCGTGCGCGACAAATTCATAACTGGATTTATCTGAAATCTGTTTCGTCAATTGATGAAATGACTGATTTATCGCTTTCGTTCAGAGAGGAGCTTAAGAAAGTCGCAGAAGTCACAAATGTTAAGGTTAAAGTTAAACAGGTGAGTTCTGACGGGACGCTTAAATATCTTCTGGAGTATCCTGATGGCGAGTGTGTTGAAACTGTTTTAATGCGTTTTGACAACCGCGCAAACCTTACAGCCTGCGTAAGTTCTCAGGTCGGCTGCGCTGTAAATTGTTCGTTCTGTGCAACCGGAAAACGCGGGTTTATCAGAAATCTTACATACAAAGAAATTTTGGAACAGGTTTTAACAATCCAGCGCGATACTGGCTTGAAAGTTACAAACATTGTGTTTATGGGGCAGGGTGAACCATTGTTAAACCTTGATAATGTTCTTAAAGCAATGCAAATTTTTAACGATTGTTTTCAGATTGGAGCGCGCAGAATCACCGTTTCAACTAGCGGTATAATCCCGGGAATTGAAAGACTTGCAAATATTGAAATGCAATCAACTCTGGCGCTTTCGCTTCACGCGCCAAACCACGAAATCCGTGCAAAACTTATGCCGATTGAAAACCGTTATAATATTAATGATTTGCACACTGCGCTTAAAAAATATATCGAAAAAACAGGACGTCGGATTACTATCGAATATCTGTTGATAAAAGACCTCAACGATACGCTTGAAAGTGTCAAAGAGCTTGCGCATTACTTAAAAGATATTAAATGTAATATTAATTTAATTCCGTATAATCCGACCGCGAAAAATGATTATCAAAAGCCGTCGAATAATTCTATTATGCGTTTCAAGGCGCTAATGGAGCAAACAGGTAAAAAGGTTACGGTGCGATTGGAGCGCGGAGCGGATATTGACGCGGCCTGCGGTCAACTCCATGGCCGGGCGGGGGCAACCGCCTCTCATAATACGTTGGATGGCTTGCGGTAACGAGGAGATTAATAAGTGAAAGCTTTAATTCAGCGTGTAAAACGCGCATCAGTTACCATTGGCGGTGAACTTTATTCCTCAATCGGGGCAGGCATGCTTGTGTTCGTTGGGGTTACAAAAGAGGATGAAAAAGAAAATGCCGAAAAATTAGCCCAAAAACTTCTTTCTTTGCGGATTTTTGAGGATGAAAACGGCAAAATGAACCGCTCTATTGTCGATGAGGGCTTAGAGTTTCTCGTTGTTTCGCAATTCACGTTATGCGGAGATTGTAAAAAAGGCACGCGCCCGAGCTTCGATGGCGCAGCAGCACCTGATAAAGCCGTACCTTTATATGAATATTTTGTTGAATGTCTGCGTACCTCTGGCTTAAACGTTGAAACAGGCAAATTCCAAGCGATGATGAATGTTGAACTCATTAACGATGGACCTGTAACATTTATGGTAGAAAAGTAGTCTCTACTGAGCTTTTTTGAAGTATTTTTCAGCGATTTTGCGTGAGAATTTTGATTTTTCAGCAAACGTTACAATTATTTTGGAGTTTGTTTCATCCGGTGAAGTTGAAACGATTGCGACGATTTCGCTGTTTGTTGCTTTGTCTTTTATACTTACTTTGGCGTATCGTAAATCTTTATTTAAAGCTTTCCATTTGCCAAGTTCCACGATGTCTATGTCGTCGAATTTTACAGGAAGCGCTTTATGTTTTTTGGCAAGTTTTAGCATATCAGCTTTAAGTTCGGCTTTATCAGTTTTGTTCAGGTCAAGAAGAACTTTGTCCTTAGTGTCGGCAATAATCATTTTTTGCCCGTTTGTAAGGTCTTCGGCGATTTTTGTATCATAGCCCATAAGCCCTTTAATTTCGGTGATTTCGTAGCCATTTGCAACTTTTTTGACGAAAATTACTGATTTAACCGAATTCCAGAGAATTCCGCCAAGTTCTTTTAGAGAAAGTTCGGTGAAGGTTTTTCCGCTTTCTTGCATTTCTGTCTGGAATGCATTGTTAACTTTTTTTACGGCAGGCATTAAATCATTTTCCAGATATTCTCTTCCGCCAATAGACAGAAAACCAATAATCGCAAGCGTTATTATTATAAGATTAATAATATTTCTTAAACATCCCATTCTCTTAAACCTTTTTCATGTTATAATAATTTTACTATGAATAAACCTGAAATCAACTATATTAATTCGGCTGATGTAGATATTGATACGGTGACGCCATCGATGCAGCACTATCTGGCAACTAAGAGAGAGAATCCTGATTGTATTTTGTTATACAGGCTGGGTGACTTTTTTGAAACCTTTTTTGAAGACGCTGTTACGATGTCAAAAGTTCTGGAAATTACACTTACTGCGCGCGACGCAGGTAAGGTTCTGGGCAAAATTCCGCTCGCAGGAATTCCAATTAAATCTACTAACGCCTATATAGAAAAGTTGATTCAGAAGAATTTTAAAGTTGCAATTTGTGACCAGCTTGAAGACCCGAAAGAAGCAAAAGGACTTGTTAAACGCGGGGTTACTAGGGTTATCACCTCAGGTACAATTTTAGAAAGCGACTTTTTAGAAAAGAATTCCAATAACTATATCTGTGCGCTTTTCCACGACGAGAAAAGCGACCTTTATGGTTTTTCATACGCAGATATTTCAACCGGTGAATACAAAGTTACTCAAGGCCCGTTGAATCTTATTTTATCAGAACTCGCACGCGTAAAACCTGCTGAAATTGTTGCTCCGTCACAGCGTACGGAGATTAAACCATTCCAGATAGTTCCGGATGAAGTCGTTAATCTTCCGGATGTAATCGTTAAAAATTACAACTGTTCTAAAATCCCGCCGTCAGTTTTTGAAGAACATTTTTCGTTCTCAAACCTGAAAGCTGTTTTTAATGCTAACAGTCTTGAAGCTTTTGGATATAACAATTTTAAAATAGGATTTCGTGCTGCAGGCGCACTACTTGCGTATATCTGGGAAACAACAAAAGAAAATGTTCCCAAGTTTGAGCGTATAGAAAGCTATGAACTTTCTGAATTCTTGATAATTGACGCCGGAACACGTAAAAACTTAGAACTTGTTGAAACGCTACGCGAAAAAAATAAATTTGGGTCGCTTCTCTGGGCTATCGACAATACAAAAACAAATATGGGCGCAAGACTTTTGAAAAGCTGGCTCTGTCAGCCTTTACGTAAGCGTGAAGATATCGTGACAAGACAAAATCACGTTTCAGAACTCGTCGAAAAGGCCGAACTGCGCGTTCAAATGTCTGCAGCACTTGAAAAAATTTACGATATTCAACGCCTTGCAACAAAAATTAGCAACGGCTCTGTAACACCTAAAGATTTTCTAGGGTTAAAAACGTCGCTGTTAATGCTTCCGGAACTCCTGGAATCATCACAAAATCTTGAAAATAATCCGTTTGCATCAGTCATGGAATATGCAAACGAAATTTCTGATTTCGCAATGATGATTGAGCGTACAATTGATGATAACGCTCCTGCACAAATTAAAGAGGGCGGAATTATTAAGAACGGAGTTAACGGCGAACTTGACTATTTCCGCGACCTTTTGACCGGTGGTGAAGAATGGTTGAAAAGTTTTGAAGAACAAGAACGTGAATCAACTGGAATTAAAAATTTAAAAGTCGGATACAACAGAGTTTTTGGCTATTTTTTAGAGGTTACAAACTCTTATAAAAATCTTGTTCCGCCGCATTATATTAGAAAACAAACGCTTTCTAACGGTGAAAGATTTATCACCGAAGAATTGAAAAACCACGAGGACGATGTTCTTTCGGCTAAATATAAATCGGTTGAGCTTGAGTACAAACTTTTCTGTGATATGCGTGAGTATGCGCAGGAATTTGTTTCTAAACTTCGCGAAATAGCTTTGTGTATTGCAAAAGCCGATGTTTATACGGGGCTTGCCGTAACCGCCGTTGAAAATAATTATTCTAAACCGATTATTGATGAATCGGAAGATTTTATTGTTAAAAACGGTCGTCATGCTGTGCTGGAAAAAATTCTTCCGCTTGGTGAGTACGTTGAAAACGACTTGGAACTCCGCGCAAATTCTCAAGATTTAACGCAGTTTATGATTTTAACAGGGCCGAACATGGCCGGTAAATCTACATATATGCGTCAAAATGCGTTGATTTGTATATTAGCGCAAATCGGTTCATGGGTTCCGGCTGATTACTTGAAACTCGGCGTTGTGGATAAGATTTTCACCCGTGTCGGCGCGTCTGATGATTTGACGCTCGGACAGTCTACATTTATGGTTGAAATGATTGAAACATCACATATTCTTAACTCAGCAACTCAAAAAAGTTTAGTGCTGGTAGACGAAATCGGCCGCGGAACAAGTACCTACGACGGTGTTGCAATTGCATGGTCTGTCGCTGAATATCTTGCCTCAAAAGTAAAAGCGCGTTGTATTTTCGCAACTCACTATCACGAACTTAACGTAATGACAAAAATGTATCCGCAAATTAAGAACTATAGAATTACAGTTACGGAAGAAAACGGTGAAATCCAATTTTTGCGTAAAATTGTTCAAGGTGGGGCAAGCCGCAGTTACGGTATTCAGGTTGCGAAAATGGCAGGGCTTCCGGCGCCTGTTATTAAGCGTTCCGAAGAATTAATGCAGAAACTTCAAAAAGATTTTTCAAGCAACCTTGCGACCCGTAAAAAATCACCGAACGGCGAACTTGAAGTTCCACAATTGACATTGTTTTATAAATAATGCATAATTGGACTTATAATTTCTTAACACCGCGCTTGACGCGGTGTTTTGTTTATGATATTTTTCAAATGTCAGAAAAACCCGAATACGAATTCAAAATGTTATTTTTAGATTAAATGTGTGGCTAGACACTTTAATCAGTCAATAAATACTTTATTTTGGCGTATTCCTTAAATAAAATTTTTTAGATACAAATTTAATTAATCGAAAGGTAAAATCAATGGATTTAGAAAACAAAGAAGAAATGGTTTCTGAAGTTACAGAAACAGTTGAAAGAACAGAAACACCGGAAGTTGCAGAAGTAACAGATGTTGTTGAAGTTATGGAAAAAGAAGTTGCTGTTGAAGAAAACGCAACAGACGACAGGCAAGCTAGAAGAAAAGGTCGCGGCAGAAAACAAAAAATCGAAACTTCTGAAGAAAAGCCGCAATCTGAATGGACTGAACGTGTTGTTCAAATCAGACGTGTAACTAAAGTTGTTAAAGGTGGTAAAAAATTAAGCTTCCGTGCAGTTGTTATCGTTGGTAACAAAAAAGGCCAGGTTGGCGTTGGCTGTGCTAAAGCTTCTGAAGTTATCATTGCTATCCAAAAAGCTATCGCTGATGGTAGAAAAAATCTTGTTACAGTACCTATCTTCAAAACAACTATTCCTCACCCTATCACAGGCCGTTCTGGTTCAGGTGAAGTAATGTTAAGACCAGCTTCTCAAGGTACAGGTATTATCGCCGGTGGTTCTGTTCGTTTGGTTCTTGAACTCGCTGGTATCGAAAACATCTTATCTAAATCTTTAGGTTCAAAATCACCTCTTAACGCAGCTTACGCAACTATCGAAGCGTTGAAAAACTTAACTCCGTTCTCTGAAGTTGCTGCTCGTCGCGGTTTGACTTTAGCACAATTACTCAACTAGTTGGCTAATTGATTTTAGATGATAATTTAACTTATAAAGGAAATAAAAAGATGACAAAAACAGCTAATAAACAAATTAAAATCAAACTTGTTAAAAGTTTAATCGGTTGCTCTGATGCTCAATGCAAAATCGCTAAAGCATTAGGCTTCACTAAAAAAGACCAGATCGTTGAACACTACGATTCCCCTGTAATCATGGGTATGGTTAACAAAATTTCTCACTTGCTTGAGATTGTATAAGACTATTTAATAAAATTAGAGGAATTATAATTATGACAATAACATTAGAAGATTTAAGACCTGCAGAAGGTTCAACTCACAAAACAAAACGCGTTGGCAGAGGCCGTTCATCTGGTCGTGGTAAAACATCTTGCCGTGGCCACAATGGTGAAGGACAAAGATCAGGAAGAAGCTCTAAAAGAGGTTTCGAAGGTGGTCAAATGCCTGGTTACAGACAAATGCCTAAATTGAAAGGTTTCAAAATCGTTAACCAACTTCAATATGAAGAAATCAATGTTGGCAGATTGGCTGCTCTTGGCTTGAAAGAAGTTTCTATTGAAGCTTTGAAAGAAATCAGAAAAGCTCATCCGTCAACTGTTGGTTTAAGAGTTTTGGGCAACGGTGAAGTTAAAGAAGCTATGATTGTTAAAGCTAGCTACGTAACTCCATCAGCAAAAGAAAAAATTGAAGCAGCAGGCGGAAAGGTTGAGTTAGTATAATGGCACAAGGAATGAGAATGCCTACAACTGATGATTTGGTTTCAATGTGGCACGCATCTGGCTTGAAACAAAAAATTATTTTTACTTTTTTGATGATAGCAGCGTTTCGTTTGGGTGCTCAGTTACCGCTTTTCGGCGTTAATAACGAAGCATTCAGACAAATTGCACAGGGAAACAATATTATCGGATTTTTGGATTTATTTTCAGGCGGTGCGCTGGGTAACGTGTCTATCTTTGCGTTAGGTATCGGCCCATACATTACTGCTTCTATCATAATCCAATTAATGTCTGTAATTATTCCGCAACTGGAAAAATTACAGAAAGAAGATGGCGAAGCAGGCAGAAGAAAATTAGCGCAATATACAAGATATTTTACTTGTATTCTAGCGTTTTTCCAATCTTTTGTATTTATGCTTTACATGAAGCACCTGCCTACTGCAATAATGCCGAACGTTAATCATGGAATGTTCTTCTTGAGTTCTGTTCTGGTATTGACAGCAGGAGCTGTGCTTGTAATGTGGATTTCCGAATTGATTACCGAAAGAGGTATCGGAAACGGCGGCTCTTTGATAATCTTTGTAGGTATCTTATCCGGCATTCCTGTTTACGCATCAAGAACAGCACAAATGGTTGCTAACAACGGCGCTTTACAAATGGGCTTAATGTTACTTCTTGCAGTCTTCTTTATAACTATGATTGTTATCGTAATTATGCAGGAAGCTGTTAGAAAAGTCGTTATCGTTAACCCTAAGCGTCAGGTTGGAAACAAAGTTTACGGCGGTATGAACTCTTTCATTCCGTTTAAACTTAATCCGGGCGGTGTAATGCCTATCATCTTCGCGATTGCAATTTTGCTTTTCCCTTCAACTATTTTGAGTTTGGTTGGACAGGCAAATATTTCAAATCCGGCGGTGAAAGCTGCAATTTTGAATTTAAGTCACTGGTTAAATCCGGATGGAGTTCTTTATTATGTAATTTACTTCACTTTGATTGTAATCTTGACTTTCTTCTACGCATCAATTATGCCGAATATGCAGCCAAAAGATATTGCTGACAACCTTAAAAAATACGGTTCATCAATTCCTGGTATCAAACCGGGCAGACCAACTGCGGAAGCGCTTGATAAAATCTTGAGTAAAACAACATTTATCGGTGCTATTGCTCTTGGTATTATTGCATTGGTTCCATCCTTGATGAGTTACGTGACGGGTATTCAAACCCTAATGGGTATTGGTTCAACTTCACTTATCATCATGGTTGGGGTAGCTTTGGATTTGATTAATCAAGTTAAGAGCCACCTGCTCGCGAGAAATTATGAATCTTTCTTGAAACAGTAGAAAAATAGTTTAATAATAAACAAAAAATAGTCCTTTCGAGGGCTATTTTTTTGTGCAAAATTAGTGCTTTGCGTCAAGGATACGATTTGATAAATAAGCTATTATCAAAATATACAAAATATCCTCAACTCTTCTGATTGCTCAGTCTATGCTCTTTTCTTTTTGAAAAGAGCTTTATTTTTCTTTACAAATGAGCAATAAATTTTTTCAGCGGTATTCTTATAATTATTAAGGAGAAAATATGCAAATTAATACATCTACCCCGCAAGCAAAACAGAATTTTGGTGCAGCTAAGTTTTATAAAATTCCTGCCGATATGCAAGAAATAATGAAAGCTAATAAGGTTTTTAATAAAATTGCAGAAGAGCAAGATATAATCGTTACTGCGAAACCGCGCTCAACATGGCGCGATCCGTTAGGCTTGCGTACACCTAAGGCTGATGAAAAATGTTATTTAGAATATGAAGTTAATGATCTTTATACATCCTTTGGTAAGCCATCTGCAACTTTAGTCGCAACTGATTCGAAAATTTTTGCGCCATTAAAAGAGCATGTTCATACTTTACTCAAACAACTTGAAATAGACCGTTTTTTAAATAGATTTATTGATTAAATGCTTATCAACTTTTTCTGCAATGTAGGTTGAGAATATAGGTAGAATTCCATAATATATTGCTGCAAAAATTAATGCCGGACGTAGGATGTGCAGTCCTTCAATATGTTTATGAAGGTTAGGGTTGCCTTTATTCGCCTGCTTGAATTTTTCTACAAAGTTCTCTGATTTATTTTGGATTAAGCTATCTATTCCATACCCGCCGGCAAGTGTTATTGCTGTAGAAATTACATTATTATAAATAAGTGCTTTTTTGCGGTTTTCTTTAATATTTTGGCTTTTGTCTGTCATATATGCAAAACTTGAGGTCAAAAGAATATCTGTGCCGGCGGTTAAGTGTTTTGCGATATCTTTGTCGTTATGTTCATTTTTCTTAAGGAAGTTTTGAATTTTTGTGTTGTCTAGGATTTTACCGATACCTTTTGCCAGACTTTCTGTAGGCTTAGCACCGAATGTAAGCCCTTTTGGCTTTTGGGGTGTTTCGGGTTTCGCCTTTTGTGCGTTAAAAAGTTTGTCCATAATAAAAGGGATTAGGGCGATTGTAAGCATTGATTTTGGAATGGCTGTGATAATACCTGTTCCGAGCTTCATAATCTGTGTTCCTAATTTATAGCTTCTGGATGTTGGCGGCTTAATGTTTTTAATTGTATCCTTTTTAAGGAATTTGTTTGGATTTTTATCAATTTTTTTGACAGCACTTTCTATAGGAAGCGCAACGGCTTCTACAAGCCCAAATTTTATTAGGCCGGAACCTATGGAATTTGCGCAGGCATATTGTTTGTTTTCTTTTTCTGTATCAGGTGTTGCAAGAATTGCAAGTGGTCTGACAGTCAAAGACATTACAAGAGATGTCGCAGCAGCAAAAGAGGTTCCGTGATCAGAAATGGTTTCCAGTCCTTTAAGGAATGTTTTGTTGTTTAACATTCCCTTAAAATTTGTATTATCCCTATTTATATTTTGGACTCGCATTTTAATAGTATTTCACAAAAATCCAATTTTAGCATATAATATACATGTGGACTTAATTAATTTTATCAAACGAGAATTAAACGGCTGGGGAAAGTTTGAGCGGATTGTTTTTCCGTCAATAATTCTGTTTATTCTGCTGGCCTCTATTTATATGGGAGATACTCCTGTCGCAATGGTTTCGGCTGTTTGTGGAATAAGTTATACAATACTTGCGGGCAAAGGAAAGATTTCCTGTTATTATATTGGGCTTTGCGGGACGATGTGTTATGCATACTTGTCATTAATCAACGGATTGTGGGGGAATCTGGCGCTTTATGCTCTGTATTATTTCCCTATGCAAATCCTTGGAATTTTTAGATGGAGAAAGCATTTACGCACGGATACGCATGTAATAGAAAAAACAAGATTAAGTTTAAAGGATAGAATTGTTTGTGCTGTGTCGATTTTTGCCGGTTCTGTTGTATTGGCTTATGTGTTGAAAATTACAGGTGATACAGCGCCTGTAATCGATGCTGTTACGACTGTATTTTCAATTGCAGGTTTACTATTGACAGTGAAACGGTGTATTGAACAGTGGTATATCTGGATAGTTGTAAACGGTCTTTCAGCCTTAATGTGGTTGAATCTCGTTTTGCATGGTTCAAGAACGCTTGCTACATTTATGATGTGGACAGTTTATTTTTTTCTCGGGATATATTTTCTTATTACGTGGCAGAAAGATATGAAGAAAGGGGGGTAATATGTTAATCAGAAACTTTCAAGATTCAGATATTAAAGAAGCTTCGAATTTATCACAATTAACGTGGGGAGATTTTTATACCAATCAAAGTGTGGAATTGCAAACTTTGATTTATAGTTTTATGGTCGAATATTATGACTTGAATCGTAAATATTCATTTAGTATAGTCGATGAGAATAACCTGAAAGCTTATTTATTAGCGTTTACAAAAACTGATAATAGCAAGAAGCTTGTGGAGTATAAAAATAAAGTTCAGTTGCTGGAATCTAAGCAGGAACAACAAATTGTACTTGAGCTGTTT
The DNA here is from genome assembly GCA_947361615.1 of uncultured Candidatus Melainabacteria bacterium. GTDB lineage: Bacteria > Cyanobacteriota > Vampirovibrionia > Gastranaerophilales > Gastranaerophilaceae > Gastranaerophilus. The sequence goes on along the minus strand of CANAJP010000003.1, from coordinate 58,966 downwards.
GATTATCTGGAAGCTTGCGGTAAAAGCTTAAAGGAAATTATTGATGAGAATTATGTAATTCTCGGCTTGTTTGTAAGCACTCAAAAAGGCTGCGGGAGAATGCTTCTTACGGAACTTGTGAAAGCTTGTATTGAAAATGGTATAAGTAAAATTTGCCTGTGGACGGATACGACTTGCAATTATGATTATTATAAAAAGAATAATTTTATCTTAAAGAAAGAAGTTGAAACCTTTATAAATGGAAAAACAATTAAAACTTTAATATATGAAAAGCAGATTGCAATTACCGACTAGCAAATTTATTATTGACTTTATAAAATATTTCGGTTTTAATATATTGCAAGATTTATATTTAGCAAGAATTATTAAAGTAAAACACTAGGGAAATATATGCATTTACCACGAATTACCAACTCTAATATAGGCGTAAATAGGTTTGGAACATTAAAGAGAATTTGCGCCACGCCAAAAACTATAATAAAAAAAACATATCCTGCGATAATGATTGCAGCACACGCCTTAACTGCGCCAATAGCAAGTCATGCACCCGAAAGAATGCCTGTTGAGACTAATATCCAAAAACAGGCTGTAAAGTCTATGGAAAATATTTTTGGGGATATTATTGAAACTGTTGAATTTCAACGGATAAAAAAAATGGTAGCAAATGTAGTCCCGGACGTAAAGGATGAATTTGTCAGCGAAATTATTAAGACCTCAGAAAAAGTAAACTGTGAAGCTGAAGATTTAACCGCTCTTTTATACAAAGAGTCAAAGTTTGAACCCGATGTGAAAAACGGAAGTTTTGCTGGTCTTGGGCAATTAGGCAAGGATGCAATCAAGCTTAGTAGTGAAATTTCAATGGAAAAATTCCTATCGTTATCGCGTGCAGAGCAAATGCCATATGTAAGAAATTATATATTGACAATGAAAAATACTTATATGAGGAAGCACAAAGGGAAACTTACGGGCGGCGAGCTTTATGCACTTTTTTATACTCCCGCACGAGTAAATAAACCATTTTTAACAAGTGCAACAGATTCAATTACTAAAACATTATATGAAGCTAATAAGCCATTAGATTATGACAAGGATTTAAAAATTACCAAAACAGATTTGCAAATGGTATTAAATAATATAAAAACAACAATCCTAAATCCAGTAATGGCGAAGAAATAATATTTCAATAAAAATAAAAGAGGGATACCATCGGTATCCCTCTTTTATTTGCCGAAGGTCGGGGTTCTTTCGGATTATTCGGCTTTGTCCAGAACCACGCTTCTGGACAAGTTACGGGTTTCGCTCCGCTTCACCCTACCGAAAATTCTCCGAACCGACACGGTTCTCCCCCGCCCACAAAAAATAATAAGCCCCTCGTAAAAACGAAGGGCTTATTATTTGCCGAAGGTCGGGGTCGAACCGACACGAGGTGTGATCCTCACCAGATTTTGAGTCTGGCACGTCTACCAATTCCATCACTCCGGCATGAAGTGCTCCTTTATATTATATCAAACATAAATTTTTTTCAAGTGTTTAATTTTATCTTTAAATAACTTATAATTCTATTTAAAATCAACTGTTTTCGTAATACCATGTTTCTATATATTAGTTAGAAGAGGAATATTATGTTAACAGGAAATCAGATTAGACAGTTATACTTAGATTACTTTAAAAATAAACATCAGCACACTATCGTTGAAAGTTCAAGCCTTGTGCCGGATAATCCAACTGTATTGTTGACTACAGCAGGCATGCTTCAATTTTTACCTATGTTTTTAGGTATTGTAAAACCGCCGTACGACCCTGCGCGCGCTGCGTCTTGCCAAAAATGCGCAAGAGCAGGCGGAAAAGATTCTGATATTGAAAATGTTGGTCGTACTCCGCGCCACCACACTTTCTTTGAAATGCTTGGTAACTTCTCTTTTGGAGACTATTACAAAAGAGAAATTATTCCTTGGGCGTGGGAATTTGTAACCGAAGTTTTAAAACTTGATAAAGACAGATTATGGATTACTATTTTTGAAACTGACGACGAAGCCGCGGAAATCTGGCAAAGTATCGGTGTTCCGGCTGAACGTATTAAACGCAAAGGTAAAAAGGATAACTTCTGGGGGCCTCCCGGGGCGTCTGGTTCTTGCGGTCCTTGCACGGAAATTCACTATGATTTAGGTGAACAATACAAATGTTCTGACGACTGTGGTATTGATACTTGTGAATGCGACCGCTGGGTTGAAATTTGGAACCTCGTTTTTACCGAACTTTATCAGGATGAAGAGGGTAATCAATCCCCGCTTGAAAAGAAAAACGTTGATACAGGCATGGGCTTAGAACGTATTACAATGGTGTGTCAGGGCGTTGCATCAACTTTTGAAACTGACCTTTTAAAACCTATTCTGGACAAGGTCTGTGAAATGAGTGGCGTTCCTTACAAAAAATCTGAAAAAACAGATATTTCATTGCGTATAATTACAGACCACGCGCGTTGCGTAACTTTCTTGATTTCTGACGGTGTAATCCCTGGAAATGAAGGCAGAAGCTATGTTTTGAGAATGATTTTAAGACGTGCGCTCCGTCATGGAAAAATCCTCGGAATGGATTTACCATTCCTCTACAAACTTGTTGATACTGTTATTGAACACTACGGTGAAGCTTATCCAGAACTTGTTAAAAATCAGGCGAAAATCAAAGATGTTATCAAGAAAGAAGAAGAACGCTTCAAGGTTACACTTGACCGTGGTTACAAGTTGTTAGAAGAGTTTATCGCTGACAAAAAAGATATCGACGGTGAAAGCGCATTCAGACTTTATGATACTTTCGGTTTCCCGTTTGAACTTACACGTGAAATCGCTGAGGAAAACGGCCTCAAGGTTGATGAAGATGGCTTCAAAAAGGCTATGCAAGAACAGAAGGATCGTGCAAAAGCTGCTACTGCGAAAATTTCAGTTACAGGCGATATTAAATATGCAAAAATAGAAGAACAGGTGGGTTCAACTGAGTTTGTAGGCTACGATGAAACCGTGTGCGATGCGAAAATTCTCGCTCAGGTTGAAGGTGAAGGCTTTGTTGACATCGTTCTTGACAAAACTCCGTTCTACGCAGAATGCGGCGGACAGGTTGGCGACAGCGGTATAATCGAAAGTGAAAACCTTAAAGCAGAAGTTTTGACAACATTTAAAGTTAATCACTTATTTGTTCATAGATGCCAAATTCTTAACGGCGAAGTTGTTATCGGTGACAGTGTTTGCGCTTCTATTGATGCGGCAAGACGTTCAGAAATCCGCGTTCACCATACATCTGCTCACTTACTTCAAGCAGCGCTTGTTAAAACATTAGGCGATGAGGTTAAGCAGGCTGGTTCACAGGTTGAAGAAAATCGTATGAGATTTGACTTTACTTTCTCACGTGCAATGACTCCTGATGAGGTCGTTAAGGTTGAAAACCTTATGAACGAATGGATTAGCGAAAAACTTACGGTTCGCACAGATGTTATGGATATAGAAGAAGCGAAACTTACAGGTGCAACTGCATTATTTGGTGAAAAATACGAAGATGTTGTTCGTGTTGTATCTATAGGCGGAGCGAAGAAATGTAAATGTGGCGGGGGCTGCAAATGTCAAGAAAACGCACCGGCTGTTATTTCTCGTGAATTCTGTGCTGGTACGCACGCGAAAAACACGGGCGATTTAAGATTAGTTAAAATCGTTTCTGAAAGTGCAATCGCAGCAGGTACCAGACGTATTGAACTTGTTGTTGCTAAAGCTGCACTTGAATATATGAACGAAAAAGCTAAAGTTACAAACGCACTTGAAGCTAGATTTAAAGTTCACACTGATGAAGTTCTTGAACGTGTTGAAAAACTTGCGGAAGAAAATCGTGAGCTTCAAAAACAACTTGCACAACTAAAAGAAGAAGCAGCAAGAAATAAATTCTCAACATTTATTTCACGCGCGAAAGACGTTGATGGCGGAAAAGTGTTCATATCTAAAATCGAAAACTTTGACGCAGACGGCGTTAAAGCTGGTGTGGAACTTCTTGCAAATAAACTTGGCGAGTGTGTAATTGTTCTTGCTAATGACAGGATGGTATTGGCAAAAGTTTCTGACAGCTTTATCCAAAAAGGTGTCAATGCTGGCAAAATTGTTGGCGAAATTGCCCGTGCAACAGGTGCTAACGGCGGTGGTCGTCCAAACTTTGCACAAGGCGGCGTAAAAGATGCGTCAAAACTTGACGACGCTCTTGCAGCGATTGAAACACAAATTTTAAAATAGAGGAGAAATTATGACAGTTTTAAAAATTCAACGTTTACCACATAACGTGAATGTTCCTGAATACAAAACAGAAGGCGCTGCAGGCATGGATTTATGCGCTGCAATCGCTGAACCGATTGTTTTGAAACCGTTAGAACGCAAGTTAATCCCTACAGGATTAAAAATTGAACTTGAACACGGTTACGAAGCGCAAATCAGACCGCGTTCCGGCTTGTCAATCAAACACGGAATTTCTTTGATTAACTGTGTTGGAACAGTTGATGAAGATTACCGCGGAGAAGTTTGTATTGCGCTTGTGAACCTATCAACCCAATCTTACGTTATTCAACCGTGTGAACGTGTTGCACAAATGGTTATTGCGAAGTACGAACAAGCAAAAATCGAAGTTGTAACGGAACTTTCTGACACCGTTCGTGGCGAAGGTGGTTTCGGCTCTACAGGAAAGTAAGGTGGCTAACCCTTTTCCTGTCATTCCGAACTTGTTTCGGAATCTGGCAAGCGAAACCGATAGCCCGTCACACTGGATAGATTCTGAATCGAGTTCAGGATGACAAATGGTTAACAAATGTAAAATTTTTGCTTTAACTAGCAAATAAATTTATGTTTAGTTTTGTATAAAGTGTGTAGTTTTCTTTAAATTGGAGAAATTGTATGCAAGTTAATAATCAAAATCGTACAGGTATTATCGCAGCAAGTACAGTCGCAGGAATCGGTGCTGGCGTTGCAGCTGGTAATTATATGCCGCTTGTTAATGCTAAAAGTCAGGCAACTTCTGACAGGTTCGTCAAGGAAGTTGTTAAAGAGATGAATTCTGATAAACTTTATAAACTTTTAAATGCGGCAAGCGCAAAAGATTATCTTGATACAGTTTATGCTACTGATAAAACTTACGCTAACAATGCTCAAACAGAGAAGTTTTTCAATCGTTTCGGAGATTTCTTAGAAATTAAACGTGAGCAAATGGTTGATGACAAAGGCAATGCATTAAAAGGAAAAGGGTTACGCGATAAACTTAAAGAAGTTGTTGAAAATAAAATTGCAGAAAATGGCGAAGTTAAATTCTCAGAAGATGGAAAACAAATTTTATTGAACAGCAATACAACTGAAGCAGAAGCAAAAGCATTGGTTAAAGACGGTTTCAACAAGAAAAAATTAGTTAAAGCAGGGACAACTATCACTCAAGATGGTCATGCTGTTCTTGAACGTGCAATGAAAACCATTAAAAATGAACGCATGATAATAGGTGGTTTGGTTGCAGGTGCTGTAGCTCTTGCTGCATCAGCTGTTGCAACTTGTCGACCTGAGTAATTAAATTCTCTTAACTTTTAATAGAACTTCATTAGGTGTTACTGAATCCAGTACACCTAATTTTGATTGTGCGATAATAAATTCCATTTCTTCGCCAACGCCAATATCAAGATTATCTAGCGGAATTGTTACGTCTATTGTTTTTTCGTGACTGATAGCAAAATCTTTTTTCGATTGCAATACCCACAGACCGTTTTGAATTGCTGAGGTGAGACGCGAAAATTTTAACACTCCGTCGTCGACTGTGAGTTGAAATTCGTTGTGAAATTTTTCTTTACAGACCGGCAGTATGCTTTCGGTCTTGTTTATCAATCTAATATGCGATAAATAGTGCTTTTTATTCGCATTTCTCATATAGATATATGTTTGGAATGTTTGATAATATTTGGTCGGATTGTTTTGCATATATTCATTGAGATAAAATTTTAAATGGAAATTGTTTGAATCACATCCATAGGCTATCCTGTCAAACAGTTTATTCTCTTGAAGTACAGGCCCGTCGGAAATTTCAAGAAATTTCATGTCTATTGCGGATGGAAGTGGATGTTCGGCATCGAATTGTTCTTCCAGCGAGTCGAGAAGCGGAACATTAAGGCGTTCCGGTACAGGCATGTCAAGAAATTCGTAAACATTTTTCAAGTGCATACGGAACAGGTAGTCAAAGATATTGTCGTGGCCTGAGTCGTTCGGCTCACCAAACCACCAGAACCAGTCGCTGCCCTGACAAACAAACAATTCTTTTTTTGCGGATTCAATGTTTGGATGATTAGGGTTTAAAAGAATAAAGTTTTCTAAATCATCCTTAACTTGTTTTAGATAAGACCACGCCAAATTTTTCAATGGTTCGTCAATCCATAGTTTGAAATCCTGATTAATCCACGAACCTGCTTTGATGCTATTGAGTTCTTTTAAGTGTTTTTCATTTTCGACGTAATCACTGATTAAGACTGTTTCAAGGGTTGGATCGTCGTTGATTAAACCATAAAGGGTGTTCAGGAACACAGCGCCGTCTTTGGCATAGTTTTCCCAGCAGTTTTCGCCATCCATTGCAATTGTTAGCAGATGGGTGTCGTCAGGTGAATTCTGGATTTTGTTTTGAATCGTTTTAATTCTGTCATAAAGATCGTTTGCAGCACGTTCAGAGTCGTGGTTTGGGTATTCAAAACTGATAAGATTAGGGAATACGGCTTCTCTAAAAATAACTTTTAGGTTTGATTTAAAATCGTACACTTTCAATAACGGATAAGGATTTTCAAGGTTTCCGTTGAAATCCCTCACAAAATCAAATTTTATTGAGTTTGAAAGCACACCTTCATCAGAGATCGTCCATTTTAGACCTAAATCGCTAAAAAGTTTAAGGGTTTTGTTGCTGATACAGTGCTCAGATGGCCAAATCCCCTGTGGTTTTACGCCGAATGCTTTTTCTATAATATCTATAGCTTCTTTTATCTGGTTTTCTGCATCTTTTTTCATGCCAAGCGTAAGTGGTAAATCCCCGTTGGAATTCGTCGAAACATCTGCAATATCAACAAGCGCCGGTAATATTGGATGGTAATGCGGGCTTGTTGTAATTTCTATGCGTTTAGATTTTAAATATTTTTTGAATGTTGGAATAATCTTACGGATTATATCGCGTTGGATTTCAATGATTTTTTTTCTGTCTTCAAGTGTAAAGCCGGAGCCTTTTTTGTATAACGCTTTTAATTCCGGATAGTCTTTGATGTGAGAATTATCAATCCATGCTAGGTTGAAAAGCGCCATAAGGTCTGAATATTCCTGTGGCGAAAAGTCGTTAATATCTTTTGTAAATTGATATTTGTGGATTAAGCGGTCATATTCTTTAAGCGGTAATATCATAAATTGATAATTTGCGTCAAAGAAATTGTTTATAATAAAGTTTTTATCCTCGTCGGTGAGTTCTTCAACCGGTTTTACAGTTATTCTGGAATGCAGGTCGTGGAAACCTTGTTCACCGTAGCGGATAAATGAATCCACAAGTATTGGAACAATGTTAAAATTTAGTTTTATATTTTTGTGGTTTTTAATAATGGTAAGCATATCAAGGTAATCCTTGACTGCGTGAAGCCTTGTCCAGGGCATAATATAATCACTTTCGGGCGTAAGCTGATACACCGGCTGATGCATATGCCAGTAGAATGCAATTGATAACTTTTTCGATTTTCCTACCATTCAATTAACCCAAAACATATTTTAACTTTATAATATCATTAAAAGTCAGATTAGGCAAGCATATAGAAAAATCGTTTTAGTGAGAGCTTTTGAGTTGCTGGTAATTATCTAAGGCTATCTGCCAGTTTTCTTTTGTATCAGTTATTGTTCGCTCTGCAATGTCTTCAGGGAGTCCAGCGTGGTGTAATCTAGGTAATAACCAGCTTTCAGGATATTCAATCGGCATGTTGACTTCATCGTCTGAATCCTGACAGATAAAAATTGTTTCGCCGTTTTTGTCGGTTCTCGCACCTATGATTGTAATTTCGTGACCACCTGCAATTGCCTCTTGAGGTTTGGTGTAATCAGGCTGTTCTTTGTCTTTTTCGAAATATGTTATACCTATAATAACGTTCTGGTCGCGTTTGAGGGTGTCTAAAATTTGTTGTTTTGTTGTTGCAAAATCGCATTCATAGCCTGTTACTGTGAGGTTTTCATCCACTTGTTGATAGAGCATTGAGGTTGTACTTTTGTTCTCAATAACAGATTCAACAAATGTTTTTTCAAATTCAATCAGGCCGGTATTTTCTGTTGCAAAATCGCCTTTGCGCTCATCGATTAAGGAATTATACGTCTGCTGGGAACCTAAGTTCATTAATGTTGATTGGATTAATACGTCTGTTGCGTTGCGTTCCATGCCGTCTTGATGCTTGGTTTGAATTTGTGCGCGTGTAAGGGCGTCCTTGTCTGGTTTAAGCTTGATTTTAACTCTATCCCTGTCAATTACTTCATAAGGTGCTTTGAACGCGTTTAAAAGCCACACAGCTTCTGCTGTGTTTTTAGAAAGATTTCTGAAGTTTACTATTTTGTCGGTTTCAACCTTAGGTGAGGTTAAATCTTTTGCAAATCTGGCAAATTCTGCTTGATGTTTGCTTGCAAGATTGAATTCTACGCAAGCAGTCGGGCATGTGCTTGAATGCAGGTCGTTGAATTTAGAGTCTGCTTCCTGCATTGTTTTGAAGTCGAATTCTTTGTTTTCTAATAGTGATTGTAAAATGGGCGCCTTGTAATTCTCCGGAATATCACCAAGTTTCTGATTGATTGAGTACGGGAATGCAAGGGTTTGAAGTACATTTTTTAGAATAACTTGTTTATCTAATCCTTCGGCTCTAGGGGTTGTTGCTATGGAATGCAGGTTCGCAAGCACGGTGGATTTATCGTCTGAATTGTCTTTTAACAGAATTCCGCTTTTTAAAAGGCCGTTAAGAAGTTTTTTTTCATCCGACGCCAATTCTTTTGAAACGGCGTTAAATTGTTGATGCTCTTCTTTTGTTGACAATTTTGTTCTGAATGTCGCCTTTGTTTTGTCTTCTGTTCCTCTGAATGCCGTCGTTTTGGCGCTATTTATTGGGGGTTGGACATTTGCAACGGAATTATCCCGATTATTGTTTAAGCGGGAAGTTTGATTAATATTATACGCGGATATACCATTTACACACACTGTCATATTTATTTAAAGTCATTGTATCATAAAATCTTGCTAATATTTTTGAATGTGCTTAACAATTCTTAATGGGCTTCAATTGTAAAAATGACACTTAAAAGCTTGTAATAAGTGCGCTTTTGACACTTTATACTCTTTTCTTTATATTACAAGCTTTTACACCAATCGGGCTATTTTGTTTTTAAAGTGTTGACAAAAATATTAATATAGGTTATAGTAAAAGTGTTGAAAGAAGTGTTTAAGTAACACTTAATAAAAGGGGCAAGAGGTTCTACTCAATCCCGAAGGAGGTCAAAATGATCGCAGTTAATCCAATTAAAGTAAATACAACACCGATAGCTTTCGGAAATACTAATAATAATTATAATCATACAGTAAATAATCACTACGATAGCCACATGCCAAACGTTGCAGCTCTTGCAATTCAAGGCGAAGGGGCAAGAACAAGCTTTGAGAAAGATTGGAATGTCACTAGAGAAGCTGACGCAGTTCAATCAAATATTTTCTTGTCACCAATTTATAAAATCCAAAAAGCTATCAAGATTATCCAAAATAAAAAGGCTGAGGCACAAGCGAATATGCCGCACCTTGAATATTATGCTTAAGTTAATAAAAAATAAAAAGGGAGCAATCGCTCCCTTTTTTAATATCCTAACTGTTGACTATATTTGCAAATTTTTCGATTGCTTCGTCGCTGTTCATTTCTGTGACGGCTGTTAATATTCGGGTTTCAGAAAGCTTTATACCGCCGGCAATACCGTTTTCTCTAAGTTTTTTAAGTGTTTCATCCACATTATTAACTTTGAATACAAACTCATTGAAGAAGTTTTTATTTTCAATATTTAGTTTGCTTGCGAGTTTGTGAGCGTTTTTCGCACTTAGATATCCCGCCTGTTTGAAGCCGTTTTCGCCCATAACTGTCAGATAAAGCGCCGCACAAAGCCCCATAAGAGCCTGATTTGAACAGATATTGCTTGTTGCTTTTTCGCGCTTAATGTGTTGTTCGCGCGTTTGGATAGTGAGGCAGTAAGCGGTATTACCGTTTGTGTCGACTGTTCTGCCAGCAAGTCTTCCCGGAAGCTGGCGCATATATTTTTCTTTACAAGCGATAACGCCTGCATAAGGGCCGCCAAACGATTGCGGAATTCCGAGCGGTTGAATATCGCCCACGACAATGTCTGCATTTCTCGGAGGCTCAAGAATTGAGAGCGCACTAAAGTTTGTGCAGACGATTAAAAGTGTTCCGTCTACCGTTGGTGTTTTTAGAATTTCACCGTAGTAGTCGGGCGTTTGGACTAAAACGCACGCATAGTCCGCGAGATTTGTCGGAAGTTCGTCTGTGAACTTTTCTATTTCAATATTTTTTGCCCACGCATAGGTGTTGATAACTTTTTCGTATTCAGGGTTGATGTTGTTGTGAACCAGCGCTTTTGATTTTTTAGAAATGCGAGAAGCCATCAAAATCGCTTCTGCACATGCGGTTGCTCCGTCATAAACCGTAGCGTTTGCAATATCCATGCCTGTAAGGCGACACATCATTGTCTGGAATTCGTACATAACTTGAAGCGTGCCTTGCGAAATTTCCGCCTGATAAGGGGTGTAGGCTGTCAAAAATTCCCAGCGTTGTGCGGTTTGAAGAACGCATGCCGGAGTGAATTTATTATAGCAACCAGCGCCGAGAAAACTTTCGTCAGGCAGATTGTTTTTAGCGGCAAGTTTTTTAACGATTTTTTGTGTTTCCAGTTCGCTTTTGGCTTTGCCAAGTTCTTTCTCGAAATCAATTGGAACAGCGATTTGGGGGATTTGCGCAAAAAGGTCATCTATTGAATTCATGCCGATTTCGGCAAGCATTTGAGCTTTTGTGTCGTCGTTATGTACTAAGAAGTTTTCCATTAGTGTACGCTTTCTTTATAGTCTTCGTATTCCATTAAATCATTCATTTCAGAAGCGTCTACAGTTGCTTCAACTTTTATAAGCCAGCCGTTTTCGTAAACATCTTGATTTAATTCTTCAGGTGTTTCAACAAGAGTTTCGTTAACTTCAATAACTTTTCCTGAGATTGGCATATAGATTTCTGATGCGGCTTTAACTGATTCGATGGCGCCGAAAGACTCGCCTTTTTTGAATTCTGAGCCTAATTCAGGAAGTTCCAGGAATACAATGTCTCCTAATTGTTCAACGGCGTAGTCGGTCAAACCGATAGTAAAAGTGCCGTCTTCGTTGTCCAACAGGTATTCGTGTGTTGATGAACATAAAATTTTCTCTGTGATACCCATTTTATTCTCCTTTTACTTTGTTTCTTTTGTTGACAAAAGGTCTTTTGACAACCTGTGCATCATGTAATTTTTCTCTTATCATAACTTGAACAATTGAATCTGTGCAAATTTCTTTAAGATTTTTAACATAAGCGAGTGCTATATTTGCGCCGAGAGTTGGTGATGGGGCGCCACTTGTAATATGTCCGACTTTTTCGCCGTTGAAATAAACATCATATTCGTGGCGTGCGATAGATTTGTCCAGCATTTTTAGTGCGATTAATTTTTTATTACCGCCGTTTGCAAGTTGTTCCATAATAACGGCTTTGCCGTTGTAGTCTTCTTTCTTATCTTTTGGGATAGACCAGGAAAGTCCAGCTTCGATTGGAGTGGTGTTTTCGTCCAGATCGTTTCCATACAGGTGAAGTGCGGCTTCAAGACGTAGCGTGTCACGTGCGCCGAGGCCGATTGGTTTTATGCCGAATTCTGCGCCGACTTCGAGGATTTTATCCCAGAGAAATTCTGAAAATTCGTTTTCAACAAGGATTTCGTATCCGTCTTCACCGGTGTAGCCGGTGCGTGAAGCCAGAACTTTAACCCCTGCAACTTCGCCGGTTTTAATGGTGAAAGAGTCCTGATTCGTATTCAAGCCCATTTTTTCTAGCAATTCTGCGGCTTTAGGGCCTTGAACAGCTAAAAGTGAAAAGTTGTGTGACTGGTTGTCTATTTTAACGTCAAGCCCGCGTTTGTTGCGTACGAGCCAGTTCAAATCCTCATCAAGTCTTGAGGCGTTACAGATGATTAAGTATTCTGTAATCCCTAATTTATAAATAATGAGGTCGTCAATAAGCCCGCCGTTTTTGTTTGGAAGCTGGCAATAGACAGCTTTTTCATACGCAAGCTTGGAGATATCTTGCGGTACAACTGAATTAAGAAATTTAAGCGCGTCCTTACCCGATACAAAAACTTCGCCCATGTGCGACACATCAAAAAGCCCGACGGCGTTTCTGACAGTATTGTGTTCTTCGATGATTGAAGTCTGGTATTGTACAGGCATGTGCCAGCCTGCAAAATCTACCATTTTTGCGTTGAGTGCAACGTGTTTGTCGTGTAAGTACGTTTCTTTTGTCATAATATCTCCTTAATTATTTCTCTGGAAGAATTTAGCAATATCTTTGTGTTCAAAGAATTTGCAAATTGGTCTTCCGTGCGGGCAGGTGTAAGGCATTTTGGTTGTCCGCCATTTTTTGATTATTTCCTGCATTTGCCACGTTGAAAGCTTTTGGCCTGCTTTAACGGCTGCTTTGCAGGAGGTTGTGATAAGAATTTTTTCTTCCAGGTGGTCGATATCGCCTTCGATGTGTTCGAGAATATCAGTTAGAATTTCTTTCGGGTTGACTTTTGAAAGCATTTGCGGAACTTTGCGGAAGATTAGTTCTGTGTCGGAAATAAATTCTATACCGTAGCCGAAGCGTTCAAATTTTGCGATATTTTCTTTGATGATAGCCGCATCTGTTGCAGAAATCGTTTGAACGTCAGAGATGAAAAGCATTTGAGAAATTATTTCTTTTTCGCTCATAAGTTTTTCATAGATGTATCGTTCTTCTGCAATGTGCTGGTCGACGATTTCAAGTCCGTCTTCCTTTTCAATTAAAATATAAGTATTTTTGTATTGACCGATGATTTTGTCTTCGGGTTCAGGCGGTGCGGTTTCGACAGGCGTGAAAAATTGTGTTTGTGTGATTTCGGCTTCTCGGTGCGCTTGAATTGTTTCAACCTGTTTGTCAGAGAAGTAAATTGTGTCGTCCTCGGTTGGTGTAGATTGCGGAAACATCAAGTTGATTACAGTCGGGGCGTCAGTCTGAACCTTAGGGTTTTCAAAACGACGTGACGTCGGCTGGTTTATTTCTACGATGTTTGTCGGGCGTTCTGCGTAATTGGCGAGTCCGGCATGAATTGCGCTCATGATAAAATTGAAAATCTGGTTCGGATTTTTGTAGCGAACTTCTTTTTTGGTCGGGTGAACGTTTACATCAACATCGCTTGCAGGAAGTTCAAGGTTAAGAATTACAATCGGATATTTGCCGATTGCGATAAGACTTTTGTATGCCATATCTATTGATTTTAAGAATACAGGACATTTTACGGTTCTTGAATTAATATAAATATGGTAATACTTTTTGCTTGAGCGTGTTAAATCAGGTGTGCTGACGTAACCGCTGATTTTCAGGCCTGAAAGTTCGTCGGTTCTGCAAACTTCTTTTAAATTTTTAGATACATCTTCGCCGTAGATTTCTTTGATGGTTAGAAGCGGCATGTTTTGGCCTGTGGTTTTTAGAACAGTTTTGCCGTTTTTCTTTAATTCAAACGCGACTTCCGGATGTGAAAGCGCGAGGTTCTGGATTAACTCCTGAATATAAGAAAATTCGGTGTTTGAATTTTTGAGGAATTTTAAACGTGCAGGAAGGTTGTAGAAAAGGTCTTTAACCTCCATAATCGTTCCGACGGCGCAGCTTGTTTCAATCTTTTCGACTTCGGAATTCTCGCATTTTACGCGTGTTCCTGTATCGTAATCCTTTGTTCTGGTTGTGCAGGTGAGTTTGGCGATAGAAATAATACTTGCAAGCGCTTCTCCGCGGAAACCCAGAGTATGGATATCAAAAAGGTCTTCGCTTTCTCGAATTTTACTTGTGGCATGCTTGGAAAACGCAAGATAAATATCGTCAGGGTGAATTCCGCAGCCATTGTCTGCAATTCTTATATCGCGGCAATCGTTTGTGATTTCAATGCTAATACGGCCAGAACCCGCGTCAATTGAGTTTTCAACCAGTTCTTTTACAACCGATGCCGGACGCTCAATAACTTCCCCCGCTGCAATCTGGTTAATCAAATGCTTTGATAATTGCTGAATTCTTGCCATTTTTATCCCCTTAAATCCCTTTATAATTCTAGCAGAAACAAAATCTCATCCATACGTTTGATTACAATTTTGAAACAATTTTATAGAATTAAAACATTAGAGAAGAGGGAGATATGGATATGGCAGTAAGAGGCAATACCAGATTAAAACCGGTACCAAAACCTGATTTGCAGGTCGTTAAACCGGTTAAGACTACAAAATACAGTGACATTGATTTGAATAACTGGAAAGATTACGGGCATGTTATGACGGATTCTTTGTGGGAATTCCCTGCGCGTTCGCGTGAAAACGGACACTCAAACGAGTACCACGGAAACTACATTCCGCAAATCGCTGAGCAGTTATACGAAAGATTTACAAAGAAAAATGATATCGTTCTTGATATGTTTTTCGGCTCTGGAACTTCAGGTATTGAAGCAATCAATATGGGCAGACGCTGTATCGGCGTTGAGTTGAAAGATGAACTTGCTGAAAGCGTTTCTGAAAAATTTACACCTAAACAACTTGTTACAGATGTGAATATTATCTGTGCGGATTCTGCCTCAGAACTCGCAAAAGAAAAGATTAAAGCGCGTCTTGATATTATGGGTGAAGAAAGCGCTCAGCTTTTAATCCTCCATCCGCCTTATGATGATATTATTAAGTTCTCAGACCGCAAAGAAGATTTGTCAAACTGTTCTTCAACAGAAGAATTCTATGACCTGTTTGAAAAAGTTGCGAAAAACGGTTACGATTTACTTGAAAAAGGACGTTTCGCAGCACTTATTATCGGTGACAAGTACGCGGATTCTCAATATATACCATTAGGTTTTGAATGTATGCGCAGAATGAACGAAATCGGTTTCACAACAAAAGCCGTAATCGTAAAAGATATTCAAGGCAACGAACGCTGCAAGGGTAAAGACGCGAACCTATGGCGTTACAGAGCGCTTGCAGGCGGTTTCTACATCTTTAAGCATGAATATGTGATGATTTTCCAGAAGAAATAAAAGTATTATGTCATCCCGAACTGCGCGAGCGAGCAGAGTGCGAAGCGCGGGACGCGCGGAGGCACGTTTTCTGCGAGTCGAGCAAGACGGTTTCGGGATCTGTCTAGCGTCACCGATAGAATTCATCGTGTGACAGATGCTGAAACAAGTTCAGCATGACAATTTTAAGTAAGCCCGTTAAAGGGCCATCTTCTCTAAACTTTCCCGATAGCTTTTGACGAGTTTTATTCCGTCAGTTGTCGGGAATATTTTTTGTTTTGTAACATCAAGAACCGTCGTGTTTTCTTCTATTGCATATACTGGAATATTGCGTTTTAAACATTCAAAAACGGGCGTTGAGCCAAGACAGTTATGCGGCATTAGAAGAAAATCAAGGTCGTTTATACTTATTCCCTCTGTTGTATTAAGTTTAGGCGCGTTGCTTAAACCTAATAAAATACAAGGTAAAAACGTCGGGGTTATGTATTCAGAAGCTGCTTTGCCATCTATTAAGTCTGTTGTTATTTCCAAATCATCAAATGCAGGTGAGTGCGCGCATGGAACTTGAAGCTCTTTTGAAATATAGTGAGAAATTATTGCTTCAACACCGCCTACGGGGTCAGTTCCCTCGCCGTTTTGATATTCGGGGTTCTCTTCTGTTGGGTTTTCAAACATACAAACAATTGCCAGAGCCTCTGCGCCTTTCGCAAGTAGTGATTTCGCCGTTTTTAGCAATGTTTCTGGATTATTTACCCTGCCTGTTGAAATTCCGCTTTCTTCCATTGAAAATTCTACGCCTACAGCTTCTTCTGTTAACTCATAAAACGGAATATCAAGTCCGTACACGGCTTTTACTGCGTTCATTGTGTTCAGGTGAACATTCAGGATGTGTTCGGGAATTCCCTTGTCAAAAATTATTCCGATTTTGTTATCGTGTGAAGGTACAAGGTTTAAATTGCCTTTAAAAAATTCGTCAAGAGAATATCCCTCAACGTAAAACATGTTTTCGTTAATTCCTGAAAACCCGCCTGCGTTGACAACATTCGGGTTTACGATGAGTTTGCAGTGTTTGGAAAATTCGCGTGCATAAGGACTTGCATCACCTGCAAAGCCTCCAATGCTTGCGCCTACACCTGTTGGGACTATAAATGCTCCGAGTTTTTCCATATTTAATCCTAAATTTTATGTAAAGCCAGTGCTACTATGTCGTTATAAAGCACTATTACCATCAACAATATCAGGAACATAAACCCTGCGGTTGCGATTGAGTTTACCATTTCTTCGTCAAGCGGTCTACCGTAAAGCTTTTCGATAAGAAGGAACATGACATGCCCACCGTCAAGTGCTGGTATCGGCAGGAAGTTTACGATTGCTAAATCGAGCGAAATTAATGCTGTTAAAAGCAGTCCTTGCCAGAATCCATCCTGTTGGATTACGTCACCGCCATATTTTACAACAGCAACAACACCGTGCATATTGTCTAGCGGAACTTTGCCGCTGAATAGTTGCCATAAGCCTTTTAACAACATTTTTGTCTGGCTGTACAGGTAATTCCAACTTTCTGTGACAGCTGATTTGAATGTTTTTGTTTCAACAAATACGCGTTTTTTGTCAAGTTCAACCCCCATAACGCCTTTTTCATTAGAATAAATTGGTTTTAGGTCTATTGTTTTGCCGTTGCGTTCTATTTTTATGTTCATCGGGCTGGCAGTATCACTCAGGGCGAACGCTAAGTCCACA
Source organism: uncultured Candidatus Melainabacteria bacterium (assembly GCA_947361615.1). Taxonomy (GTDB): domain Bacteria; phylum Cyanobacteriota; class Vampirovibrionia; order Gastranaerophilales; family Gastranaerophilaceae; genus Gastranaerophilus. The sequence continues at coordinate 41,837 of CANAJP010000003.1, read as the reverse complement.
AGAGTTGTAAGCCCGTCGGTTTTATAAATATTTTTACCTTGTGCAGCGTTACGAAGCATTTTTTGACGATCGTTGAGAGAAATTTTGTCGTCGGTTATACGTTCGTAACCGCGAAGCATATCGTCTGTGAGTTTAACCTCTTCTTCTGATAAACTTTTCGGAAGTCTAATTATTGTTCCTGCCGGTATTAGTTTTGCATCTGTAAATTTCGGGTTGAGTTTTTGCAGATTTTTAAGTGTTGTTTTAACTGCGTCTAGCGAAACTGTTCCATCAAATTTTCTGCTTTTAATAGCGTAAAGTTGGAGTGCGTAAGCGCTGTTAATCGGGCTTCCGTTGATTTCAAGGACTTTATCGCCCTTTTTAAATCCGGAAGATGTCACAGCCGCGTTGTCTTTCGGACTAAGGTCTTTAATAAATGTGTCGTAGTTTTCGGTCGGAAGTTTTCCCCACATAAGTGCCGTCAGAATTACGATGAAAATCGCGCACAAGATGTTTGCAAAAACACCTGCTGATACAACCACTAAACGTTGATAAATCGGTTTATTGGCAAACCTTTCCGGTGAATCTTTAGGCATCGTATTATCTTTATCGTCGTCAGGGAATGAAACATATCCCCCGAGCAAAAATGCGTGAATAACGACCAGAGTTTCGCCGCACTGCTTTTGCCACAGTATAGGCCCGAATGGGAGTCCGAATCCAAAACGTTCAACTTTGATTTTGAACATTTTTGCCGCTAAGAAATGTCCGGCTTCGTGAACAAGTACGAGAATACTGATTAATGCAAGCATAGCAATTATTGAGATTAAGTTTTTTGTGAAACTTTTCTTCTCAAATTTGAATGCCATATTCTTTTTAAGGCTTTTTAATACTTCTGATTTTGGAGAGTATATTGTACTTACTCTATACTGAATATTATCAAAAGAAGCGGATTTAAGATTAGTTATTTCGCCGTTTCTCTCAACCTGAACAACAGAATTTTCAGGCTCATCAGTAAAGCCTAAGTCCTTAAGTACGGTATTTTTTTTGTTGATAATTGATTTGACCGTGTTCGGGCCGGTTATATTTGTTCCGTTGACATTCAAAATTTTATCGCCAGCCTGAAACTGTGAGGTTTCAGGCGCGTTTGTGATTATTGTGTCATATTTTCCTGACGGAACGTAATTTATTGCAACTAGTCCGATAATAAGCATTGAGATTATCATCATCAGGACTGATGAAAATGTTAAAAATGCTTTTTGACCTTTTGTGCATTTTTCTTCTGAACATTCAAGGTACCCGCCGAAAAACAGCGGATAGATTATAAGTTCTGTGTCATTAAATTTCTTTGCGAAAACTGGTTTGCCCCAGTCGATACCGATGACAAATTTTTCAACCGGAAGTTTAAGGCGTTTGGCCGCGATAAAGCGCCCGATTGTGAATGTTAATTTTAATATGCTTAAAACTATAATCGCAATGATAAATGACATAGATTTATTCCCTTATAATAACTCTTTTAAATAGTTTGGTAATGCAAATCTTGCAAGGTGGTAATCCTTGTTATAGATTTTGCAAGTTTTAGTGATTTTTTCACAGCGTTCTTCATCAATGTATGATAAAGGTTTTACTGTTTCTGAGCAATATGCCCATGCCCAGTAACCGCCCGGGTAGGTAGGAATGTTTGAGGTGTATGTTGAGCAAATCGGGAATACTTTTTTCAACAAATCATACATTTTTTTGATTTCTTTTTTGTTTACAACAGGTGATTCTGATTGTGCTGCAACGATACCGCCTTCTTTTAAAGATTCTTTAACATTTGTGTAGAATTCTTCTGTGAATAATCCTTCACCAGGCCCCATCGGATCTGTTGAGTCGATAAGGACGATATCAAACATGTTTTTCTTGTCTTTGATGTATTCGATAGCGTCTTCAACGAGGATTTCGCATTTAGGGTTATCAAGTTCGCAGGCGATTGTAGGTAAGAATTTTTTGCAAGCATCGATTACCATACCATCGATTTCGCAAAGTACAACTTTTTCAACAGTGTCGTGTTTGAGAACTTCTCTGACAGTTCCGCCGTCACCGCCGCCGATAACTAAAACAGTTTTAGGGCATTTGTGGTTCATCATCGGAATATGTGCAATCATTTCGTGATAGTGCCACTCATCACCCTCGGTTGTCATCATCAAATCGTCAAGCGTTAAAACTCTTCCGAGTTCGCTGTCTGTTTCAAAAACTTCAACTTTTTGAAAATCTGACTGCCCCTCAAAAAGTACGTCTTTTTTCTTAATAGCAATACCGAAGCCTGCCGGTGTTATTTCGTGATAAAATTTTTCGCTCATTCTTATATTCCTTTCTAATGATTTGATAATACGTGTATATGCAGGTGGAAAACTTCCTGTCCCTCTTCTTTTCCGGTGTTAATTTGAACTCTATATGACTTAATTCCGAGTTTTTTTGTAACTTCTTTCACACCTTTGATGAGTTCTGACATAAGTTTTTCGTCCTCAAGTTCGTTCAAAGATTCAACGTGAACCTTTGGGACAACAAGCAAATGGTGTTTTGCTTTAGGGTTAATGTCTTTAAAAACAACAAGATAATCGTTTTCCAGCAAAAATTCAGTATTAAAATCGCCGTTGATTATCTTACAAAAGATACAATCATTACTCATGTTCTTCTCCTTACAAAATATCCCTTTTCTTATATTATTATAAACATGATAATTGTAAATTGATTTTTGACATGTTTGTTATAAAATAGTTTCATAAATGTTTAGAAAAGAGGAAGATATAGTATGTTAGTTACAAAGATGAAATCGCACAATTGCGGCGAGTTGAATTTGAACAATATCAATCAGGAAGTTACTTTATCCGGCTGGGTAGCGTGTGTTCGTGACCTTGGCGGTATTTTGTTCGTTGAATTAAGAGATAGAAGCGGATTCTTCCAAATCGTTGCAAACCCGCAGATTAACCCGCAAGTACACAGTGTGCTTGAAAAAGTTCGCTCAGAATACGTTATTACCGTTAAAGGTAAAGTTACACGCCGTCCTGAGGAAACTTATAACGAAAAATATGCTACAGGTCAGGTTGAAATGTATCCTGAATCTGTCGAAATTCTTTCTGAATCAAAAGTTTTACCGTTCGTTCTTGACGACGATAACGTTTCAGAAGATGTTCGTTTGAAATACAGATATTTAGATATCAGACGTGAAAAAATGCTTGGAAATCTTGTTCTTCGTCACAAGATTGTTCAAGCTATCAGAAACACGTTGAATAATAAGGATTTCTTAGAAGTTGAAACTCCAATTCTTATCAAAACAACTCCTGAGGGTGCAAGAGATTATCTCGTTCCTTCTCGTGTACAAGAGGGTAAATTCTACGCGCTTCCGCAATCTCCGCAAATCTTTAAACAACTTTTGATGGTTGGCGGTATTGAAAGATATTATCAAATCGCTAAATGCTTCCGTGATGAAGACTTGCGTGCGGACAGACAACCTGAATTCACTCAGGTTGACCTTGAAATGTCTTTCGTTGAACAAAAAGACGTTATCAAAGTTGTTGAAGATATCATTGTTGACGCTTTCAAAGCTGCAGGCGTTGAAGTTAAACCTCCGTTTATTCAAATGCCTTGGCAAGAAGCTATGGACAGATTTGGTTCTGATAAACCTGATACCCGCTTCGGCTTAGAACTTTTCGACCTTGGCGATATCATTATGCAATCTGAATTCCAAATCGTTAAATCTACTCTTGAAAAAGGCGGTATCGTTCGTGGTATCAAAATTCCGGGCGGCGCGTCTTACTCAAGAAAAGATATCGATGATATTACAAAACTTGCAATGTCATTCGGTGCAAAGGCTCTTGCAAACATTATTTATCAAGAAGACGGCACTCCAAAATCTCCTGTTATGAAATTTGTGACAGAAGAACAGGCTAAAGCTATTCAAGAACGTGCGCAAGCCGTTGCCGGCGATATTATCTTCTTTGTTGCAGATAAACCGAAACTTGTTTACGACATTATGGGAAGATTAAGACTTCACTTCGGTAAAAAGTTGAACCTTATTGATGAAGCTAAACACGCGCTTCTCTGGGTTGTTGACTTCCCTATGTTTGAATACAGCGAGGAAGAAGGCAGATTTATGGCAATGCACCACCCGTTCACTTCACCTTGTCTTGAAGATCTTGACAAATTGGATAGCGGTGATCTTGGTAACGTTAAATCAATTGCTTACGATATCGTTTATAACGGTACGGAACTCGGCGGCGGATCTGTAAGAATTCACTCATCCGAAGTTCAAAAGAAAATATTTAAAGCTCTTGGTTTGACAGAAGAAGAAGCTGTTGAAAAATTCGGATTTATGGTTAATGCGCTTCAGTACGGTACACCACCTCACGCAGGTTTGGCTATCGGTTTGGATAGACTTGTTGCACTTCTTGCAAGAACCGATTCAATCCGTGACGTAATCGCGTTCCCTAAAAACTCAGGTGCAAAAGACCTGATGAGCGACGCTCCGGGCGAAGCTTCTCTGCAACAATTAAGAGAACTCCACTTAAAAAGCACTGCGAGAGTTAATAACTAACCCGCGGTCAAGCGGGCTTCATATCTGGCTTATTGGCTAGAGGTTACAATATTTTCCAAAAGTCGGGCGGTTTTTAAAACCGCCCCTTTTTTATTTATCCTAGTTCGTCATATTGTTGGTCTTCTTCCAGTTCTTTTTGTCGTTCTTTTTCATATTCATTTCGGAATTCTTCATCTTCATAATACATTCTTTCAAAATAGTTATCTTCTTCTTCCTGCTCAAGACGCTTTTGTTCCAGTTTGTTTGCTTCATTATCCAGTGTGACCATCCCTGCTAATGCGCTGCCCGCAGGACCGAATATAGAACCGCCAATAATGCTGTTACGGATTGCTTTTTGACTGCCCTCGCCTGAGGTAGTCGCAGCAATGAATACAGGTGTTGCTAGTGTTGCTGCTCCATAAGCGTATGCAAGTTTTTTCCCTGTTAATTTTGTATTATTTTTGAGGAAGTTAAATTGCGCAAAATGGGGTAATGTAATTGTTCCTGCAAAAGTTTTTGTGCCTGCTTCTTTAAATTGTTTTAAATAATTTTTTTGTCCTGCTTTAATAAATAAGCGTGATAATGCGGTTATTTTTCCCATAGAATATCCCCTTTCGATTTCTTTTAATAAATAAGTATCCCCTGATACTTCTATAAAGAGTTTTTTAAATCTTTAATTGACTCATTTGTATTGAATGTAAATATTTATAAATTTTGTCAATATTTGTTATATATTATTTATATCAGGAACGGGTTTAAACCCGCCCTTGTGTTATAACTAAACTTTCGTATTAATTGTTTGTGACCAAGCAGCAACTGTGTTTTTTATCTTTTCCGCGTCGTAATCTTGATAAGTTAATGTCATTGATGTTGGTTCAGGTTTATCTGGAAACACTCTGTAATTCCCCGTAGGTTTCTTTGGTTTTGCTTCTGAAAATAGATCAGCAGCGTTAACATCAATCTTGTGTTTACAATTTTTTAGTTTAGCCTTACTAAAAGGATTACTTTTTAATGTTTTTACCGCCGCAATAATTTTTTTAATTCCTAATCCCATATTTTCCTCCTTTATATTTCCTTACTCTTATATAAAGTTCAGCGGGGGGGGGGGGGGATTGCTTAACCGAAGGGTAAATGTTAAGAAATTGTTACATTTAATTTTTGCCTGTCATCCTGAAACAAGTTCAGGATGACAACAGGGAATTTTATCAATTAACCAATTATGGCTGTCGACTCAGTCGACCAAGTTCGGAATGACAGTTGTGGAGCTAATACTCCACAACTTAACAAACGTAGCAAGCAAGGAGTTCGGCGCCGCTTGCTTTCATTTTCTTTAATGCGCGCATCTCTGTCTGGCGAATACATTCTTTTGTAACACCGTATAAATTACCGATTTCTTCTAAGGTTTTCTTCGCTGTGTCGCCTAGGCCAAAACGCATTTTGACAACCTCTTGTTCACGGTCTTTTAAGCTTGAAACAATACTGTAAATATCTGTTTTTAAACCCTCAAATTCAACTTCTTCTTCAACAGAAGCGTTTTCATCGCGGATGATTTCAGCAAGCGTCATATCTTTGTTCTCGTCATTGTTCAAAGAACTTTCAAGTGACAAACTTTTTGAATAAGCAGACAAAAACGTGTCGATTTTATCGGGTTCAATATTCATTTTCTTTGCGACTTCGCTGTTTGAAACAGTTTTGTTTTCTTCGCGCTCAAGTTCGCGTTTAACTTTTGAAAATTTAGATAAGGTTTCCTGAATATATACAGGAATTTTCATACAATAGCCCTGTTCAGAAATCGCCTTGAACATAGCCTGTTTAATCCACCAGTTTGCGTAAGTACTGAATTTGTAACCTAAATTGTGGTCGAATTTTTCAACTGCAATCATCAAACCAATATTGCCCTCTTGGATTAAATCGCTCATCGGAATTTTAGAAATATGAATTGTTTTCTTTGCAATCATAACAACAAGGCGTAGGTTTGCTTCAATAAGTTTTTGCTTGGCAACAATGTCTCCGGCTTGAATTTTTTGTGCTAAATCTCTTTCTTCTTCAGCTGTTAGGGCAGTATAATGCGAAATTGATTTGATATATTCACTCATTAAATCGTTTTCTTCACAGCTGAATACATCATCTCTTGCGGGGTTTGAAAAACTTTCACATTTTTTCATCTTAATAACGCTATCTTTTGGCATAACACGAGGCTCCTCTTTTTTAAAAGGTAATAACAACGGGAATAACTAAACACTTATATACTTAGTATATACTCAAATATATAATGAAATCAAGTTTGTGTTAAGAAACTGTTACATAGTTGAAAAATTTGCAAGAAGTTAGGTTTGTTGTAGAATAGAATTTGGAGGGCAAAAATGAGTAAATATAAATTGATTATATTAGCTGTTGTTATGCTTTTGGCGGGATTTTTAGCAGGATTTTTACTTGGTGGAAAATCAGAAGTTGCAGAGGCGGAAAAACAGGTTGTGACGACAAACACCGGTGAAGTTAAGGAGATAGGTAAGCCTGCATTGATATACTTTTTTGCAAAAGATTGTTCATCCTGTCAAAAATTTAAACCAAATTGGCTTGTATTAAAACGCAGATACAAAGATAAATTTAATTTTATTGAAATAGATGTGGATAATCAAATGAATGCACCTTTGTGTATAGAATTTATGATAAATGTTATTCCGCAGGTTTATTTGGAAGACGCGCCGTTTAGAAACAGAGTGTTCATAAATCCTATAATGTATCATTATATGCCGCGTTTTGAGGACGAATTGAACCGTTATTTGCAAATGCGCGAAATTTTGAAAAAAGGTGTGTCTTAATATTTTGTAATATTTTTGACAAAACTAGCAAATTTCGATTTTGAGAGAACTTTATATATACATATAAAGCTCTCTCTTCTTATTTAAACGGATAGGCCTTGAATACCAAGGTCTTTTTTTTGCCTCTGCGAGCAGAGGCAGGGAGCAAGGCTAGCCTTGCGGACAGTTGAGCGTGCGACGGGCGAAACCGCGCTTTCGGCCGCGAACGCGAACGGTGCCGTCTATCGCGAGCAGAGGGCGTAAGCCGGTGCTTGCGTGATGGCTTGCGTGAGCAAGACAAGCAGGCAAGCACTACGATAGCGACGTTTCAAATTTTGCGGTTGTTGATAACAACCGCTTAAAATTTGTCAGGAGCGGCAAATGTAAAGCAAACGTGAGCGGAAGGCTTCGACTCGAAACATTACGGCGGAATTGATGCGAACAAATTACCTTATCTTCGACTTAGGATCAAGGATATCCCTGATAGTGTCGCCGACAAGGTTGAATGAAAGCACTGCAATAAAGATTAGGAACCCCGGGGTTAGAAGCCACGGACGGTATATTATGTTTGAGAATACTTGCGCTTCTTTAAGCATATTGCCCCAGCTTGCGTCTGGTTGTTGGATACCAAGGCCGAGGAAGCTTAGACCTGATTCAGATAGAATGTAGGATGGGATTGATAGGGTTATTGCCACGATTATGAAGCTAGTTGTTTGCGGGAGGATATGTTTTGTGATTATACGGAAGTTTGACGCTCCGATGGATTTTGCTGCTTGCACAAATTCTTGATTTTTTATAGATAAAACCATACCTCTAACGACCCGCGCGAAGCCTGCCCAGCCTATGAATGCTAGGATTATAACGATTAGAATGAAGCGTTGAATGCTTGTCATTCCTGCCGGAAGAATAGAGGCAAGAATTATGAGAAGATAGAAACTCGGGATGGACATAATTCCCTCTGCAATACGCATCATTATGGTGTCGACTTTACCGCCGAAATAGCCTGATATTCCGCCGTAAATCATACCTATCGGGAATAGTACGAAAAGCGCCAGAAATCCGATTGTCATTGAAATTCTGCCTCCGAAAAGTAGGCGTGAGAAGACATCTCGTCCGTTAATGTCTGTTCCCAGTAAAAATAAGTTTCCCCCTTGTGGAACGCTTACCAGATGGCGTTTGCCGTCAGTGCCTTTTGAAAAGAATTTCAGGTAATATTTTTGCGAGCGGTCGAGTTGATACATATTGAAGTTTTTATCATCAAACGAGCGCTTGTAGTTATATGTGTAAGGCTTTGAGAACTTGCCGTTTTGGTCTATTGTGAAGATTTTTGATGGTGGCGCGTAGGCAAGACTTCTGTCCGAAAAATCTTTGCTGTAAGGTGCGATAAAGTTTGCAAACGCCAGTGCAAAATAGATTATAAACAGCACCCAGAGCGCAATTTTTGCGAACTTATCTTTCATTAAACCGTTTAGAATTTCTTTAAACATTAGTTAGTCCCTCCGGTTCTTATGCGAGGGTCGGTGAATATTAGCAATAGGTCTGCGATAAGGTTGCCGAGGATTAACATAATAGCGCCCATCATTAACGACGCCATAACAAGGTTGATGTCGGATTTCATGACTGCTTCAAGGATTAAACGGCCAAGGCCCGGGTATTGAAACACATATTCCGTAAGCGCCGCACCACTCAGCAAGCCCGCAAATTCAAAGCCAAGAAGTGTAATCATAGGGTTAACTGCGTTTCTAAGCGCGTGTTTCATAATAACTTTGTATTCGCTAACGCCTTTTGCTCGTGCGAATTTAACATAGTCACTATCGAGAACGTCTAGTAGGTTTGCTCTCATCTGGCGTTGTAATCCTGCAAGTGAAACAGTGAAAAGAACCGTCACCGGTAGGATTAAGTGTTTTGTTATGTCTAAGATTTTTTGGCCTAAATTCATTTCTATAAAGTTAGAACTTGTGAGACCGCCAATCGGGAACCAGCCCGTTTTTACCGCAAAAATAAGCAATAACACTGCAAAAAAGAACGACGGAATCGCCATTCCTATGCTGGTCAGAACGGTAAGAATTCTATCGAGTGGAGATTTCCATTTTACGGCTGCGATTATGCCAAGCGGAACACCGACAAGCCACGTCAAAAAGATTACGATTGAAGTCAAAAGCAGCGTGTTTGGAATTCGTTCTTTAAGCTTTTGAGCAACGCTTTCGCCGTTTGAGGTTATGCCTAAATCCCCTTTTACAAACGATTTAGCCCATAAACCGTATTGAACCGCAATGTTTTTATCCAACCCGAGGCGTTGGCGTTCGCGTTCAAGTGTTTCCTGTGAAATCGACGGATTCAAGCGGAGTTCTGCAAGCGGGTCGACAGGAGAAAGTCTTATGAGTGCAAAACTTACGATAGATACGATAAAAAGCAGAGGAATTGTCTGTAAAATACGTTTTAGAATATATTTAATTATTTCCATTTTCTGCCCCCGTATCATCAACATAAATTTCTTCTATATTGTGTATAACGCCGCCCAGTGTTGTAGGGTAGATGTTTTTAAATTTATTCCTTATCGCTGTAATTCTGATTGGCGAATAAAGATAAATCATAGGTTTTTCGTTGTAAATTATTTCCTGATAGCGGTTATAAAACTTTTTGCGCTCGTTAAAAGAAAGTGCGATTGCTCCTTTTTCAAAAAGGTAATCAAGTTCTTCTTCCCACGGCAAGAGGTTTTTGCCTGCCTCTTGTGGCGTTCTCATGTTGAACATGTGTAGCGCACCGTTAGAAAGCCATACGTTTTTGCCTCCGTTAGGTTCAAGCGGTGAGCCTGTAAGTCCCATTACAACCATATCCCAGTCGTATGTAGAAAGTAGTTTGTTTACTAACGAATTAAATTCAATAGGTTTGAAGTTAACTTTCATTCCTAGGCTTTCGAGGTCTTCTTTGACCATAACTCCAATTGCTTCACGCTCTGCATTGCCTGCGTTTGTAAGCAGATCAAATTCTACTCGGTTTCCGTCAGCGTCACGAAGTCTGCCTTTTGCGTCCTGTTTAAATCCTGCTTGTTCAAGAAGATCGCGTGCTTTTCCTAGGTCGCGCGGGTAAGGCTTCAATTCTTTATTCAAAAATATTGAGTTAAGGCTTTCAGGCGTGAAAAGCGGTTTCGCAAATCCGTTTGCAATGTTATAAACCATGTTTTCGCGGTCAATTGCTAAATCAACTGCTTCACGGAAGTTTTTGTTGCAGAACCATTTGCTTTTAGTCGGATTGACATAAGGCTTTCCCTCTTTATTTAATCTGTTATTTAGGTTCATTGAAAGGTACATTGTACCCGTGTCAGGGCCCAGGTTAACGAGTGAAAAGCCTGATTTTTCCTGACGTTCTTTGAAACGCGGGACATCTGAGCCTTTAACTCCGATTACATCAAGTTCTCCGCCTTCAAATTTCAAAACTTCGTTATTCGCGTCGCCTACGATTAAGTAAGTTATTTTATCCAAATACGGTAGTTTTTCGCCGTTAGAATTTATTACGTAATAGTCAGGACTCCGTTTGTAGACGGCACGCTGTGCAGGAACATATTCCACCAGTTTGAAAGGGCCTGAAGTTACAAGGTCTTTCAGGTTAACGTTTGTCGAAAGAAATGTGTCGAAAAAGTCTTTTCCTTTTTTGACCGCAGGCTCAAATATATGTTTCGGCGCAATCGCAGTCGAAAGTGAGGCCAGAAACGGTGCAAACGGCTTTGGGGTAGTGAATTTTACTGTGTAGTCATCAATCTTTGTGACAGTCGGAAGTTTACCGTCAACAGAAATTGAATCGCGTGTCGAAGTATTTCCAAAACCGTCCAGAATTATATTTTTCCAGGTAAAATAAACATCATCTGCTGTAATAGGTTTGCCGTCTGACCATTTTATCCCGTGGCGCAGGTGGACAATATAGTCGTTGCCCTTTACCTCAAATGATTTTGCAAGTTTCGGGATATATTGACCGCTTACAGGGTCGATTGTCACAAGTCCGTCGTACATTAAATCCGCAAATGTAGAAGATGTTGCGTCTTTTGAGTTAAATGGGTTAAAAGTTTTCGGCCCCTCGCCGATTGTGGAATTTATTAAGGTTCCGCCGAATTTTCCTATCGGAGCGTTTGTTTGTAAGTAGTCAACGCCGTTAATTGTAACGTTTTTTCGTTCCACAGGATAAATATTCAACGAAAGTTGTTCTTCGGTTCCTCCGCCGCTTATTATTTCTGCATCCGGCATATCGCGTCTTATGCAGGCTTTTGCAAAAAGAAGCACAAGAATTATAACTAATACAACATAACCCATTTTTTTCATACACAAAGGATAGCATAAAAAAGGTTTTTAATACATACTCTGTCGGGTATGTTAATCAGTATCTTTTACCCAGCGTTTAGCATCAAATTTTAAGTCGTTAACTGTTATGTCCAGCGATTTTGCGTAAGGCTGAAATTTTACAAGCAATTGAGTTTTATTTAATAAAAGTTCCTGTGCAACAATTGCGTTTTCGCAGGCTATTACCATAACGTTCCCCGGAAGCATTGAGTATGGTTTTGACTTATCCGCAAATTTTTTATTAACCACGCTTTGCCAGAATTTACACAGGTTTGAGCGCGTCATGGCTTTCTTGAACTCTTTTTGTTTCAAAAGTTCCCCAACAAGTTCGTCTATGCCTACAAAATCCGTGTATAAAACTTTTTCCATTCTAGCCCTTGTTTTCTTCTCTGCTTTTGTGCTATCATCAGAGAATGAGTTGCGATAATATTGATTATATCATAAAGAGTGCAAAAAAAATACTCATTATTTCACATATAAATCCTGACGGTGACACGCTTGGCTCTATGAGCGGATTGTTTTCTTTAATAAAAGAAAAATATAAAAAAGAATGTGACATGCTGCTTGATAATTTGCCAGCAGTTTATGAATTTCTTCCGGCGATTAAGAACGCAAAATACTTCGCAACTATCGATAAATCGCTTGTTTATGATTTGGTTATAACGGTTGATGTTGCGGCAATTGATAGAATGAATGAGGCTAAAATTTTCTTTGATAAGGCTGCGGTGACGTTGAATATAGACCACCATGCAACGAATATTTCTTACGCACAATATAATATCGTTGAACCAGATGCAAGTTCGACGGGTGAAGTTATTGTTTCGCTTGCTCAAAAATTGGGGTGGAGATTGAATTATGACTCGGCACTCGCGTTATACACCGCTATTTTGACGGATACCGGCGCGTTTAAGTTTAGCAATACCTCGGTAAAAACCTTTGAAACAGCGGCCAGATTACTTGAATACGGCGTAAAACCGCATGATGTTTACAAGCAGTGTTTTGAATCTTATCCGAAAAATTTCTTTTTGTTTCAGAATTATTGTCTGAATAAAGCTGTGTTTTTGCATGATGATAAAGTCGCTTATACTGAAGTTTATAAAAAAGATGTCGAAAAATTTGGCGTTGGCCCTGATTGCACGGAAGGGTTGACCGAAAAATTACGTGCTATTTCATCAACAGAAATTGCGTTTATTGCAAAGGAAATTGGTTCCGGCTTAACAAAATTTTCTATGCGTAGTAAAACCGCTGATGTTTCTGCGATTTGTGCAGAATTCGGCGGAGGCGGGCATAAACTTGCTGCAGGTTGTGTTGTAAAAGCGCCGGTTAAGAGTGCTGTAGAAAAGGTTTTAGGAAAAATCGAAAAATTGGGATTATGAAAAGACATTTTATTATTGGGTTAAGAAAATTAATTAAATCTGTTATTCGTAACGATTTTTGTGGTATGGCCGCGGAAATGGGGTTCATGATGGTCATCGGAATTTTTCCGTTTATGCTTTTTTTGATGGCTGTTTTTGGCTGGATGGGGCATAAGTCTATGATGGCGCCTATACTGTTATTTCTTAACAATGTCATGCCGGCGCAGGCAATTAACCTTATTAAATCGGTGTTGAATGAAGTTATGATATTTTCAAACGCGGATATTATGGCTGTTATTGGTTTTTGCGTAACGCTTTTTCTTTCAACAAACAGTATCGCTGTTGTATTAAAAGGTCTGAACCGTGCCTATAAAGTTGATGAAACCAGGAACTTTTTTTATACCAGATTGTTGTCATTGATAATGGTGTTTGTGGACACAATGGTGTTGTTTTTGAGTATAAACTTGATTGTCTTTGGTAAACTGATTATCACAACGCTTGTGGACTCTTTGCACATATCTATTCCAACAGCCGGTTTAATCCTTGTTTTACGTTGGCCGATTGCGTTTTCGGCGTTGTTCCTTATGGCATTTTTAAGCTATTATGTTTTACCGAACCTCAAAGGTAACGAAAGATTTAAAATGCGCAGCGCACTGCCAGGTACCTGGTTTTTCTGCACATTCTGGCTGCTCGGTTCGTGGGGTTTTTCAATCTACGTTAATAATCTGAACACTTATAATATGGTTTACGGTACTATCGGGGCTTTTGCGGTATTGATGGTATGGCTTTATTATACATCTCTGCTTATTCTCATTGGTGGCGAAATTAACTCACAGGTTTATAATCAGCTAGAGAAAAAAGCGTCTGAAATTCAGGCGCAAATTGATAGCTTGCGGGCAGGAAATGATGAAAATTAATATTTATTAAGACGTTTGCCAAATGATTTTTTTAATAATATAATTAGGGAGTACTTGGAGGAGATATGCCGCAACCGGCTTATAGGGATAGTAGTTTTTATAATAATAATTTAACGAGTTATGAGGCAAGGGAACGTTATTATCGTGGTGACAGACCTTATTATGTGCGTTCCGAAAATTATCGTCCTCGCGTTATGATTAAGCCTAACAAGAAAAAAGTTAAGCGCAATATGCTTATTCATAAGGTTATTTCACTTGTGTTTTTCTCGCTTGTTGCTATGTTTATTATTCCTGCGATGTTTAATAAATATATTAAGGCTATTCCATCCGGTTCAAGATATTCGCATATAACTACCGATTACGAAAAACTTGTTCACCCGCTCGAAACATATCTTGCAAATGATTGGTCACTCGGTGTAAGAACTATTCAGGGTGCTAATAAGAAAAATCCTAAGATGCTACCTGTTAAAGAAAATCAGCAGATGAATGTTTTGAAAAATCGTCTGATGGCACTTCAGCAAGAATATCCGACTATACATTCATCAATTTATGTCTGGGATTATAACGACAATAATTATGTTGATATTAATGCTGATGAGATTTTTTCGGCTGCAAGTATTATTAAACTTCCGGTGCTTGTTGCGTTGTTTAAAAATATCGAAAACGGTCAGACATCTATTTATGATGAAATGGTTTTGACAGATTTGTTCCGTGCAGAGGGTTCTGGGGCTTTGCAATACAAAGCGGAGAATTCTAAATATTCTATTGATAATCTTGCGCGGGTGATGATTACAAACTCCGATAACTCTGCAACAAACATGCTTATGACCAAAATCGGCGGCATGCCTGCAGTTAACAGGCAAATAAAGGACTGGGGACTTGCTAGAACGCATGTTAATAACTGGCTTCCTGATATGGAAGGTACGAATTACATTACGGCCCGTGATATGGGAAGACTGCTATATAATATCGAAAACCCTAAGTTCTTGAGTGTTTCTTCGCGTGAAAAAATTATTTCTTATATGTCACATGTTAAAAATGACAGACTTATTCCTGCGGGGCTCGGGGCAGGTGCAGATTTTATGCACAAAACCGGTGATATTGGCAAAATGCTCGGGGATGCGGGAATTGTTCACGCTCCGAACGGCCAGCGCTATATTGTCGTAATTCTTGCAAACCGTCCGTATAACTCTGTTAAAGGAAAAGAGTTTATTGTTGAGGCGTCTGATATGATTTATAAATATCTGGTTAAAAGCTAATGTTAAAAGATTTATTGGAAGCGAAAAAATGTTTTAAACTTGTTTGTGGCGCAGGTAATGAAAATGAGGAAGAGGTTTATAATCTCGTTAAACTTTATGCGCAGGCAGGGTGTAAGTTTTTCGATCTGTGTGCAAAAGAGGAAATCGTCTTGGCCGCAAAGTGCGCGTTGAAGGATTGTGGTATTGCAGACGCTTATATTTGCGTTAGTGTTGGGATAAAAAATGATCCGCATGTTTCTAAAGCGCAAATAGACAGTGGAAAATGCGTTCAGTGTGGCAAATGTCAGGAAATTTGTCCGCAACGGGCGATAAATTATTGCAAAGTTAAAGAGCGCGACTGTATTGGCTGCGGTCGTTGTGCAAAAGTTTGCCATAAGGGCGCGATTTCTTTTTATTCAAAAGAAAAGGATTTGAAAGAAGTTTTACCGCCGATTTTGGCGCTTGGCGTTGATTGTATCGAGTTTCACGCAATGGGGCTTGATGAGAACGAAATTAATGAAAAATGGGCGTATATTTGTTCTGTATATTCCGGCATGCTGAGTATTTGTACAGGCCGCGGAAAACTCGGCGATGAGCAGATGGTTGCGCGGATTAAAAGAATGATAGAGGGCAGAGCGCCTTATACAACGATAATTCAGGCGGACGGATTCCCTATGAGCGGCGGTCAGGATGATTACAAAACTACACTTCAAGCCGTTGCCGCTGCGGAAATCGTTCAGAACGCTAAGCTTCCTGTTTATTTAATGCTTTCAGGTGGGACGAATTTCAAAACCGCAGAACTCGCTAAAATGTGTGGAATTAACTACAACGGCATTGCAATCGGTTCTTTTGCACGTAAAATAGTAAAAAATACGGATAATCCGATTGATACGGCAAGAAATTTGATTAAGTCTACACTATGAAGTTTTATACAGAATTAAATAATGAAAATAAGAATATAGCACTCGCGCTCGGATTTTTTGATGGAGTTCACGCAGGGCATCAAGCGGTAATAAAATCTGCAGTTGATTTTGCCCGTCAAAATGAAACAAAGTCGGCCGTGATAACATTTAAAGAACATCCTCAGGTGGTTTTGCGCGGTTGCGCACCTGAATATATCTCAACAGAAGAAGAGCGTCGCAGAAATTTGGAAAAACTTGGTGTGGATTTTTGTTATGAACTCGATTTTTCAGCGATTTCCGGCATGGATGGTGAAGAATATGTCCGCGAAATTCTTGTGAAAAATTTCGCCCCGATATCGATTTCAACAGGTTTTAATCACAATTTTGGTGCAAAAAAAAGCGGAACTCCTGAATTACTTGCCGATTTAGGGGAAAAATACGGTTATAAATATTTTAAAATTGCACCCGTTGAAATTGATGGCGAAGTTGTAAGTAGTTCTTTGATTAGAAAAAAGCTTGCCGCTGGTGAAGTGAAACAGGTTTGTGAACTTCTTGGACGGCCGTTTTCTATTTCCGGCATTGTTCAAAAAGGAGCGGGGTTGGCTTCTAAAATAGGGTTTAAAACGGCGAATGTTTCTTATCCTGAGAAGATTTGTAAGCTGCCGTTTGGAGTTTATGCTGTTCGGGCAAATGGTATGAAGGGGATTGCAAACTTTGGCGTAAAACCTACCTTTGAAAACCTTACCGCGACTCCGTTATTGGAAGTTCATATCCTTAATTTTGATAAAGATATTTATGGCGAAACCTTGCAGATTGAGGTTTTGGATTTTTTACGTGCAGAAAAGAAATTTTCATCAGCGGATGAATTGGTTTCGCAGATAAAAAATGATATCAGAGCGATTTAGCCCTGCGCTCCTTACGGGGCTTGCAAAATTTTACACTTTGTGTTATAATTTCTACTAGAAGTGAAATTTTTTATATATTTATCATTTACGAGGAGAAATATTAAATTTTTTTATTCAAATACGTATTTTAGAGAAGTATTTTATTAATTAAGAGGCTATTTATTGTTATGTATGTAAACAAATGTATTAAATGTGGTCGTGAGTTCGAGACCAAAAACCCTAAGAGAGTGATTTGTCCTGAATGTTTATACCCTGACAAAAGTATGATGTTGAATAACGATGCTTCTGCATCTAATCCTGCACCGCAACAATCTTATTCCGCAGGTGGTAACGATAATAGACCTAACGAAGATGTTCCTAGATTTTACAGCGCCGGCGGTAACGATGAACAGCAGCAAAGATATTCAAGACCTCAACGTCCATCTTACGACAATAGAGATAGAAATAACTACAACCGTGGCGGATATAACAACAATCGTCCGCAAAATAATAACCGCTATCAAAGCAATAATCGTGGCGGATATGGCCAAAGACCACAAAATAACAACCGTTATCAAAATAATAACAACCGCGGTGGTTATAACAATAATCGTCCACAGGGCGGAAACCGTTTCCAAAATAATAGACGCCCTATGCAAAATCGTAACAGGGCACCTAAACAATTACTTGTTAGCAAAGAACAACTAGCTCAAATTGAATTGTTATACAAAATGATGATGCCGCTTCCAAACCCTGATGCACATGAAGTTATTGCTGAAAAAATCGGGTTGGAACCTAGAAAAGTATTTTTTGGCATAAATTTGGTCAGACAAAAAATGATGTTGCCGAAACTTCCGTTCCCGAAACGTAAACTCGCGATTTCTCCGGATCAGTTGTTTGCAATCAAAAACCTTTACGGTTTATTATTGCCATTACCTCCAATTGGTTGCCACAAAATTATTGCTGCACAATTGAAAATGGATGAATGGCGTGTACACGTTGGTATTGGTTTGATACGTGCGCAAATGGGACTTCCGCGCTGGAACGAAGAAAGAACCGATGTTCCTGAAGTTTTAATTGAAAAAACTAAACAATCTAATGCGGCAAAAGCTCAAAAAGAAGCCGAAAAACTTGCTAAAGCTGCTGCAGAAAAAGTTGAGGAACCGGTAGCGGAGGCTGTGCCTGTCGCAGAAGCGCCTGTTGAAGAAGTAAAAGAAAAACCAAAAAGAGGCAGAAAACCTAAAGCTCATGAGTAAGTTCGTTTCTGTCGGAAAAATTCTTAATTTTCATGGGATTAAGGGAGAAGCTAAGGTTGGCTTTTCTAAGAATCAAGAAGAATTTTTTCTTGGCTTAAAATCTGTTTTTATTAAAAAAGACAGTGAATATTTACCCTTTGAGATTGAGTCAATTCGTTTGAATAAAACTTTTGCACTGGTAAAATTTAAGAATATTACTTCAATCAACGAGCTTCTTGAATATAAAGGTTGCTTGCTTTTTGTTGAGGAAGAAATTATTCGTGAGACTCTTGATGAAGATGAGTTCTTAATCGATGAACTTGTTGGGCTTGGCGTTTTTGATGCCGAGGGCAAAAGTCTTGGATTTGTTGTCGGAGTTTCTAACAACGGTGCAACGGATTTGCTTTCAGTTAAAACAAAAAGCAGCAAAGTTTCACTTATTCCGTTTGTAAAAGCGATTGTTCCGTCTGTCGATATTAAAACGAAAAAAGTTGTTGTCAATAATATTGAAGGGCTTTTAGAATAATGCGTTTTGATGTTTTGACACTGTTTCCTGAAATTATCGAGGCATATTGTAATGTCAGTATTATGAAACGTGCGCGTGAGAGTGAAGTTTTTTCGGTCAACACTGTAAATCCGCGTGATTTTACGCTGGATAAACATAAAAAAGTCGATGATACACCTTATGGTGGCGGTGCAGGAATGGTTTTGATGCCTCAACCTTATGTTGATGCGTACGAAAGCCTTGAACGTGTTGAGAATTCTGTGACAGTAATGCTGACACCGCAGGGAAAACCGTTGACCGACAGCGTTGTGAATGATTTAGCTAAATATGACCAGATTGTTATGTTATGCGGGCATTATGAGGGATTTGATGAGCGTATAAGAGAAATTATCAAACCTGTTGAGATTTCGGTTGGTGATTTTGTTTTGACAGGCGGAGAACTTCCTGCACTTTGCCTTATTGACGCTGTAAGCCGTAAGATTGAGGGAACTTTAGGCAAGATTGAATCTGCGGATTACGATACATTTTCTAACGGTTTGATTGAATATCCGCACTATACAAAACCGCGCCTTTATCGAGGATTAGAAGTTCCTGAAGTTCTTTTGAACGGGAATCACAAACTTATCGACGAATTTCGTTTACAGGAAAGCTTAAAGCGTACAAAAGAAAAGCGTCCGGATCTTTACGAAAAATATATGAACAATAACTAAATTGCGGCGAGGATTTCGGTTGTTCTGATTTTTCTTGTGCTGTGCTGTTCAATACATTTTTTTAACAGATTAAAACAAACTTCACAAACTTTTTCGGTTGCTTTTGTTTCGTAATCGGTTACAGCTGTGTAATCAGCATTTGTAAGGTAGTTTAAAAACTCTCTTATTTTGCTGTGAATGATAAGTTTGCCGCGAGAATCGTTTATGCATTCTTCGCATATAATCCCGCCCTCGTTGATAAGAAAATATGCGTTAGTATCGACTTTGCAGCCGCATTTCAAGCAAGTATTAAATTCTGGTGAGAAACCGGAGATGTTCATTATTTTTAGTTGAAATTTTAATACTGTTAGGAGAATATCTTTTTTCTCAGGAGCGTCAGCAATTGTTTTTAATGCATTGTAAAGAGTATCATAGGTTTCAGCGGAACAGGGATCGTTTTCGACGCCAAAATTATTCACTACTTCTGTAAGATACATAGAGTAAAAAATTTTGTCTAAATCTTTTCGGGTTCCTCCAAAAGAATTAAGGGTTTCTGCCTGTGACACAACATCCATATTACGCCCTTTGGCAAGAAGAAGGTTGTTTGCAATAAACGCTTCCATTCTTGCGCCTAAGGAACTTTTCGGCTTTTTAATTCCCTTTGCAACTGCACGGATTATACCTTTGTCGCGTGAGTACATCACGACAATCTTATCGGATTCTTTAAGTGGATAAGATTTGAGGTTAATCGCGTTAGTTGTGTAGGTCTGTCTAGTTGTCACGTGAAACTCCGTGGTACATGCCTCTTAGCATTTGTTGTAATTCATTTCTATTGTCGGAGTATTCAACGGCAGTTTCAGCAGAAATTATTCCTGCTTTATATAGCTGGAATAGTGATGTATTCATTGTAATCATCTGGTTAAAAGAACCGGCTTTGACAAGAGAATAAATACCGTCTATTTCATCTTTTAAAATCATATCTTTAATGGTTGAGGTTACGACTAAAAGTTCGCATGCAGGTCTTCTTGAGTTTCCATCGATTGTTGGAACAAGTTTTTGTGCTAAGGTAGCTCTAAGAGTTGAGGCTAGCTGCTGACGAAGAAATTGGCGTTGTTCCGGTTCAAACATGTTAACGATACGGTTAATTGTTTGGACTGCGTCGTTTGTGTGAAGAGTTGAGAACACAAGGTGCCCTGTTTCTGCGGCTTTAAGTGCAGCATTGAGAGTTTCCATATCACGGATTTCACCGATGAAAATGATATCAGGGTCTTGACGGAGTGCATATTTTACACCGCTTGAAAAACTTTCTGTATCGAATTCTACCTGACGTTGCGAGATTACACATTTTTTATTCGTGAAAACAAATTCAACAGGGTCTTCTATTGAGATTATATGTTTTTGCTGGGTTTTGTTGATGTGTTCAATCATTGAGGCAAGTGTGGTGGATTTCCCTGAACCGGTTGGACCTGTGACAAGTACAAGACCGTTGTTATACCCGGTAATATTTGATACGGCAGGTGGAAGATGTAAGTCGTCAAGTGCTACTGGTTCAAACGGAATAACCCTTATTACCATACCTTTTTTGTACATTCTGCTGCAGACATTTACACGAAATCTTGAAAGTCCGTTGATTTCATAGCAAAAGTCAAAGTCGTTAGATGTTTCCATCTTCATTGCAATGTGGTTTGGAATAGTTTGTACAGGTAAAATTTGTTTTATTGAGGTAAGAATAACATCTTCTGTAAGAATCGGGTAATTATCTGCCTGCTGGATTTTACCATTTTTGCGATAAATTGGATAGGAATCGGCTAGCAGGTGTATATCGGATACACCAAATTTAACCATTTCTTCAAGGCATTCATTAATTTCAAATAAATCGTGTTTCACTAACTGGTATTCGTTTTCCAATTCTCTATCTCCTAATACAACTATCCTTATTAATTATATTTGTTTGCGTGTCAGCGGGCAAATTTTTAACAATAAATTAATAAAAATAGTTGAATAAAATGCAAAAAAATAGTAAAATATTTTATTATGAGAGAGATTATTTTAATAATTTTAACGTTATTATTATTTACCCCGTCGGTACATGCCAAGAATAAAAATCCGGACGGTTATATCCCTAATGTTTTTATTTATGAAATTCCGGATGAAGAAGAAGAGGAACATCCTGTGGTTCAAGAAATCGGTAACACTGATTTAAAAACTAACACGGCTGTTAAAACGCCAGTTTTGAAAACGGAAATCCAATACTTTGATAATTTGGATGTTGTAAGTCTGGATAAAACGACAAATTCCAAAAAAATAAATATTTCTCAACCTCAGAAGATTTCGGCTACGA
This sequence comes from uncultured Candidatus Melainabacteria bacterium, assembly GCA_947361615.1. Taxonomy (GTDB): domain Bacteria; phylum Cyanobacteriota; class Vampirovibrionia; order Gastranaerophilales; family Gastranaerophilaceae; genus Gastranaerophilus. The sequence goes on along the minus strand of CANAJP010000003.1, from coordinate 20,108 downwards.
GTTTGAAAGATTATAATAAAAAACTTGAAGCAAACAAGGCGGCAAGAGTTTCTAATAAAGTTGTTCAGGCTTCATATCGGGGCGATGAGGAAAGCTGGATTGCAGGTGATTATAAAGGCATTGAAGAAAAATACGGTGATTTTTCTTTTGGTACAAATTTTTCTTCGGAAGTTTCATCGCTATCGAGCCTTGAGTATTCTTCCGGACTGTTTTCAAAGTATAACAAGAAAAACTTTTCTCTAAAAACTCAAGTTTATAAAGAGCAGGTTGCAACATACGGACTTACGACCAATAATGTTTCTATTGCACCGGAATTGCGTTTAAATAAGGCGCTTGCGATAAAAAATGTTTTGAAAGCTGATTTGACACGTCAACGTAAAACTGCACAGTTAATATTGCTTTTAACGCCTTTTGCATATCAAGGGAATGACAGGTTTAACGTGGAACTTGGCGCCGGACAGACTTATGATGATACAAATTCTCTAATGAGAACAAAATTTGAGTTTTCAACCAAACTGGAATTGTAAATTTATTAAAACAATTTTGTACATTGAATATCTTTTGTTTATAATTGATATTAAGAGGTGTTTTGTGGACAAAAAAAAGCGTACAAAAGTTTTCGAAAAGATTAGAAAAATCGGTAAAAAAGATTCGGCTAAACCGCACGAAAAAATTTATTATTCCGGTTTGACGCTGTTTTTACTTTTTGCGCTTATTCAAGTCGGATGGAGTGTTTTAATAAATTTCTCTAAAGTTGTGGCGTTTAACGGGAAAATTTCGGATTTAGAGCGTTTGAAAAATATTTCCGCTGCCAGAAACGAACAGCTTAAAAATGAGATTAAGGCGTATTCTCAGGTATCACAGCTTGAGGGAATCGCTCGGAACTCTTTGAAAATGGCCAGCGAAGATGAGGTTCTAATCCTGATTAACGAGCAGCAGGCTGAAGATTTACAGGGAAACAAGCAGGAATAGTTTATGGTCGGAAAAGAAGTAGATGAGCTTAAATTGAATTTTGACAGAGCTTGTGAACACCGTGAAAACGGAGAATACAAACTTGCGGTTGAAGCTTTATATAAGGCACTTGACGTTGAGCCGGATAATATTGATGTACTTACCCAGCTTGCCGAACTTTATGCGCTTATGAATGATATTGAGCGTTCTATTCGCTATTATAAAGATATTCTTGAAGTAGATGAAAATAATCTTTGTGCGATTTGTGCTTTGTATAACAAGAATTTTTCAGCAGGAAAATTCAAAGACGCTCTTGAATATGCACTTAAAGCGGTTCAAATTATGCCATCTGATAAGACTTATATTCTGTTTGTAGATGTGCTGGATAAGTTTGCCGACATAAAAGCTCTTAGAGATCTTGTTAGTGTCGCTGAACTTAGTGAAAATGTTCGACTGAAAATCGCAGGTGTTTATGTAAATCACGCGTTTGTTGCGGATGCTGAGGCTTTGCTTCAAAATATTCCAGATTCTGATGATAAGAAAGCCGTTCTTGCACTTATTGCATTCAACAAAAACGAACTTGAAACCGCCAAAAGTCTGGTTATGGATTTGAATATTGAAAACGTTGATGTCTTGAACCTCAAGGGCCTTTTCTATATTGAAGAAATGAAATTTATTGAGGCGATAAAGTGTTTTGCCAAAGCCGTTGCGCTGGAGCCTGCAAATCCGAAATTATATTTTAACTTAGGTAACGCTTATTTTTATAACGGCTGGCTTGAGGAAGCGGAGGAGGCTTATAGAAAAGCTGTATCGCTTGATGTTTCAAATGTCGATTATCGTTTTGCGCTTGCAAATCTTTATTATGAAGCAAAAGATTTTGCAAAAGCACGCCTTGAAGTCGCGAATATCAAGCATATTGACGACGAACATCTTGATACGAAAGTCCTTGATGCGCTGTTAAAATATCAAAATAAAGATTATCTTGGTGCTAAAGAAGAGTTGGAAAAAGTTCTTACAGTCACTCCTGATAACGATTTTGCCAATACATCACTTGCTAAAGTTCTTGTGGATTTGAAACTGTTTGAAAAAGCGGAAAATCTTATTCAAAAAGTAATTCTTTATAATGCCGAAAATCCTGAATCGATTTGTGTTCTGGCTTATCTTTTCGCTGAACAGGGAAAATTCAACGAAGCGCTTGAACTCGTTGAAAAATTGATTTTAAATAACCGTTTTTACATGCCGGCGTATTCTGTTGCAATGAAAGCTGCATACGGGTTGGCAGATTTAGAGAAAGCACAGGATTTTGCACAGGAAGCGTTGACTGTTGATATTAATTTTTCTATAGCTTATTACTATCTGGGGCTTGTTCGCAAAAGTAAAAATGATTATGACGAGGCTGTTGAATGCTTAAAACGTGCAATTATGTATGATTTAGCAAATCCGGAATATTACGCTGAAATGGCAAGAGTTTACCTTGAAAAAGAAGATATAAAATCAGCGCTTGAATATGCTAATGAAGCTGTAACCATTGATAGTACGTCTGCGGTATATATGCATTATACTATTACTATATGCGTAATAGAAAGTGAGAGTTATGAGGAAGATTAAGAAACTTTTATGTATTTCATTGATGGGCTGTATGATTTCAACGGCCGCAATAGCCGCCGAAAAGTCTGCGGTTTATAACAAAAAATACCCTGCAAAATATACTGAAGAGTACGTTGAAAATTTGAAACCGATTTATAAGAAGAATACAAAAGAAGAAGTTATTTATGTTGCGCTTGATATGCTGAAAGGCACGAACGGTGAGTTTTCAAGAAAAGCGATTTTAGGAAATAATCTTTCCGGTCAACCTGTGAAAGTTGAGTTTAAGGATTTGAGCGAAATTGGCAAGGAATATGCGAGTTTTGATGCACTGGGGTGGAAAAAAAGTAATAAATTGTACATATTTATCAACCAAAAGCATAAAAACGCACCTCCGGGGGCTTTAGCTGCACTTCTTGCGCACGAAGCGCTGCATCAGGATGAATACAATTCGTTAGCGGAAGAAACTTATGCTTGGACAATGGAGGCTTCTGTCTGGTGTGAAATTTTGAGGGTTTTCCCTGAAAGCGGTGATGATACTCACAATGCACTTGTTGCGCGTGAAAATACGTTGAAAAAGCTTTTTGAACGTGGAAAATATTCTGATAAATATATTAAAAAGACAGTATGGTCAAACGACGGATACAAGAATCTTCCGACAACCTCACCGGGGTTTGAAGACCTCTAATTAGCGTATTTTTCTTGCAAATGAAAGTCCGGCAGGAAGTTCAAGAACTACATTTTCATAATCCGGATGCGCGTTGATTGCGTCGATAAATGGCTGAACTTTTTCTTTGTGTGAAAGAACGTTATCGCAGGTATATATTCCGCCTTTTACAAGGTGCGGGTGGATAAGGTTAAAGTAGTCAATTGATTCGCGTTTGTTTGCGTCGACAAAAACAAAGTCAAATTTTTGGTCCGGCGGTAAATCTCTCAAAACATCGCACGCAGAACCTATAATTGGCGTCACAACATCGATTGTTCCGCATTTTGTGAAGTTCTCAATCGCGATATCCTGACGTTTTGGATAGTATTCGATTGTTGTCAGATGTCCGCCTGTTTGTTTCAGCGCTTTTGATATCCATAATCCTGAATACCCGTTTGATGTACCGACTTCAAGCACACTCTTTGCTTTGTGCTCTATTATCGAAATGTATAAAAATTCTGCAGTTGAGCGCGAAATATTCCAGAAATCACGCTGGGTTTTCTCTAAAGAAAGCATTGTTTCTTTTGTTATATCATCAAATTTATTTATCATTGAACTTCCTAATTACTTTTCCTATTTCAATCTGTGTTACCGGCTCATCGATTTCTTGCGTAAGAACGATTGTGTTTGTGTTCATATCAAAGATATAAATTGCACAACGCGCAGAGTCGCTTATTAATAAATATTGTGTGTCTTTGAGTCTGTAAAATTTATTAGGGAAACCGTCAGTCGCAGGAAGTTGTATTTCCCCTGTGAAATCATCGCTTTCAGTATTCATTACCTGAATTTTGCCTGTTTTTGCGGATAAAATATAAAGCTTATCGTTGTAGGCGTACATATCAACCGGTTTTTCTTCGATGTCGTATTCACCTGTAAGGTTTAACTCAAGATAATCTATAATGGCGATACGGTTTTTTGTACGGCTTGTTACATAGACTTTTCCGTTAGTGTAGGCGATTTTGGAAACATTCGGAAAAAGCCCGATGTCTTTTAATAAATAATCGTTATCTATTTCTACACCCCATAGAGTTTTTGTCTGTTTGTCATAGTAGAAAAGTTTTGTACCGTCCTCTGATACGATTAATTTTTCGCACATTCCGTTGATAAGAATTTGTTGGGTTGGGGTCATTTTAACAAGGTCTATAACGTAAATGCAGTGGCCCTCAGAACTTGTCACATAAGCTTTATCGCCATGAATTACGATTTCATCCGGCGTAGTTTTGAGCGGAATTTCTTTTATTAAAGCGTCATCGTAAAGTGACAGAACGTTAAGGGCCTTGCGGCTGTAGGAACTTACTAAAAGATATCTGTCATCATATAGTGCTATTTTGTTAGGTGAACTTTTTTGCTGGTAGATGAAATATCCTTTTTTATTATTTGAAGAGATTACTTTAATATTTTTTGAAATCGGGGTTGTTATGTAGAATACACTGTTTTTGAGCGCCGGCAGATTGAAATACATTTTTGTATAGTCTTTTGTCGCGTTTGTGTTTATTCTGATATCATCGATTTCAGGCGAATAGGTTTCGAGGGTTCCTTTGATGTTGTTAAGTCCCTCAGGGATTTCTAAACGTCTTGGGAGCAAGATGTCCTGCGGCAGAATACCTGACTTGATTTCTGTCGGGTAATTTGTCTGATTTAACAATGTAGAGCCGCCGTTTTTATCTCGAATTACTTTTAAAAGTACAAATTCATTATTGAAGATTACAGCATCAGGAAGCTTAGTTAAATCTTTATTGGCAGGAATTGTTTCTTTAATCTCAAGAGTTTCAACGTCAATGTCGAATTTCGCAGGGATTACAGGCAGATAAACGGTGTTATCAGGTAGGATTATCACGCCATCGTATCTGAAGTATGCGTCTTTAAAAGAATTTTTTACAAAATCCTGAACGTTTTGCGGTAAGCATTGCGCGTAAACTGCGCTAAAAGAGCCGAAAATGGCTGTCAGGATTAGTAATAACTTCTTTTTCATTAGTGGAATACTCCTTTTACTTTTTCAAGAATGTTTTCGTGTGCCTTTTTGCCTGTGTTTAATTCATACAATTTTTTGTAGAGATGTCTTTCTTCTTCACTGATACTTGTCGGAATTGCAACATTAACGATTATTACATGATCACCGCGTTGTGATGGCCTTGAGATAACCGGAACGCCTGCGCCTTTGATTTTTATTGTGTTGCCGTTTTGACATCCGGCAGGAATATTTATTGTGCTTTCTCCGTCAAGTGTTTTTATCGTAACTTCGTCACCAAGAACAGCTTGCGCTGGTGAAATATCTAATCTTGTGAAAACATTTATTCCATCACGTTTGAAGTAGTCAGAGGCTTTAACGTGGATTACGACAAATAAATCGCCTGCCGGCCCGCCGTTTGTACCCGCGTCGCCCTCGCCTGAAACCCTGATTTTTGAATGGTTGTCAACGCCTGCAGGGATTTTAATGTCGATACTTTTTTCTTTTTCAATTTTGCCTGCGCCTTTGCAGTGTTTACAAGGTTTTGAAATTTTCTGGCCTGTTCCGCCGCAATCAGGGCAGGTACTAATTTGTGAAAACGCTCCCAGCGGGGTTCTCATTACCTGTTGAACCTGACCTGTTCCGTGGCAGGTCGGGCAGGTTTCAGGTTTAGAGCCTTTTTCAGCGCCAGTTCCACCGCATTCAGGACATACTTCAAGATGGTCAAATTTAATGTTTTTCTTTAACCCAAAAACAGCTTCTTCAAAAGTGAGTTCAACGTCAAGTCTTAAATCATCGCCCTCCTGTGGTGCGTTCGGGTCGCGGCGTGAATTAAATCCAAAGCCAAATCCACCCATAAATGAGTTTAAAATATCGTTTAAATCACCAAATCCGCCATCGAACGGGCCGCCTGTGTAACCTGCGTTTTGCAAGCCGTCTTCACCGTAGCGGTCGTAAGTTGCGCGTTTGTTATCGTCTATTAATGTTTCGTATGCTTTTCCTAATTCTTTAAATTTTTCTTCTGCATCAGGAGCCTTGTTGACGTCAGGGTGAAGCGTTCTTGCTTTTTTACGAAAAGCTGATTTTATTTCATCTTTCCCGGCGTCTTTTGTGACTCCAAGTATTTCATAATAATCTGTCATTTTATCCCTATATCCTCGTTCTAATCGTGACCGAAGCTATGATGCTGTCGCAACGTTTACCAACGCCGGACGAAGCACTTTATCGCCTAGTTTGTAACCTTTTTGTAATTCGTTTAAAATTGTATGTTCTGGAACATCATTGTTTGGAGTTTGCATTACTGCGTCGTGGAAATTCGGGTCAAATTCTTTGCCCTCCGTGTCGATTGCTTCCAACCCGAGTTTTTCGAGAGTTTCAAGAACCTGTTTGTGTACAAGGTTGAAACTATCTTTTACAGTCTGACAGTCTTCAACTTTTTCAAGAGCTTTTTGACCGCGTTCAAAGTTGTCGAGAACTTCAATCATTTTCTTTAATGCGTTTTCACTACCGTATTTAAGCAAGTTTTCGCGTTCTTGAGCCTGACGTTTTCTATAGTTGTCAAAATCTGCCGCAAGTCTTACATATTGCTGATTAAGAACATCTAATTTTTTTTGTAATTCTTCGACTTCGCTATTATTTTCTTCTTCTATTACAGGTTGTTCTTCAGGGATTTCGCCTGCAAATAAATTATCTTTATTTTCTTCATTAAAAAGGTTTTCTTCGTGTTTTTTATTTTCTGACATATCTCCTACCTCTTATTACGTGTTAATATTACTATTATAAATTATAAAGATAAATTCTCAAGGTAAATTTATTATTTCTTAACTATTCAAATAAAAAGCCCTGAAAAGGGCTTTTATTTATTCTGTAAGCTGTAGAATTTCATCGCTGCATGAATTCAGGTTTTTACCTATGGCCATTTCAACTCGAGCGCGTGCTGCATTGTACTCGTAAAGTGCCGAATAGTAGTTTAACTGCGCGGTCTGGTAAAGGTTTTGTGCGTCCTTCAACTCAATCGGGCTGGCTTCGCCAACCTTATAACGCCCGTATGAAAGTTCGTAGTTTTCTTTTGTTTGTTTTACCTGTAAAAGCGCTACTGGAACGGAGTTTTTCTTTTCTTGAAGTGTTAAATATGCATTACGAATTTCAAGATAGATATCGTTTTGAAGTTTTTTGGCTGTTGCAAGTTGTTTGTCATAAAGGTATCTTGCTTCTTTAATTTCGTTTTTGATAAGCATCCCGTTAATTGTAGGGAAAGTTATATATGCACCGTAGTTGTAACCGTAGTTTGAAGTCCAGTGCTTACCACCGACAGCGTACTGTCCTTCCGCCGTAATTGTTGGGAAGTAAGATTTTTTTATGAGTTTAAGAGTTTGTCTTGTTGCTTCAACTTGGAGTTCAGCCTGTTTTAATTCCGGACGTGCTTCGCGTGCCACATCAATTAGTTCATCAAATGTCATCTCGAACGGTGTGAAAACGAGTGCATCTTTTGGTGAATACTTATCTATAAACGGAATCCCCATTACGTTATTTAATCTCGCTACCGCAAGGTTTACAGCGTTTTCTGCACGGATTAGTGTCAACTTCGCATCAGAAAGGTTCGCTTCAGCAATTGTTACGTCCACTTTAGGGTTCAAACCTATTTCGTAGAATGATTTTGCCTGATTGTAGAAAAGTTCAAATTTTCTAACTGTATCAAGCGCAACTTCTCTTTGTTGGTTTGCATAAAGCAGATTGAAATATGCATCTTTTGTCTGGTAGATTACGTTGTTAATAACTGAGGCAAGAGTTTGTTTTGAGTTTTCAAACTCTAAACGTCTGATTGTTGCCTGATTTTGCGTAACTCCAAAGTCGTAAAGCATTTGTTGTAATGTTGCCTGACCCAGGATAAAGTAGTTGAATGTCAGGTTTCTGCCTAAAGCATCTGACAATTGGAGTTGTTTGATTTTGGTGTATCCTGTTTGCCAGCTGAATTTAGGAAAATAATTTGACCAAACCTGTCTGATTCTTGTGTCTGAAGCAAGCGTATCGTGGAACGCAACGTTAATATCGGGGTTGTTCCCAAGTGCAAGTTCGATACAATTCATCAATGTAAGGTTAACTGTTTTTTCAACGCCTGCTTCTATGACAACTTTGCCGTCTTCATTTTCGGTTATGTCATAAGGTAATACTTCTTCAGCATGAGGAAATTCTTCTGAGTTTAATTCATTCCAAAAGTCTTCCTCATCATCCTGTGCCATAACCGTCGGCGAGGCGATAAGCAGAATAAATATATTAAAAAGTAATAATTTTTTTATCATATTATGCTTGTCCTTTTTTTGACTTGATATATTTTGCAACATTGATTTTCATTTCTTCAATCATAACGTAGAATGCCGGTACAAGGAAAGTACCAATAAATGCGACGGCCATCATACCGCCGAATACTGTCATACCAACGGAGTGTCTGCTGGCAGCGCCGGCACCGGTTGCTGTTACTAGTGGTACAAGACCGAGGATAAACGCGATATTCGTCATCATTACCGCGCGAAAACGCAGGTAAGCAGCCTTTATGGCCGCTTCTTTTATTGATAAACCATCATTTTCGTGGGCTTCTTTAGCAAACTCGATAATCAAAATCGCTTGTTTTGTACTCAAACCGATTAACATTACAAGCCCGATTTGAGCGTATATGTCTAACGCTCCGCCGAATTGTGACTGAATTGCGATAAATGCCAGTGCACCTACCATCGCAATCGGTGAAATCAGAAGTACGGCAACCGGTAACATCCAGCTTTCGTATAAGCCGACTAAGAATAAGTAGACAAATACAAGTGACATCGCGAGGATTACACCGATTTGACCGCTGGAGTCTTTTTCCTGTAAAGAACTTCCTGACCACGCATAACCGATATCACGCGGAAGCACTTTTTCTGCGATTTCTTCAAATTTTTTCATCGCCTGACCGGAACTTTTTCCGGCTTTAACGCTGGCGTTTACAGTTACGGCTTCGTACATATTGAAACGGGTCAAACTATAAGGGCCTGTTACGTTTTTGTATTTAACAACAGCGTTTAGCGGAACCATTTTACCCTGATTGTTTTTAACATAGATTTTATCTATATCAGACGGTTTTTCACGGTAAGGGGCGTCAGCCTGCAAATATACACGGTAAACACGGCCGAATTTATTGAAGTCGTTTACATAAGATTTGCCGAAATAACCTGCAAGTGCTGAATAAATAGTTGAAATTTCAACACCTTGAGAAAGAGCCTTTTCTTCGTCAATAAGCATCATCAATTGAGGCAGGTTCGCTGTGAATGATGTATAAACCATTGAGTATTCAGGTTCGTGCATAGCCGCAGCTATGAATTTCAACGCTTCTTGATACATTTCCTGCGGCGTTCTTTCGCCTTTGTCTAAAAGCTGGAATTCCAGACCGCCGAACATACCTAAACCGGAGATTGACGGAGGAGGGAATGATGCAATAATCGCTGACGGATAGTTCGCAAACATTCTGTTTATCTGCCCGAGAATGCTTTCCATTGAACGCTCTTTTTTCTTTCTGTATTTGAATTCTTCAAGTTCTGTTACGATGAACGCTGTGTTTTCGCCGTTCATACCAACGAGGACGATTGTGCCCTCAACCCCCGGAATTGTGCGGATTTTCTTATCAATAGCGTCAGCAACTTCACTTGTTCTTGACGCTGATGAACCCTCTGGCAATTGAATTTGTGAGAAAATAGTTCCTTTGTCTTCTGTCGGAATAAAGCCGGACGGAACAGATAGGAAAAATACTACGATTAATGCCAGAATTGCCGCATAGCTCATAAGGGTTAGCGGAATATTATTAATAAAGTTTTTTGCAACTGTGAGGTATTTTTCACGGATATCATTAAACCATACATTAAATTTATCAATGAACGCATAATCTGCTTTTTCAGTGTTTGAATCTAAAATCATTGCGCAAAGTGCCGGTGCAAGCGTCAGGGCAACGACGGTTGAAAGCCCGATGGAACTTGCGATACACAGTGCAAATTGTCGGAACATTTGACCTGTAATCCCTGCCATAAATGATACAGGAACGAAAACGGCCATCAAAACTAAAGATGTTGCAACTACAGGGCTTAAAACCTCTTTCATCGTGATTTCGGTTGCTTCTTTAGGTGATTTTCCGTCCTGAATGTGGCGTTGTGTATTTTCAAGTACAACAATCGCGTCGTCTACAACCAGACCTACGGCCAGAACCAGTGCAAACAAGATTAACAGGTTTATTGAGAATCCGAACATATTCATAAATATGAATACACCGATGAGTGACACAGGAATTGCACAGAACGGAATTAATGCGGCTCTTTTACTTCCTAAGAATAAATAGGTTACAATACCAACCAGCAAGACAGCGAGGCCTATTGCGCTTATAACCTCTTTGATAGATTCCCGTACGAATTCTGTTTCGTCATATTGAATATGGTACTCAATACCTTGCGGCAAACTTTTGCCGAGTTCTGCCATTCTTTTTTTTACTTTATTTGCAAGGTCAATCGCATTTGCTTCAGGAAGTTTGTTAACGGCAATAATCGCAGAATTTTCACCGTTAATTCTAGAGAAGAATGAGTAGCTTTCTGCACCGAGTTCGACGCGTGCAACATCTTTTAATCTTACGTTAGAACCGTCTGATTTTGATTTAACAATGATGTCTTCAAAGTCTTCAACAGATGTTAAACGTCCTTTTGTACGAAGTGTTAATTTAATCATCTGTTTATTTACCATTGGTTCGACACCAAGGTCACCGGCTGGAGCCTGGGTGTTTTGCGATTGAATTGCCTTTGAAACTTCTTCTACCGATATTCCAAGGTTCGCCATTTTCGTTGCGTCAAGCCATATTCTCATTGCGTAACTTGATGAGCCGAATACAGAAATATCACCTACACCTTTAATACGGGCAAGTTCATCTTTCAAATATATAGAAGCGTAGTTTGCGATATAAAGGTTATCGTAAGTTCCTGTCGGCGAATTTACGGAAATCATCATAAACCCCGGGCCGCCGGTGGATTTTTTTACAGATAACCCGTATCGTTTAACCTCTTCCGGCAAACGTGGTGTTACAAGTTGTAACTGGTTTTGTACGTTTACAACGGCCATATCAGGGTCAGAACCTACGTTAAAGAATAGAGTTAATTTATATTGTCCGTTTTGAGAAGTTGATGACATGTAAATCATATCTTCAACCCCGTTAAGTTGTGCTTCAACCGGAGCGGCGATTGTTGATTCGATTACGTCAGAACTTGCGCCTGCGTAAGTCGCAGTTACTACAACCTGAGGCGGTGTGATTGACGGATATTCTTCTAACGGCAGAACATTTACCATCAATAAACCCGCAAGTATGATTACAAGCGAAATCACTATTGCCAGTTTCGGGCGTTGTATAAATAAATTTCCTTTATTTTCTGCCATTATTTATTTCCTTTTTTCTTCTTCTTGTCGGCTTTTTGTTCTTCAATAGCAACCATTTTTGCTTTTTCTTCCGGCGTGATTTCTTGAACCGCGGAACCCGGAACAACTTTTTGCAGGCCGTCGACAACAATTCTGTCGCCAACTTTTACACCATCAGTAATAATCCAGTTGTCGCCTGATTGAATACCTGTTTTAATATAGGTAAGGTTTGCTATATTGTTGTCGTCAACAGTGTAAACGTATTTACCCGCCTGATTTTCCTGAATAGCAACCTGTGGAACAATAGGTGCCTTGATTTTATTGTTTGAGAATAATTTTATGTTAACAAATTCACCGTGAAGCAGGATGTTTTTAGGGTTTGCGAATGTTGCACGCATGGTAACCGTACCCGTTGTTTCGTCGACTTTGTTGTCGTGAAAATCCTGTGTGCCGTCAAGCTCATATTTTGTTCCGCCTGAGAAGTAAAGTTCTACTTTGCGCGGGCTGTTGTTGTCTTTATCTGTGTGCATTAATGTTGCAAAATCAGCTGTATCCATAGGGAATGTTACATAAATAGGATCCATACTGTTGATAGTCGTGAGTGCGCCTGATGTTGGAGACACATAGTTCCCTAATGTTACGGTGATAAGCCCTACTCTGCCGTCAACTGGTGCTTTAACATCTGTGTAGCCAAGAATTCTGTTTGAATCTGAATTGGCAGCTTTGGCAGAGGCCAATTGTGCAACGAGCGAATCTCTTTTGGCAACCATTTCATCGTGTTGCGCTTTTGAAATATAGTCATTTTTAACGAGTTCCTGTGCACGTTTTAGCTGTTTTTCCGCGTATGTAAGTTGTGCTTGAATATTTTTAACGTTAGCCTGTGCAACCTGTGCAGCATTACTAAATTCATCCGGTTCAATTTTGAAAAGATTTTGTCCGGCTTTAACATAATCGCCCTCTTTAAAGTAACTTTGTGTTAAGTAGCCTGAAATTCTTGCAAGGACTTTGACCTGATATTTTGAAACCACGCGACCCGGGGCTTCATAAGTCCATATAATTTCTTCTTCTCCTACCGGCTCAATAATTACCTGTGGCGCAGGTCTGCCTTTCTGACTGCCCTGCTTGGATTTGATTAGTTTGTAAATGCCGAATAATGATAGCAGTATTATTACAGCTAAAACAGCAGTATATATATGATTTTTATTCATTACACTCTCCCTTATAATTATAATATCCCTTATAACTTTTATAACAGAGTAATTTTGACATGTCAACTTGTTTGATATAGTATTTAGGCAAGTGAGGGAATATATGTTGAGAGAATTTTTAGAATCAAAAATACACAGAGCCACCGTAACAGACGCAAACTTAAATTATGTCGGCTCAATTACTATTGATGAAGATTTGATGAACGCAGCTAAGATGCGTGAATGGCAAAAAGTTGAAATATTAGATATTAATAATGGCGAACGTTTTCAAACGTATATTATTAAAGGCGAAGCCGGAAGCGGTGTTATTTGTTTGAATGGCGCGGCAGCCAGAAAAGTTCAAAAGGGTGATAAGGTTATTATTGTAACCTACGCGATTTTGAACGAACAAGAAATTCAAAATTATAAACCAAATATCGTTATTGTTGATGATAATAATAAAATAATTGGATGATTTAAGCCTTTATTGCTACTTTTTTATTTGATTCATCGACATGAAAATCTATGTTTGCGGCATAACCTGCGATACTTCCGATAATAGCACCTATTGGGCCGGCTGTCAGCAGGCCTATCATGCCTAAACCAAATGAGCTAAAACTTTTATTAAAGTAGTCAATATGTTTATCTTTATCTCCGTTCTGGTCGGCGATTACAGATCTAGCGACTCCATAGCCTGCAAGCCCTGATGCACAGGTGAGTTCAAATAATCCTATATTTTCTTTTATATCTGATAAGTATGCTTTGGAATTCCCGGCTCTAAAAAATTTGTATAATTCAATCTTTTGAAAATTTTTTATGCCTTTAGATTTTTTCATAATATTTTTTCCTAGTTTTAAGCCCAATGACATAGCTTTTTTTAGTCCAGCCATAATTTTCTCCTTTAACCCTTTTGAAATTATCCCCTATAATATTTATAAAATGTTGAGGTATATGGAAATTGTTTTTTTGAGGCTTATTATTAACTTTTGTTAATATGTATTTTTAATAAATTGTTTTTGAACTATAATTGTTGTGATTTAAGGAGTATTAGGGATGAAATTATTTTTTAAGATAGCAGGGATTACTGTGGGCGTATTATTAATAGGCCTTTATCTGGCGTTTTTATTTTTATTGCCGAAGTTTGATTTGAACCAATTTAAACCTGAAATTCAAAAGATTGCAAAAGAACAGGCTAAACTTGATATTAATTTTGAAAACGCAAAAATAATTACTACTCCGCTTTTGGGCGTTGGTGTTAAAGCTGACGATATTTCCGTAAAACTTCCAGACGGTTCTGTTTTATTCAGCGCAGACGGAGTAAAAGGAAGAATTGCACTTCCAAGCCTTTTGCTTTTGACTGTAAAAGTTTCCTGCGCAGAAGTCTATTCTCCTTTTGTCAATGTTGAAATCGTTGATGATAAAGCATTTAAGGTTGTTCAGGTTATTGATGATATTCTAAACGCTCAAGAAGTCGTTTTAGAAGAGGCTGAACAAACGGCTGAAACCGAGGCCACTGCGTTTAATCCGGCATGGATTAGAATTAAAGTTCCTTGCGTTAAATTAACAGACTATAAAGTTTTGATTAATGACTTGAAGTCTAAACACTATCTGACATTGAAAGGTGATGAATTAAAACTTGCATACCTTAACGGTAAAATTTTTAAATTTAAAACTTATGCCGAATTTTTCTCTGATGAAGACAAAAATATTACGGCGAATCTGGATATAAACACATTTATTCCGCCTGCAGTTGAACTTGATGAGGAAGACGACGAGGCGCAGCGTGTTGAAATTCCGTTTATCAATCCTGTTTCTATGTATAGAAATTATGATTTGAAATCTAACGTCGATGTTAAAATTCGTTTGCGTGAACGCGCGAAAAATTTAGTTTCTTTCGGGCATGTTAACATTGATGGTGTAACCTTGAAATTATCTCAGCTTCAATTGCCGGAAAGTTATTTTCATTTAAAAACACGCGGCTTCCGGGCTGATATTGATACAAATTTGAAACTTTTGAAAGAACAGAATATAGCGTTATCGGGTAGACTTAACTACAGCAGACACCCTAAATTCGATATGAACATTAAAACAAACGAGATTTATTTTAATGATATCGTTATATTGACAAAAGCTTTGCTTGATTCTCTCCATATTCAAAATGATTTGAATAAAGTTAATATGGCCGGTTTTGTCAAAGCTGACACTCATATTAAAACAAATTTCAAAAAACTCGTTTCAAATGGTGAAATTGACATTAAAGATGGCGCATTGACAATCAAGGGCGTCGGAAATGTTATTTCGGACCTTAAGGCATTAGTGCTTCTTGATAATAATGTTATGGAAATTAAGGATACATCATTAAATCTTGCCGGTGCTAAAATTCTTGCAGATGGTAAAATTGATGAAAAATCTGTCGCTGATATTAATATCAAGACAGAAAGAATTTCTCTACCTGTTTTATTTAACGCGTTTGCTCCTGACGATGTGAAACGCGCGTTTAATTTTGCCTCAGGCGATTGCGCGTTGAACCTTGATATTAAAGGCAAACTTAATAATGCTGTTGCAAAACTCGGCTTTGATTTAGTTAACCTTAACCTTGCAGACCGCGCAAGAACATTTGTTGTTATGAATAATAAGCTTAGTGCTGATTTTTCTTGTGATAAAAAGGATTTAGTCGGGGCCGTTGAAAATACTGACTTGAAGATTTTACTTCCAGCCACAAGGTCAAATATTGCACTCCCGAAATTCCAGATGAATGTCGCAGAGAAAAATGTTGTTATTCCTGAAAATTCTTTAGTATTGAATAATAACTCAAATATTCTTTTCCGCGGAGAAATTACAAATTATTTGAAACTTTCAAATATTGACATCTCCGCTGACGGCAGAGTTCTGGCATCAGATTTGATTAGTCTTATAGGAAAAGAATTTGCACCGTTTTTCAATATGAAAGGCCAGCCGTCTGTGAAGTTTGCGGTTAACGGCAACGGTAAAAAGCAAACGCTTAATGCTGAAATTTTGACTGATAAAGACAATTACTTTACACCTGTAAATATTGATTTATTGAGAGATAAAATGACTGCATTGCGCTCAACTATCGACTTTAAAGGTGACAGAATTAAGATAAAAGATACAGGTGTTTTTACAAAAAATATCGTAGTTGATGATAAAGGGAATGAAAAACCTGTTTATAAAGAAGTTTTAGGCGTTGACGGTACTATCGTTGGTAGTAATATTAATTTATTAAAAATTACCATGCCGGAAACTTTGCGCGTATCTATTCAGGCGTTTAAAAATTCAATGATGGATATAAAAGGGCATTTATTTGTATTCGGCGATATTGCTTCACCGCGTTTTAGAGGTGAATATACAGTTAAAAACCTTACTATACCTGATTTGATGATGACGATGGAAAATGCTTCCCTCGGATTTAAAGGCAAAGAACTTGCGGCAAGAGTAAGAAATTTACTTGTAAACGGGTCCGATTTTGCAATTGATACAAATGTCAGCCTTGTTCCGGCTCCTGTTTTGAATATTACAGGCATGGACGTTAGATCAAATCTTGTTGATGCTGATAAGTTGATGGAAGTGAGTGAGGCGGCTATGAAATTTGTGCCGGCTTCTCCTGCAACTGCTTCGAACTCTGCGCCTGCGGATATTCCTGTTGCGATTAGAAACGGACATTTCAGTGGCAGAACTCTTAAAAGCGGCGCAATCGTCACAGGACAAACCGATACGGATATCGCACTTAACAGAAATATTCTGGTGTTAAATAACTTACGTACACGCGTTTTTGATGGCGCTGTTCGTGGTGATATTTCTATGAACTTGCTTTCAACGTTAATGCAGATTAAAGTGAGCGGTAATAATTTGGATGTTCAAAAAGCTCTGTTACAAGCGGCGGCTATGGATAACATGCTTTACGGTACCGCAGAATTTGATACTGATATTTCGCTTCGTGGCGTAACTTATGAAGAACAGATGAAAACGTTGAAAGGTGAAGTAAATTTCAAGGTTAAGGATGGTCAGTTCGGGCCTTTCGGTAAACTTGAAAACCTGATTATTGCTGAGAATATTCGTGAATCTGAATTTTTCCAAACTACTCTTGGAGGCGTTCTTGATTCATTAACGAAGATTGATACAACCCACTTTGATACACTTCAGGGACATCTGACATTCGATAAAGGAATTGCAAAACTTGATCCGATTACTTCTATTGGTGACGCGCTAAGTTTGAAAATATTTGGCGATATGGATTTGCTTGGAAATTCTGTTGATATGAAAGTTCGCGCAAGATTAACATCTACTATCGCAAATCTTCTCGGACCTTTGAACGCAATTAACCCGATAAACTTGATGAATCAGGCCGGCGGCATGAATATATTAACAGCAAAAGCATTTTCACTGTTCTGTGAAGCTGTGTCAGAAGAGGAAATGAATTCAATACCGGCTTTTGAAAATGGATATATTGATTTTAATGCGACTAAGTTTCAGCTTGTTGTACGCGGAGATTTAGCTAAACCGCTTACACTTGTAAAATCTTTCAAATGGCTGGCTCTGGCATCTGACGTTGAAAAAGCAAACGAATTTGTTAATACTCTTCCTGTCGGAAAAGATGGTGCAAATTATGTTCTAGACGCTAAAAGCCTTGAACAGGCAAAAGAAAATGCAAAAAAAGAAGCTAAAAAAGCTGTTGAAGCAAAAAAGGAAGAATTGAAACAACAGGCAAAAGAAGCCGCTGAAGCTAAAAAACAGGAGGCAAAAGAAGCTGTTAAACAGAAAATTGAAGAGAAAATTGATACTGAAAAACAGCAAAAATTCCGCAACTTCCTTAAAAACGCTAAAGAAGTAAAAGAACAACTTGACGCGGCAAATAAAGAGTCCTCTGTGGCTGAATAATTTGTAAAGATTATTTAATATACTAGCAAAAAAATCTTGTTACTGATTTTACTTTTTGAGAGAATAGTAGAAATAGGATTTTGACAAGTGTTAGTAAGTAGTATTAATTTACAACCGAAACAGAAACAACGAATGCCGCTAACAGGGGAACAGCGACACAAGGGACAGTTTTCTTCAACTAATAATAATTTTAATAACATAAACACAGAGGGACCTTCAAAAATAAATTCACAAGATTTATCATTTGGGGTCTCTCTTTTATCCGTAAAAGTTGATAAGATTAAGCCAGTAAAAGCAGAGGAAATTTTCGATTTCTATAAGAATTCGCCGCTGGGTGATATGCCGCGAAAACTTTATGAGAGCCTTTCAAAGTCAGATTCTGCAAAAAAATATATGCAGGTCGCGCAGGATGGCAATATTACTTTTCATAAAAAATCAATTCTGCGTTTAATCTGGGACGGTGCGACATATCCGTTTGTACAGCTTCCACAGGACATGCTTAACGGTACCGTTGAACTTCTGGGTAAATTTAAACCGCTTGAAAAATGGTCTAAAGAGGTTTTAGATACACCTTTATTCAAGGGGATGCGCAGACGTTCAAAAGAGGATGCTAAAGTTAACTCTTTCCGCGGACTCGCTGAACTTAAACAAAAATTACAGACAGAGGGTAAAACCCAGGAAGAAATTAGAAAAATCCTTTTTGAACGCAGCACAAAAATGTTTGACCCTAAGACAGGGAACTACGATACAAAACACGAACGTGCGTTAAACCGTTTAGTTACAGGTTTGCCGCCTGCAATTTTCCTCGCAAACGACGCGTATAACCTTTCACGTATGATGGATGATAACAAAGAACAGGCGGAAAAAGAACGTAAACAACGTTTCAAACAGGAAACCAGCCGTATTTTAACAAGTGGTTATCTCACATTGATAACGCTCGGTGCGCTTCAAAAATATATTAATAATTCACAACTCGGTATTATGTTGATGACCGGTTCAACCGTATTGGTTACAGAAATGTTTTCACGTTTGAGCAACGGCAAACACATTACTCGCCTAACTCCTGAACAGGCTAAAGCTATTAATGCTAAAAATGCCAAAAAAGATGGTGTTGAAAATAAAGTTCAAGCTGAACCTAAAAAAATAGCGTTCAAGGCAAATGACGTTAAAACAGAAAAAGAAAAACAGCAAAAACCTTTGCTTTCTTTTGACACGGTTGTAAAAGCTTCACTTGGTATAATCGGTGCAGGATTATTGCTAAAAGAATTCCGCCGTGTGCCTAAAATAGATAAATTCTTTAATGATATATCTAAAAATTATGATGATATTTATAAAAATTTGACTGTTAATAAGGACTATACGATTTCCAAAGATAAATTCGATAAAATAGTAAATGTATTGAAAGAAAATGGTTTTAGCGAACTTGCTACACAATATGAAAAAGCAGGCAAAAAGGCTCTCGGTAAAGACGATAACCTTATTCACCTCGGCGAAAAAGATAAAAAGATTAAACCGCTTGTTAACTTTGTAATCGCGCCATTTAAGTTCGCAAAAAATATTATAACGATGCCTTACCGTTTGACTCAGAAATTTATTGGAGCATTGCAACCGCGTAAAGCAAAACAGGAAAAACTTCCTGAAGATATTAAGTCACTTGCAATGAGTATTGATAAAATTGCACAAAAAGCGCTTGATAAAAAGCTCCCACCTGCTAAATTCAGAGATTTCGTAAGCGATAATATCCTTAAAGGTTTTAACTCTGACAGTATGTCGAATGTTTCTAACGCCGAGTTGTCGAACCTCGCAAAAACCGCTGCAACAGCTGCGACAATCTGGTTCTTGATGACAGATAACTATAACATGGTTATGTTGAAATCAAACGGCGAAGATAAAGAAGGTGCAGATACCAAGTTTAAAGAACGTTTCGTTCAAGAGGGTTCACGTCTATTCTACCAAACATTGCTGATTGACCTCTTTAACTCTACGTTTAGAAATCAGTATAACGCATCATTGTTTGGAATGAGCTGGATTTCATTGACGAATACGACAATGGGCGAATGGCTGACAAGAAAATCTGTCGGCGTTGCGGTAAAACCTCATACCCGTGATGAACTTCTTTCAATGGAAAAACAAAAGAATGAAGCAACAGGCTTCACGAAGAAATATTATAACTTTATGACAAGATTAACCGGTAAACGTTCTATCGAATCATATAACGTGAAGAAAGATGTTGCCAAACCTCAAGAGAAAGATGAAGTAACTGCTCAAACACTTAAAACAGCAGATTATATGGAAATGCTAAAAAAGGCTCGTTAATACGAGCCCTTTTTAGCTGTATACTTGACTAAATATAAAAAATAATACATAATAATAAATATAAAAGAAAGGATGGAAAAATATATGAAAAAACGAATTGTAAACA
>CANAJP010000002.1 GCA_947361615.1 uncultured Candidatus Melainabacteria bacterium | reverse complement strand
CCCCCCCCCCCCCCCCCCCCCCCCCCCCCCCCACCCCCCCCCCCCCCCCCCCCCGGCCCCCCCCCCGAACCGCTTATTTGTACAATGAAAATGGTATCATTGATAAAAAATTTATGCATTTAGTTGGGAATGAAACTATAAGTGGTATAAAGACATTTTTAAATTCTCTATTTGTATCTTCGACTTTAGCAGATGGACAAGTTCATCACATGCTAAAAGATACAGGTTTTACTGGTAATGGAAGCGTTCCTGAAAGTGTTCGTATTCGTAGTTTTCGAACATTAAATGCTAATAATACAATACGCAGTGATTTTCGTAGTTTCGTTTCCACATCAGGAGCAGTGGGTTCTCAAATGATTGCTAGACTTAACAAGCCTGATGGAACCAATGTTACGGCTATGCTTGAAGCAACAGTTGATAAAAATGGTAATGTCATCACTGCGGCACCTACCCCCCCAACGGGAGATAATTCGACCAAAATAGCTACAACGGCATTCGTAAAATCGGCGATATCTACGGCAACAGCTAATGGGCTATATTACAATATTTCAGTTACAACTGGTGATAGTTATTTTGAATTATTCTCAAACAGTTCAAAAACAACACGTATACTGTTATTACAATGGGGAAAGGCTGTAGGTTTTAATACACATACTTTCCCTAAGAAATATTCTGTGGTTCCGATTGTGCTTGCGAGTGCTATTTCAGGTGAATATTGTATAGGTTCGCCAGTTTCTAGTGTAACTGTAAGTAATTTTTATGTCGCGAATGCTATTCATGGTGGAAAACACGAGGATCGTGCAAATGTAACGAATTACTGGTTTGCTATTGGAAAATAAGAGAGAAAATATGTCAGAAAATTTTTATATCGGTCAAATTTTTGAAGTTGATTATCCTGTTAAAGCGGCGGAGTGGTGTAATAATCGTGCGGATTGTTATATCGCAGAGATTGAGGGTATTAATTCCATCCAAAGGTTTAAAATTTTAAAAATCCCTGAGCGTACAGATTTAGAATTAAAGGTACAAAAAATTGCTTCAATTAAAACGGAATTAGCAGATTTAGATATGAAAAGCATTCGTGCATTACGTGCAAATGAGATTTCTTATTTAGAAACATACGAGTTGCAAGCTCTTCTTTTACGGGAACAGTTAAAGCAACTTGAAGGAGATACTTTTGAGCGCTAGTTTGTTCCCTAAATTTTATAATAAAAATGGTATAGAACAGGTTAAGTATGCCGAAGTTAATCGTGACGAGCCAGATTTAAGTACTGGCTTGGTTAGGGCATTTAATACCGAATATGTTGCTGTTGAAGACGGATGGCTGTATTCTGCATCAATATTGATCGCTTCTGCTAATAATCAGGGCGCCGGGGGAACAAGTTGCATTGATGTAGTAACGAGTGTTGATGGTCAAGAAATTTATCATAATAAAGCGCAATGTTCTTGGGATCTGCCAAATGGTACCGTGCGGGTTGCAAATCAATCTAGCGGCTTTCAACGTATTTATAAGGGGCAAACTTATAAAATGTATCAGGCATTTCTTCAAAATACTGGTCATATTCATTCTGTAGCCCTGATTTTTTATCCATTGAAAAAGAATTAAAGGGAAATTATATGATTTATTTTGATTTTAATAAACAAGCATATGGTTATGCTATAAAAGAACCTTTATGTACTGTGAGTGAAGAAATTTGGCAAGTTTTTTGCTGTTGTACATTGGGAAAAGAATACGACATCACTTCATCAGGTATTGTTGATTTGCGTGAGGCTGCAACTTATAAGCAGTTACAGGCTCAGCAGGAGCAAAATACAAGGATTTTGGGAATTAAACAGGAGTTATGTGTACTTGATACAAAGTGTTTACGTGCAATAAGAGAACCCGCAGTTAAAGACGAAAGTACTGGCGAAACTTGGCTTGATTTTAGACTTAAAGAAGTTCAGAAACTTCGCGAGGAATTAAGATTGTTAGAAAAAAGCAGAAAGGAATAGAATGGCATCATTAAATAAAATTTGTTTACATTGGACAGGAGGTTCAAATTCACCCTGTGCAACGGATTTGAATGCTTATCATTATTGTGTCGATAAATTCGGGCGAATTTATGCAGGAATTCATAAACCTGAAGATAATCTGAATTGTCAGGATGGTAATTACGCTCAACATTGTGGCGGTGGTAACACAGGATGTATAGGTTTATCTGTTTGTGGCATGGCAGGGTTTGATTTATCTAAAAAACAAACAAAATATCCATTGTCGCAAAAGCAGCTTGAGTCACTATGTTGTTTGGCAGCTTATTTGAGTTTTAAATATGGGATTGTTGTTTCTGGAAAATCGGTGTTTACTCACTATGAATTTGACCAAAAATGTCCACGACAAAAGCGTAAGGGCAAGTCGGATATAGCATATATTCATTATCTGCCCAATTTATCGCAGAACAGTGTTGGAAATTATTTAAGGCAAAAAATATCTTGGTATCGCTCCAAGATTGAAAATAATAAATACAAGTTTATTAAGAAAGGAAATTATTATGAATTTTTTATCTCTGCTTAGCAATTGGAAAGATTTAAGCGCTATCTGGTCTGTTATTCATCCTTTTGTTTTGAAACTTTTACAAAAGAAAGTCCCCGCATCTGTTACTAGGCTTTATGAAAATATTGCAAAAGTTCACGAACCACTAATTAATAGTTTGCATAAACTGAAAAATAAAATAAAGGAAACACCAAACCAATTAGATGATGAATGTTTTAATATAGGTGTTTCAACGCTAGAAGCATATAATATTTATCTTACGGAGGAAATTAAAAAATTAAAAGAATAAAAAAGCGGTGCTATGCACCGCTTTTGCAGAAATTAATGTGTCTGAATGATACAAAATAAGTCGTAATGACTTGTATTAATTTACGATAAGAGTGATGAATGCCTGTGTACAAATAATAAAGGAGGTCATTATGACGACAATTACACCAGAACAGGCTTTTAAGAGCAAACAAAATTTTTCAGAGTATTTAGCAGATAATACACCTGAAATCATTACAAACACAATTGCAGAGTATCAAAACTCAAAAGGTAAAGTCGTAGTTACTATTGCTGAACTAACACAGAATATTGAAACTTTTCTTAATGTGGTCAGCGATGATATTGTACAAAAACAAACTAAAACACCATATTTTGTTTGGGTAATAACAAATCCGAAAGAAAATATTACGAAATTTATGCGACTTATTAATGAACATTCCAAGGGTAAACTTAAAATTTTTATCTTTAAAGCTGTCTTGAATGACGATAAAATGGACTTTGAATGCCTTTTAAAACCACCATTCAAAATTAAAAGCGAAAGAAAAGTCAATGAAAACACCCCATCTAAATTACTTCAAAAAACACTATGGGAAAAATATATTGATATCTGTGACCAAAGTGAACATCCGGATATGCAAATAAAGGAAGCCTTGCCGAGACATTATCAATATGTAGCAATTAATAAGTCAGGTGTCCAAATTTTACAAACAATCAATACAGAGAAGAATTTTGTAGCATCTGAAATTCTAATAAATAATGATAAAACGAAGTTTGAAAAGTTGCTAGAACATAAAGTTGAAGTTGAAAGTGAAATAGGTACACTTTTATGGGATTCGAAAGAAAACAATAAATCATCCAAAATTAGAAAAATATTTAGTGTTGATTTAAGTGACTCAGAAAATTATGAACAAGCTGTACTGAAATTAGTAGATATGGGAGCAGAGCTTAAGGTAATTGCGCATAAATATTTATAGTGAAGGGGCGAAAGCCCCTTTAATGTGTCCGAATGATACGAAATACTTGCGATAACTTGATATCCACAGCATTGAGAGTGATTAATATGTATGTAGACAAATAAAGGAGGTCATATTATGGCAAAGAAAAATTTAAAAGTATCAGCCTTAAGTTATGAAATTTTAACAAATGTTGAAGAGGTTTTAAATGTTTTAGAAAAGTTAAAATTTATTGAACATTCAGAATTCTTTAGTGATAGTAATGCTTATTGTTGGCTTGATGATAGTCCAAGCGAATCAGATATGGACAAAGTTTTGACTGAATTGGGGTATTAAACCCCAATTTATGTGTCCGAATGATACAAAATACTTGTAATGGCTTGATATCCATAGCATTGAGAGTGATTAATGTAAATGTAGAAAATAACAAACGGAGGTAAAAATTATGACATTTAAAAATCAAGACTACACATTGTTTGGGACCAAGATTATTAACAACGAAACTAATGAATTAGGCTTAATTCTTTTTACTTGGGATAATAGTTATGCCGACAAAGATGTTCAATTCGCGACTTGCGTAGACGTAAAAGGTAAAAAATATAATATTAATATGGATTTCATAAGCCCGATTGAAAGTTAACAATCGGGCTTAGAAAATATTATTTTAGAACATTTTATTCCATCTTTGAATGATAACTTGAATGTCGTAATTTTATTATTATTCGCAAAAACTTCGTCAATTATTTTTCTGTGCTTTTCTTTTTCAATGTCATTTTTCTCCATGTCATAAGATGCTAATGTACCTGCAAGGTAATCAGGAATTTTTATACAGTTATCGTAAAATAGTTTTTTATTTGCGTCTTGTGCTCCAAATATTACACTTTTTTCAGCATTTGTTATTTTATATTTCAATCGTAAATTGTCATAAAATGTCTGGTATAAACACATCGCAAAGTGATTGTATGCATCTGCAATTTTTCCTCTATCAGATAACCATGACACCGTAGTAGCCTTTTTTGCATATTTTAGTATTTGAATATGTAGATATGAGCAAATAACACAAGCGATATAAATTCTGTTGAAAAGTGCTATGTTAAAATTGGGTCGTTCAAGTTCTTGTAGAAAAAATTTATAAGTTTTTGCAAAATTATCATCATATTTATATTGGTTTATTATTCTTTTTACGTCATTTAATAGTATTCTTTGTGTGTCTTTTGTGTCACCTGATGGTGATATTATATATCTAAAATCGTCAATGAGAAAGTTAAAATTATAGAAAAAACAATTGTATCTAAGGAATTTAATTGTTTTGTCTGGGATGTCTTTTGTTTTCTTCAAATCTTTAGGAATATCCTGTTCAATAGCCCAATTGATAGTATGATACAAGCTCGGGGACATGGGAGTGATTGAAAATGTCAGACAATTATTAGGCTTGTCCATAGCGTCAATACAATAATCACTAATTATTGTCCAACCAACATGTTGGTCATTTAACTGTATAAATTGTTTAAAGCCATAAAGGGTCGATTTTTGTATTGTGTTATGTAGAGTATCAACTATATATTTTAATCTGCCCAAATGTCTCATTGTACAATTTTTACATAAAACAAAAAAAACGTCAATGAATAACATTGACGTGGAGAGTATGATGGTAAGTTGTGTGGATTGGTTATGGATCAATTTTCTTTTTTTTCTTTTCGAGATTTCGTTTTAAAATTTTATAAATATATCTTTGGGATAAGTTGCATTCCACAGCAAGTCTGTTGATGGTATATTTAGTCCCGTCATATTGGTCAATAATGTAACGTTCTTTAACCTCTTTGAAAGGATTTTTGGGGATATTAACTGTTAATCCCGGAGTACAAAAAACTAATGCGATTGCTGATTTAATGCCGGCATTTTCTGCAATGAATTTCAGGTCATCATTGGGCATATCTTCTGGTTTTATATAATCCATCCAAGGTTTGTACTGCATAAATTCCTCTTCTTTTAGCTTGGTCATCATCAGTTAGAGTCTACTCTAAGACGGTCAGCTTGCACTGTTAGCCGACCGTTTCGACCTGTGCTAGGCTGCTATTGTTGGCTGAAGTGCTGTTTGTAAATCAGCTTGCAGTTTTTTAAGAATATCAATTTGTCCGTCAAGCACTTTGCTATCATCAAGAGTAACCATTGCCGATGTAATATTAGATGCATTTTTTTCAGAACTACTAGCAAGTCTAAAAAGTTTATATGCATTATTTTTTAATTTTTCTTCAAGTTCAATAATCTGATTTTTGATTAACCCGTTGATTATACAGTTGCAGTCTAAAGGTTCATTGGGATCCTTTATGTCTCCAAAAAATTGATTTCCAATTCGATTTGGTTTGTTTTCCGTGATTGTTTCCATTGTAGTTTCTCCTTGTTTTTCTTCTATCATAACGATGTGGCCGCATCTTTTAAATTTTCTTTCATCCCTAATACTAAATTTATGGCTTTATTGGCTTGTTTTTTAGTCAGGAACATTATGTCATCAATTTGTAACTTCATCTTTAAGATTTTTCTGAGTGAAGTTTTAGCGAATTTATC
Organism: uncultured Candidatus Melainabacteria bacterium; assembly: GCA_947361615.1. Taxonomy (GTDB): domain Bacteria; phylum Cyanobacteriota; class Vampirovibrionia; order Gastranaerophilales; family Gastranaerophilaceae; genus Gastranaerophilus. The sequence continues at coordinate 76,031 of CANAJP010000002.1, read as the reverse complement.
AGAATCAATATAGCAAAGCTCGCGCCATAAACTTTCTAACATACGCATTTGGGATGCTGTCGCCATGTGTTGTGGACGTTTTAGACTTTCATATTTTTTAGATTGCTTTTCCCAACGATTAAGTGAAACAGCTTTATTTTCTAATTGGTTAAGCAGACGATTTGCAGCATTGAAATTTAATTCTTTTGATGACTGCGCGTTAAAAGAATTTAAAATCTCTCTATATATATCTTCATTTAAGCCTAAGATGTTTTTTAACGTATGTATTTTTTTTATTTGAAACTTTGTTGCCATTTTATCCCATTAATAATTTGGAAGTTTTCTTAATAACCGCAACATCGACCTCAGTTTTTCCGTTAAATTGGGCAATACTGTTGCTGTGGCTAATTAGATGTTCTAGTTTCCTTGTGTTCCCGCCGGAATATTGCAGATACGTGTCTGCAAGTCTAGGATTTTGTCCTGCGGCATCAAGAATTCTAATAACATCTTGTAAAAATAATCTATCGAGTTGTTTGTAATATTTGACTCTTGAATATAGTTGATCGTACTGATTGTTGAAACCTCTCAGGTTTTCATATAAGATATTTCTACCAACTAAAAGTACACCAACTCCTGTTTTATCGTGGATCCTGCGGGTAATTTCCAAGGCTCGGTATGGTAAGTTCTCCGCTTCATCTATAATTAAAAGTCTGCCGGATTGGTTTAACTTGTTGACGACTTCTGACATTAGATCGTAAACGGAACCTTTGCCAGAAAGTCCAAGTCTTCTGTGTATTTCTTTGAGTAACGATTTGGCTGTGTAGCCGGAATCACTTTCGATTAATATTGCATCAAGAGCTGTTTTGGCATATTCTTTAACCGCAACTGTTTTCCCTAAGCCTGCAACCCCGACACAAACACCGATTTTTCCTTTTGTATGACAAAGTCTGCCTATTTCTGAAATATATTTTATGATTGAAATATCAACAATTGGTAAATCTTCATCAAAGGTGCGTTCTTTTTCGCGTTGAATAAAATTGTTAATAACATCTGTAATTTTATCATTTTTACCGTTATAGTTTTCGTTAAGCCACATGCTGATTGTGGATTTTGCAATTCCAGTAGCAGTTGCTATATAAGCCATACTATAATTATTCTTTTCCATGAGTTCGCGTAATTGAGTCCTAATATCCATACGCAACTCCTTTTAGCTCGTCTTCAAGAATTTTGTCTGTAGCAAATAAATATAATGGTTCATCATCAATAACGTTTTCTTTAATAAACATTGATAAATCATTTTTACCACGAGCTTCCATGTCTTTATTTTTTCGTATTGCTTTATCCATATTAGTATTAGCAAGTTTGGAAATTCTTGGTCGCGCCTGCTTTTCAACGCAAGCAAAAGCAGTTTTATAGTTTTCGCATTGTTCTTCAAGCGAAATTTCTTGCGATTGTTTAATGAATGTTTTTGCAACTTTCAAGTTGCGTTTTTTTATGGACATAGCTTCTTTGAATTCTTCTTTTGAAATTTTATCTGCATGAAGTGCGGCTACCGCTCTCACGGCGCTAATTTTGCCCACAAATTCGTCATTGCTAGCTTTGAATGCCCATGCTTCTTTGTAGTTTTGAATGTCACGGCGAAGATAAACTTTTAATCCAGTTTGCGCAATCATCCAGTCTGCCCAGTAAGTAATTCCTAACTCAGAATCCTTGATCCCGTTTCTACCAATTGTGAATATTTTAGATGTGCGCATACAGAATAATTTTAAAGCATCATTTGATGTCGTGATTTTTTCTTTAAACTCTTGATTAAAAAGTTCATCAGGTGACAGACCTTTAAGGTTTTTACCCTGTGATGGACGTTTATTTAAAACATTAATTATGAAATCGTTAAATAGATTATTGAAATCTTCAAAAGACATCAGCTTACCTTTTTTGATTTCTTCTGCGAGTTTCTCGGGACGTTCTACGACATTGCCTCCTCGGTAACCTATACAGTGTTTGGATAGTAGTTCCTTAATCTTTAAAAAATCACGTTCAATGGGTTTTGTCTGTGCATTGTATGGCAATGCGAAGTGTACATCGATATTTAATTCAGAAAGCATACTTGTTGTTCTTGTCTGGTTTGTATCAATTTTTATTGTTTTTCTGCCACCTGCAAAATCTTTGCAACGATAATCTTTTCCGTTATCTATAATTACATCTTTGGGGAGACCGTAAGTTGTCGCCGCGTAGTAAAAACTTTGAAAAATATGGTCAGAATTTGGGTGCGCGCATTGAAGAATCCAACCGAGCCATTTGCCGGACTTATAATCTCTCCATGCGGTTACCCAAGGAAAAACGACATTGCCGTCTGGGGAAAGACAGGCAATGTCGATTTGTGCATGGTCGGATACCCATACACTACAACAGGTGATGTTAGAATAATCTCTCTCAATATAGCCGCCATATTTTCTATTCCAAGCAGCCTCGCCGAATCTCGCTAAATAAATACTTTGTTTAGGAATTTCTCGTTGCAGCTTACGTCTGAATGACATAGGTGATGGAAATTCCGATTTGGTGATGCCATCATTTTTCATCGCGTAGCCTAAGGTAAGTTCCCAACATGACTGTAATGAAGGCGCTCCTTCAATTAGATATAAATTTTTAAAATATTCAAAATAATTCTCTGATATTACATATTGTAAGTTTGTATGACCATATCGGGCTAAGAGACCGCATATCCCCTCGGTCTGGTATCTGCGTCGCATTTTTATAAAAGCCGGATATGATGTTTTTAAGTCTGGGTTTGCAATATTCCATTCTGTAATAAATTTTTGTAATTCAAGACCTTTAAGGTTTTGTGCGGCTTTAATAATGCAGATATATTTATCCGCTTGGGCTTTAGCCCAATTGGGCGCGTCAGAATAATTATCTTGTGAAATGTTTTCTTGAAATTTCTGAGGCAGAGAATTTATATTGATAGAATAGGTGGTTTGTCTACCTTTTTTCTCTATTCTATAAATGAATTCACCATTTCTACAACGTTCTTTTAACGTTTTAGGCTTAATCATCAAGTGTTGACAGGCAAGTTCTTCAGAAATCCATTTCGTATTTGCTTCAAGCATCATAATGAACCACCAAGAGAAATGCCAAAGCATTTATTTATAATATATGCATCAACAGGTTTACATTGCCTAACACCATCTATATGTTTTCGCACTAAACTGTCAGAAACGTGAATCTCTTTTGCAATTTCAATAGATGTAAGATTATAAATCATCATTATAAATTTAAGTAAGATTTTTTTCTGGCACGTAGCACAATTCATCATAAATGTAAATTCCTTTGTCGGTTAATACAGCAGAGCTATATTAATCAAGCTAAAATTTCTTTGAGATTTAATAGGTCAACTGGGCATAAAATAAAATCAGTCAAACTAAGTATGTTGGAAAGATATTTGGTTTTTTCCCATCAATTAACCTTTTACATTTTTGATTATAATTAAATATGTTATTAGTTAAACATTGGAAATCTTTGTGCTGTCCTGTTTGTGACAAATTGAAAAATTGTTTAAGAAAAGCGATTAAGAGCAATTTGTAAAAAAGTAGCAAATCTAAAATCCAGATTTAATGCGTCCTTAAGAAATAAAATTGTCCCAATTGGTATTAAGAAATGTTACAAATTTACTAGGTTTTTGAGATCAATGTATAATTCATCAAAGATTTTGTTCCTTTTCCAAATTAGTTCCGCAAGATTTTGGTGTATGTTAAATTCATTTTTATTATGGCTTTCAATGCGTGCAAGGTAGCAATAAATTTTTTTGAAAGTTTGAATGTCGTGTTTAGAAAATAATTGTTCATTGCTTCCGAGAAATGGTTTTGAGGTGACATATAGTTTATTATTATAAATATAAAAGTATGCTTGTTTATTAAAGAATATTCTGTACCTGCATTTTTGGGGTTTTAAGTGATATAAATTAAAGAGTTCTTTTTGTTGTCGGGTATAGAGAGTTTCCCTGAATAAGTAGTAGAAATTATTTATACAACTAGAGCTGAGTCCAGTTAAGCATGAAACCTTTGGGGATGCAATATTAGTACAAAAACATCTAATAATTAAATCAATAGTTTCCGGTGGGTGATGCTGACACATATTAGCAAGGTTTTTATTTTTCCCGTGGAGTTTGTGAGGTTGTTTATCAATATAGAAATAATAACCGTTACTTTCTTGAATTCTGCCCTCGTTCATTAAATAAAGCAGAGCGAAGTTTAGAACATCTTCTTGAATATCCAACAGTTCTAAGAGTTCATCACGCGTAGATTTTTTCAATCGCCGGCAGAGTTGTAATAACTTGTCTTTCATTAATTATTCCTTTCAAAATATATTCATCAATAACATTAAATTGGTTAGTTTCTGCAAGTTTTTCAATCTTATTAATTACCTTAACAAGCTGTCTGAACTGATTGGTTCTGCTTGCTAAATATTGAATGGCTGTGTCGTCAAAAGATAAGTCAGTTAATTGTTCTAAGATTTCAGAAATATCTTCTTGATTAAAATATTCAAACTTCAATTTTTTGTAAATCCTGTCCTCAAAGTGTTTAAACCTTGCAATCTTTTTGTCCATAGCTCCCATTCCAGATAGAACTATCGGCGACCCGGTTAAATCCTGAATATCGCGTAAAACTTCAATAACATTTTTATTCCCAACTAAATAATCAACCTCATCAACTATAATTATTTTAGGGTTTTGCTTCAAAATTTTTGTTATCAGATTAAGATTTTCTTGGGCTATGTAAAAAGAACGCTCTCCAAGCTCTTCTACAATCTCACGTAGTAACCCTGCTTGTGTCATTTCATTATTCGCCCTAACATAAACGGCATCGTTTCTGGTTGCCCACCATATAATTGTTTTGGTTTTGCCTAAACCGTGTTCGCCATACACAAGCGCTAACCTTGGAATATTGGGCGGAAGTTTTTGTAACTCATCCATCAAAGATACAAATTTCTTGACGTTTTTAGTTTTAACAAATGTTTTTTTCATGATTATTCTCCGTATAAATTAATATATTCATCAGACTTTATATAATTACTAATCCAAATTCTATCTTCTGCACTTGTACAGCCGTGCTGTTTTAACCATTCGTACTTTTCGTAATTAGTATTAAAAAATGGTCTGTTCATCTGCTGTTCACGAACACTTAACTTCCTTTCACGCTTTGGCTTTTCAGTAATTACTTCAATAATCGGTTCTTGTTCTATCTCTAATACCTGAAGTTCATCCTTGCTAAAGGTTTTCTTGACTTCTTTAATCAATCGATTTTTGAGTTTTCTTTGTTTAGTAATTTGTTGCTTAAATTCTTCCATATCCTTGACGGTTCCGAGAGCATTTGCCATCGGATGAACCTTTTGAACCCGATGCGCAATACACAAGAATTCACCTTTTGCTGAATAAACGTGTATTTTGGATAAATCAAATAGGCTGTAACGTATAAAAACTCTTTCTCTTAACCCCAGAATAACTTCACTTCTGTAATGCATTCCAAGGAAAGTGATTCCATGTTTGTTGATTGTTCTACATTCAGTTTTCATCATCAAATCGTTCAAAATAAGCGGATTAATATTTTGTTTTGAAACACTGTTTAACATCTCTTGAATACTTTTTGAACGATTATTAGGACACGGCTTTTTGTTGTGAAACTCAAGCCAACAATCAATATATTTAATCACTTCTTGAATCGTTGGAATATTCGCATCTGTTTTTTGATGCATTTCAAGATGTAACTTTTCTCCGCGCTTCTTCCACGCAGGCTTATCTTCGATTGAAGTACCAATATATGAAGGCATGAGTTTTTCGAATTCTTCTTGGAATTCTAAGAAAAAGCGTTCAATAACTTTAGCTCTGGCATTATACGGTCTAGCAAAAACGGAGTGGATACCTAGATTTGCATACACTCCGTTAAACCCCTCCTCTTCGAAGTCTACGTTTTGAAAAAATCTTGATTTGAAAGCCTTTCCGTTATCTTGATACACAACTTTTGGGATTAACCCGAGATTTAAAATTGAGTTACGTAAAGCCGATGCAACACATTGCGTATTTTCTGTCATCATAATTTCGTAGCCAACAAGAGCTGTGGATTTCCAATCTAAAAAGCCGACTAGAGTTGCTCTAGTCGGCTTGCCAGTAAATGGATTAATAACATGGAAGTTTAGAACGTGACCGTCAGCAACAATCACATCACCGACATCAATTTTAGAAATATCTCTCTCAATATATGGTTCAACCTTGTCATGATATGCTTTCATGCCTTCACGTTTCAGAACCCATTCTGCATAGTTGTTTTGTTTGAAGTTTTCGGCAAAACGTTTAAAAGATAAATCACAAGGTAAATGCTCATAGCCTCGTTTTCTAAGAATTTCTTTAGTTAAACGAATAGCTTTACCGAAATTAAACTGATTTTGGTGGCATAATAGACTGAGTAAAATATCTTTCATTTCCTGATTTAAGATTGAATTGTACTCACCTTGCTTCGCAACTTTGTATTGCGGAGTAAGGCACTCAAATGTTTCATATTTTTCATAAGCCCTGACCCACCGATGCAGAGTCCCAATGGAGATTGTGCCAATAAACTTAAATACTTTCGGCATATATAATCCTGAATTATATAAATCTAAAAAGTCTGCATCTGCTTGCTTCTTGGTGGAATATTTAGTTCTAAACTTTAATAAAGCTATAACGATGTCTGTTCTCGCTAAGGCTGTTAACCTTGCACTTTCGGAAACGAAATTAGTTGGAGTATAACTTAATGGAACGATTGCAGTGGATTTGGTTTCGCACTCTCTTAATTTTTCTTGAAGTTCTGGCTCAAGACTTGCAAACAAAATTTCGTATGATGTTCCGCCATTGACTTGAACCTTACGTGAAACGTATTTGCTGAGTGGTTTGTTAATTTCTAATCGCAGAGAGCGATTACTTTTCAACCCTTTAGCTTCTGCTATCTTATTAATATTTATATAAGCATTGTCCATACTCACAGAATAACTCTGAGTGCGAGGAATTGGAACACTACTTCCGAGCTTTGTGTCTGTTTTGTATCAATAAAAAATCACGACAAAACGGGTAAAATTGGAAAACGGACTTTGCCGGAAATAATCAAATTGTCGATAAAAATCAAACTGTGTGTAAGATATAGGCATAACAAGGATTTAAGGTGTAAAATCAAACTGTTGAAAAATGGTAAAAAAAGTCCGTTTTCGTCCAGTTTGATTTTTGCGAATCAGAATACTTCCGACCGCCGAAACGTAAACACAGTGTGCCTTTCCACAAAATAATCAAACTGGTGATAATAATCAAAATGGACGTTAAAATACAGTGAAATAAAATAAAAAACGGGTTAGCTTTTGCTAGACCCGTTTTATTCAGAGAGGATGGGATTCGAACCCACGGTGGAATTACTCCCACACAACCTTTCCAAGATTGCACCTTAAACCGCTCGGACACCTCTCTTTATGCCCATATATTCTAACCGAAAAATTTTATTCAGTCAATCTGTCATAACCGGCAAATTTTTTAACATCTCCTAGCTCGTTTATAGCATGCATATTCGCTACACGGGATGCCGCCTTTTGTTCTTTTGTTATATAAAAATCAAATGCTATCAAGGGCACGTAACTTATTAGTACACTCGTTACATATTTCAGCGAACCTTTTAATATCGCATCAAGATTTTTAATCGTGTTAGCTTTTGTTCCTACTGAATCCGGTATTCTTGTTAAATATTTAAAGCCGACCAGCGCGCCAATGGTACCGCAGACCAGCCCTATTGGTTGTTTGAGTGCGTTCCCGACTGCTTCAACATTTTCAGAATATTTTTGAGACATTTCATCAAGTTTGTTGAATGTTTTGAAAGTGTTACGTTGAAGAACTTTCGCTTCTGCAAGTTGTTCGTCGCTTAATTCGATTTTTTCAAGTGCTTTATTGAATTTTTTATCTTCAAGTCCTTCTGTTTTTTGATATTTTTTGTAAGCCCGATTATCTTTGAATACTTGCCATAAGAATTTGAAGAAGTTCGGGCGTTTTTTAGTCGTTACTGCTATATTGTCATCGATTTCGGCGTTAACTTTTTCGTCATCAAGGTATATAAGTTGTTCAGGGTTTCGTGCAAGTTCTTGTCTTACGTTGAAACGACCGACACGGGACGCTTGTTTTTGAAGTGTCGTTGATAGCGAGGCTAATGCTATTGTGCCAACAAGCCCAATGGCCCAAGGTGCAACTTTCCCGATGATTTTCCCCTCATTAACTTTTAAGAGTTTGTTAATTTTGCTGGCTGTCCAGCCTACGCCAGCACCGAAAAGCGGTGATAAAATTGTTAAAGAATTCGTTGCAAACTCGACGTTTTCAGCATAATCTTGTGAGGCAATGTCGATTTTTTCAACGAGTTTTGTTAAAATTTGCTGATCGCGTTTTGCGTTTTCAAGTTGTTTGGCAGATAGTTCGTTATTTTCTTCAACGTTTTCAGCGTTGATTAATTTTTTAAATTCTTCACGGTCTTGACGTTCGAGTTCTTCCTGCTTATTAAAATTTTTGAGCATATTTACAGATTCTTTGAACGAGAATTTAGGCGTTGAAGTTTGGGTTTCTTCTTTAGATAATTTTATGTTTTGGGCTTCTTCTTTCACCTTTGTGAGTTGTTCATCGGTTAAGACGGCAAAGTTCGCAGGGTTTTGAAGTTTTGTTTTCATCGCTTCGAGGCGTCCTTTGCGTGAGGCACCTACTTCGGTCTTAGCGGCCCAAGCCATTATTGGAAATGCTGCAAGAGAAGCAATTGCACCACCTACGGTCATTGGAACAAGGGAGGCGATTAATTCAAGGGTTTGGCTGGATTTTGCCATTTTATCAAAATGTTTGCGGATTGGTTTGAGATACATTGCGCCAAATCCTAGGGCGCTTCCGGCAAGCGATATTATACCGAGAATTTGTTGTGAAACGACTTCAGTGGTAATTTCTGTGTTTTCTGCGCTTGATTGTGAATACTCATCCAAAATGTCAATGGCTTTTAATAACGTTTTGCCGCGTTGAATATCTTTTTCGCTTTTTAATTCAGGATGCTTTTCAAGATAAGCGAGTCTTTTAGCTTCCTGCTTATCCCTTTGATATTTCCAGTTCGCATATTGTGGCTGGTATTCTTTATATGCTTTGTAGTCTGTGAACATGTCCATGATTTTTTATTATAAACTCCTGAAAAATTTTTTTTGCTATTCTGAAATTTTTATGCGATACTCCTTGTTAGGAGAGCTGGAAATGGGAATTTCTTTTGCACGGATTATTACAAGTGTTTTGTTTATATTTATAGCAATCGGATTTTATACTCCTGCGTGGGCGTATATTGACCCGGGAACGGGAAGTATGCTCTTTTCTGTCGTATTAGGTATGTGCGCGACGGCTTATTTCGTGTTGTATTCTTTATTTATAAAACTGAAAGGTTCTCTTTTTGCCTCACGTGGTTTGAGCAAGGATAATAAAACTTTTGTAATTTATTCTGAGGGCACAAGATATTTCCCGGTTTTTAAACCCGTTCTTGATGAGTTTGAACGACGTAAGATTCCGCTTGTTTATTTGACTTCTAGCGATGATGATCCGTTTTTCGATGAAAAATATGAATATGTTACAGGCGAATATATCGGACAGGGAAACAGTGCATATTTTAAGCTGGCTTTTTTGCGTGCGGATGTTTGTTTGATGACGACTCCACAGTTGGATGTATTGCAGTTAAAACGTTCTAAGTTTGTGAAGCATTATAGTCATATTTTTCATTCTATAGGGATATCTGTTGATTACCATTTATTTGGGGTTGATTATTATGATTCAGTTTTGTGTGATGGAGAATATCAGGTTCCATTAATCCGTGAATTAGAAATGAAAAGAAATCTTCCGGCCAAGGAATTACCGGTTGTTGGAAGTACATATATGGATTTTCTCGCGGCCGAACTAGCCGGGGGGGGGGGGGGCCTCCTCTCAAGGAATGACAATTCAGTTACGGTTTTGGTTGCACCGAGTTGGGGGCCGGATGGGTTATTGTGCAAATTTGGTGCCGAGCTTTTAGGTCATTTATCAAAATCTTCGTTTAATATCGTTGTTAGACCGCACCCACAATCAATGACTGCTGAGCGTGATGTCGTTGAAAAATTAATGAATGATTTTAAAGATTATGAGAATATTAGCTGGAATTTTGATTCTAACAACCTTGATGTTTTGAGCAAAGCTGATATTATGATAAGTGATTTTTCGTGTGTAATGTTTGATTATGCATTTTTATTTAACAGACCTTTTATATATATAGATACAGAGATGAATATTGATTTATACGATATGTCTGATTTGGATGAAACTCCTTGGCGTTACTGTGTTGTTAAAGAGATTGGCAAAGAATTAAACAGAGAAAATCTTTCTGATGTTGTTCAAATAATAAGTGAGATAGGGGAAACTGTTCCTCAGAATGTTATTGAGTCGGCAAAAGATGTAGCCTGGCAGTATAGAGGTGAAAGTGCTGTTAGAGTTGTAGATTTTTTGGTTGCAAAGCAGAAAGAAGTTAGCGAATGTTAGAGGCACTATTTCAAATCATAATTTATCCTATTTATGCAGCTCTTGAGAGTTCGTTTTATGCGTTATATACGATGACGAATGCTAATATTGCGCTTACTATCTTGTTGATAAGTTATATTGTTTTTTTGTTTTGTTTACCATTGTATTTGAATGCTGCGAAACTTCAACATGAAGAAGAGAGCATTCAGGCTAAAATGGCTGCGCGTGTTAACAGTATCAAGAAGAATTTTTCCGGTGATGAAAAACATCTTTTGTTACAGACTTATTACAGGCAGAATAATTACCATCCTGTGATGGCATTACGATTAAGTTTTAGTTTATTACTGCAAATACCGTTTTTTCTTGCTGCGTATTTGTTCTTTTCGCATTTGCAGATATTCAATGAAACGGCCTTGTTAAATGTTTCAAGTCTTGCGGAACCGGATAGACTTATTAAGCTTGGAGCTGTGTCTATAAATCTTCTTCCAATTGTAATGACACTTGTGAATATTTGCGCGGCTTATGTTTATACAGAAGATAAGTCGTTTAAGAAAAATGCTCAATTGTATATTATGAGTTTAGTGTTTTTGGTACTTTTATATAATTCGCCATCAGGGCTTGTTTTGTATTGGACGTTTAACAACTTCTTTTCATTAATCAAAAATCTCGGGCTGAGAGGGCTGGGTGAAAAAGCGTTTGTTAAATGTGTTATGGCTTCGGCGTTGGTAATTTATTATGTAATTGCGAAGAAATATTATTTGAATCTGGATATAATCATTATAATACTTGGCTTGATGGTTTTGGCGCCGAAGATGGGATTTATTAAAAAGTTTCTCTGCAACTTTAATCCAAAGTGGCTATATTTTATAACTTGTGCGGCATTGTGGCTGTTTGTCGGCGTTTTGCTACCATCAAATGTCGTTGTAACTTCACCGGTGGAATTTACTTTCCTAGCTTCCGGCATAACACCTTTTGGAATAATGATGGTTCCGGCATTACAGGCTTTCGGATTGTTTTTATTCTGGGGTGGATGCTTTTTTGTTCTTTCGTCACAGAATACTCGTAAAATTATGGCATTTGTCAGTAGCTTACTTTTGTTTTACTGGATTTTGAATGTCTATTTGATACCTATGCCTGAGTGTAGTTTGTTGAATACGCTAAAATTTGATGCCGAAACTGTATATTTTTCATCGCCTGAGGGTATGTTGTATCCGCTGTGTCTTTTGGGTGGATTTATTGTTATTGTTGCGTTGTTTTTATTCGCGAGAAAATCCCTTAAAAGTTTGGTGATGATTGTTGCCTGCTCTCTTATTGTTTCAACAGGCGTAAATTATGTGAAAATCTATAAGGAACATCGTACTTACAGGGCGTCTGTTGCGAATGCTAAATCTTATGACAAATCGAATACGTTTAACTTTAGCACGGATAATAAGAATGTATTGATTATATTCCTCGATAGGGCATTGAGTTCTTATTTGCCGTTGATTTTCAGTGAAAAACCCGAGTTGAAAGATGAATTTTCTGGATTTGTTTATTATCCGAACACTGTTTCGATGGCGGGGTATACTTTCCTTGGATATCAGACGATATTAGGCGGATATGAGTACACTCCATTAAATATGGCTAAAAATACGACGGGTTCTGTTATTGATAAATATATTGAAGCGTTGGGAATGCTTCCTGCTTTATTTGCGAAAGAAGGATGGCAAGCGACTGTTGCGGATGCTCCGGGGGATGATTGGAGTTATAAATGGCTTGAAACAGACAAAATTTACGGTGAAAGAGGCGTCAATTATAAAAAGGTCAGAGGCGATTTAGGCTCTGCATTTATGGCTAATGGTGATTTGGATGATAAGAATACGAAATTAACTATGCGAAACTTTCTATATTATAGTTTGATGACTGTATCGCAACCGGCTGTTAGAAAATATATTTATAATAAAGGGAAATACCTTAATTCAAATCTGATAGATTATCATTCTTCGTATTTGGTGGAAAATTATGCAGAACTTTATTACCTGCCTCAGTTAACAGGTTTTTCAAAAGGTAAAAATTCATTTATTGTAATTAATAACGATTTACCTCATGAACCTAATTTACTTTACGGAGATGATTTTACTCTGGACGCCTCTCTTGGCGTTCCTGACGATATACATGGATTTTTGGATAACTCTCATGCATTAAAGCATTACCATGTTAATGCCACTTCTTTGATAATGCTTGGTAAATATATGGATTTTCTAAAAGAAAACGGTGTTTATAATAACACAAGAATTATAATTGTTTCTGACCATGGACGGGATGTTGTTAACCCAACATTTTCGAAGTTTGAGAATACGTATATTATGCCTTATAATCCATTGTTAATTATAAAAGATTTTAATTCAAAGGATGAATTTAAAACTTCGCAGGAATTTATGACTAATGCGGATGTTCCATATATCGCGGTAAAAGGCCTTATTAAAGACGCTGTGAATCCATTCACTGGTAAAAAAATTATAACTGAAAAGAAAAATGGTGTTTATATCAAAGCAGGTCATGTTTGGCAGCCATCTTGCTATGAGGGAAAAACTAATCCGTTTAATGATAATGATAATCTTCATTTTGTTAAAGATAATATTTTTGACAAAGCTAATTGGAAATTAGATATCCCTTATAAAAATTTAAAATTTATGTTAAAATAACGCAATGACAAATATAAAAGTTTCAAAAAATCAAAACGGGTTGCGCGGCTGTGTTGAAATTCCTGCTGATAAGTCGATTTCGCATAGAGCGGTTATGTTTTCATCTCTTGCAAAAGGAAAATCGTTGATAAAGAATTTTTCGAGTGGTGCTGACCCGCATTCGACGCTTGAGGTTTTTTCGCGGCTGGGTATCAGGCATGAATTCCTTGATGAAAAAACATTGGAAATTTTTTCGGACGGAAAATTGCAACTGCCTTTGCAAGCACTTGATTGTGGGAATTCCGGTACAACTATGCGATTGATGACGGGGATTTTAGCCGGTCAGAATTTTGATTGCACGTTAATTGGTGATACGAGTCTTTCTAAACGTCCTATGAAACGTGTTATTGAGCCGGTTTCGCTTATGGGTGGGTGTGTCGAGGCCGTGGACGGGCATGCTCCTTTGAAAATTTTCGGGCGTGAATTGAATGGGATTGATTATGTTTCTAAAATTGCGTCTGCGCAGGTTAAATCCTGTGTACTTCTGGCAGGACTTTTTGCCGATGGCATTACGTCGGTTACAGAACCTTATGTTTCCAGAAATCATACCGAATTAATGCTTAAGTATTTAGGCGCAGATTTGACGGTAGAGGGTAAAAAGGTTTCCGTGAAACGCTCTGGGTTGACCGCAAAAGAAATTGATATTTGCGGAGATATTTCCTCAGCCGCATTTTTTATCGTTGCAGGGTTGATTGTTCCAAATAGTGATATTATTTTGAAAAATGTCGGGCTAAATCCTACAAGAACGGGGATTTTAGATGTTGTACGCGCTATGGGTGGAGATATTGAAATTTTGGACGCGCGTGAAAGTGCAGGCGAACCTGTCGGCGATTTACGTGTAAAATATTCTGACTTACGGGCATGTCAAATCTGTGGAGAAATTATTCCGCGTTTGATTGATGAACTTCCGGTCATTGCCGTTCTCGCCTCTCAGGCTGCGGGTCAAACGGTTGTAAAAGATGCAGGAGATTTGCGCAACAAGGAATCAGATAGGATTTCTGCGCTGGTTTGTGAATTGAAAAAAATCGGCATAGACATAGAAGAAACTTCTGATGGATTTATTGTCAATGGTAAGGCCAAAATTACGGGCGGTGCGGAGGTTGAAACTTATCACGACCATCGTTTAGCAATGAGTTTATATGTTGCAGGCCTTGTTGCTGAAAAAGAAATTCTGGTTAAAGATTTTGAATGGGTAGATATTTCGTTCCCTGAATTCTTGGGCTTGTTTGCAAGTTTGTAACACTTCTTAAAACTCTTGCGTTTTACTTGACAACAAATTTTCTCTTTGCAATAATCATAATAGTGTATTAGTGGGTAACTCGTTCAATAAAACTTGTTCGACAAGTTACGAAACCCTAAGCGAAAGGAAATATAAATATGTACGCAATCGTTGAAACAGGCGGAAAGCAATACCAGGTAGAAGAAGGACGTTATTTAGACGTTGAATTGCTTGAAGGCGAAAAAGATTCAAAAGTAGTTTTTGATAAAATCGTTATGGTAGTTAACGGTAAAAAATCTAAAGTAGGTCAACCTTACGTTGCAGGTGCATCTGCTGAAGGTACTATTATGCTTCACGACAAATCTAAAAAGGTTATCGTGTTCAAACAAAGACCTAAAAAAGGTTATAGAAAAAAACAAGGCCACAGACAAGGCTTCACAAGAGTTATGATTAACAAAATCAGAACTTCTGCTCAAAAAAAGACTGAGGAAGCAGCTTCAGAAGAATAGACAGCGTAGCCGCATTCGGCTTGCGTTCAGCAAGACGAAACGGTTGAGAACAGCTTTCTAAATATTACTTAACGAAAGAATTATAAAGGAGATATAACAATGGCACATAAGAAAGGTATGGGATCCACCCGTAACGGTCGTGACTCCGAAGCGAAGCGCTTGGGTGTCAAAAAGTTCGGTGGTGAAAATGTTAAAGCCGGTAATATTATCGTTCGCCAGAGAGGTACTAAATTCCACCCTGGTAACAACGTAGGCATCGGTAGTGACGATACATTATTTGCTTTGATTGACGGTACCGTTAAATTTGAAGCATACAGACGTGATAGAAGACAAGTTAGCGTTTATGCAGCTGGCTAGTTTATTTTTTAAATTAGTGAAATTGTAGAGAGCGCCCCACCATAAGCGCTCTTTTTACGCGAAATTAGGGAAAAGGAAAAAGTTATGCAAGTTAGCTTATTAAGCTCAAATTTAAGTTGCCGAAATACAAAGAATAATATGAATTCTTGCCAGCAGGCAGGTGCTAGAACTAATATGGCTTTTGGACAGATAGTTAAAAATAATCTGTCAAAAGTGCTTAATGTTGCAGAAGAAGGTATAAAAGATAAATTTGTTTGTGTTGTTTCAGGGCCATCAGGTGTAGGGAAAGATACTGTTATTAACGAATTTGACAGGGTTTATGATTTCTTTGCAAGAGTTGTTACCTGTACAACAAGAAAACCTCGACCGGGTGAAATTGATGGGGTTAATTATCATTTCTTATCTCCTGATGAATTTAGAAAAGGTATCGAGAATAATGAATTCATAGAATTTGTTAATGTTTATACTGATACGTTCTATGGTACAAGAAAAAAAGACATTGACTCTGCTCTGGCAACAGGCAAAAATGCTGTTATGGCGATTGATGTTGATGGTGCGATGAAAGTCAAAAAAGAACGTTCTGATATCTTAATGATGTTTATCACTCCTCCGTCTATGAAAGAACTTGCTGCACGTTTGCGCGGGCGTGGAACA
Organism: uncultured Candidatus Melainabacteria bacterium; assembly: GCA_947361615.1. GTDB lineage: Bacteria > Cyanobacteriota > Vampirovibrionia > Gastranaerophilales > Gastranaerophilaceae > Gastranaerophilus. Next base: position 60,032 of record CANAJP010000002.1, on the reverse strand, counting down.
GAAACTGCAAAAGCTGTTTCAGAACGTTTGCAAAAAGCTAAATATGAACTGTCTTTCAAAGATAAATATGATGTTATTTTACAAAATGATGATTTCCATAAAAGTGTTCAGGAAATGGCTGAAATTTTCCACGTTAAAAAGTAATTTTGTGTTACAATTTATTTATGGATAGAAAAATTATCACAACAAATCGAAAAGCTTTTCATGACTACACTATTTTTGAAAAATATGTAGCAGGCATTGTTCTATCCGGAACTGAAATTAAATCAATAAGACAAAACCTGGTTAATTTGAAAGATAGTTTTTGTTCTTTCAGCTCTGAGGGAGAATTGTTCCTTTATAAATGTCATATCTCGCCTTACGATCACGGTAACCGTTATAACCATGAACCTGAGAGAATTAGAAAGTTATTGCTAACTAAAAAAGAATTATTAAAAATTTCGCAAAAAGTGAAAAAAGAGGGGTATACTATAGTCCCGCTTGAAATGTTTTTTATACAGGGGCTTGCTAAACTTGAAATTGCACTTGTTAAGGGTAAAAAGTTGCACGATAAGCGTGAGGATTTAACGAAAAAAGACCAAAAGCGTGATATGGATCGTGCTTCAAAAATCAGAGGGTAAATGAAGGTAGTTCTTGTTGGAAAAGAACCGATGTTATGCTCGCTTATTGAGGGCTGTATGGCATGCGGCGGTGTTGAAATTGTCGGCGTTTTTCGTTATGATAATTTGATTTATCCTCGTTGGCGTCTTGGCTTGAGAGATTTTTTGCGACCATCTTTAGAAAACACACTTATAAAAAAATATGGTTTGCGTGATTTGCATTTTAAGTCTGTAAATAGTAAAGAATTTAGGAAATTTTTGCTACAAAATAATGTTGACTTAATGCTTGTTGGGACTTGGCGTGAGAGGATTAAGCGTGAGATTTTCGAAACACCAAAGCTTGCGAGTGTGAATGTTCATCCTTCGCTTTTGCCAAAATATCGCGGGCCTAATCCGTATTTGCAGACGATAAAAAATCGTGAATATTTTTCGGGATTTACTTTTCACCTGATTGATGAAAAGTTTGATTCAGGTGCGATTTTGTACCAGAAACGTGTTGAAATTCTGCCCTATTATACATCGAAAGAATTGAGAGAAAAGACAGCGTTTGAAGTTCGCCAGTCTTTACCGGAGTTTTTGGTTGCGCTGGATAAAGGGGAAATAATACCGCTTGAGCAAAATGAAGCGCTGGCGACGTATTATCCAAATATTACGGAAGACGAAATGATGTTGGATTTTGAGCGTGAAACTGCTGATGAAATTTGTGCGCGTGTAAGAGCGTTACACCCGTGGCTCCCGTGTTATGTTACGTTGGGCGAAGATTTCTATATTGTGAACCCGTATGAAATAGATATACTTGAAACTTGTGAGGCTGGTGTTACATTGAAGAATGGTAAAATTATTGCGCGTTGTGCTGACGGGCGTGGGGTTTTGATGCGTAACTTGACTAAATACAAAAAATAATACATAATATATTTAAAAGAAAGGATGTGCCGCTGAGCGGCTTCCATAATTAGATAATGGCGATACGCCAAGAAAGGATTATTATGAACAAGAGAAATGTAAACATTTTATCAGGGGGGGGGGGGGAGTTTTCTTAACGGCCCACGCCTAATAGAAGAGAACGCCGAGTTAATAAGTTGGCATGTTAATAAGTTAATAAGGATAATGTGTTTACTACATTTGTCATCCCGAACTTGTTTCGGGATCTGTCAAACGACACCGGTAGAATGTAGCGCTGGACAGATGCTGAAACGAGTTCAGCATGACAGAAAAAGGGTGACCTGTATTGCATTTACTATGGCTGAAATTCTTTTATCCCTAACGATAATCGGTGTAGTTGCTGCGATAACGTTGCCGTCATTAACAGGTAACATTAACGAGCGAACCTGGAATACTCAGCGTAAAGCGCTTTATGCGAGATTTTCGCAGGCGATAGCGTTAATGCCTGCATTAAATGGTTATGGAACCCTAAAAGAAGAAAGTTCAGCAGGTGCAAGCGATGCAGAAGATACTGCCGCAGAAACTTTTGTTGTGGCCGGACTGTCCAAAGTGTTAAAGATAAATAATATTTGTGCCAGCGAACATTTATATGATTGTGGTATTACTAGCAAAGGTTTTAATACAGTAAATGGAAATAAAGTAGCTTCTTTTCCTGCTACTTTCGCAGATTTGAACGGCGAAATGCTTTCTTATTCAATGTTTAAAAATACAAAGGTAGCGGCCTTTGAAACGGCTAACGGCGAAAGTCTTGTAGTATATTATAACCCGAAATGTACATCCAACATGAATGAAAGAACTTCTTATAAAGTACAGTCGAAAGTTTGTGTGAATTTTCTTTATGATTTGAATGGTTCAAAAGGGCCAAATACTGTGGGCAAAGATATTGGTGTCATGACGGCATTATATTCAAGCGATAGCGTTGTAGTTGCGCCGGTTATTAATAATAAAGAAGCTTTGCACCACGTTTATTTCCAAGAGGGAGTATCTGCTTGTAGAAAAATGGATGAGGAATATCGTCTGCCCAATTTTGAGGAATTGGTTTCGTTATTTGTTAACCACAAATTATATGATATTAAGACGGGGCAGCATTTGTGGTCATCTACGGCTGTTGAAGGTGGTAAAGTCAAAGGGTTGTTTACAAATGCCGGTACCGCTGTTTTGGTCCAAGGATTTGGTGGTTCCACTCCTGCGGATAGATTGGATGCGTATTGTGTGAAACGGTGATTTATAGAAGGGCGCCAGCCGAAAGGCTGGCGCCTTGTTTTTCTTCTTTGTTTGCGATATTATTTAAGCATATCAGGTGAAAATAGAGAGGAAAATTTTATGTCAGGACATTCCAAGTGGTCTACAATTAAACATAAGAAAGCAAAAGTTGATTCACAACGTGCGGTTGTGTTTCAAAGATATTCAAGAGAATTAATCGTTGCGGCGCGCTTGGGCGGCGCAGATCCTGCTGGTAACTTCCGTTTAAGAACAGCAATTGAAAAAGCTAAAGCTGCAGGGCTTCCGAACGATAATATTAAACGTGCAATCGAAAAAGGTGCAGGCGCTGGCTCAAGTGAAAACTATGAAGAATTGGTTTACGAGGGTTACGCGGCAGGCGGTGTCGCTGTTGTCGTTGAAACAATGACTGATAACAGAAATAGAACTGCAGGCGATATTAGAAGTTATTTCACAAAATTCAACGGAAACCTTGGCACAACTGGTGCAGTCAGTTGGATGTTTGACCAACGCGGTCAATTGATTTTCAACAAAGAGGGTATTGATTTTGATACGCTTTTTGAAACTGCTATCAATTTCGACGCGGAAGATATCGTTGATGAGGACGATACTTATACAGTTTTAACATCTGTTGAAAATTTCCAAAAAGTTGTTGAAGGGCTTGAGGGCGCAGGGTTTAAGCCTCAAACTGCCGAATTTACAAGAATTCCGCAAAACACTGTTGCTGTGACTGATGAAAAAACAGCGCAACAGGTTATGCGTTTATTAGATAGACTTGAAGAACACGATGATGTTCAAAATGTCTATATGAATTTTGACATTCCGGACGAAATTATGGAAAAATTGGACGTATAATGCTTCAGAAGATTGCCGAATTATCTAAGCTTTTGAATAGTTCGTACAGTGCAAAAAGTATTTTGAACTCTTTGCACGACTTTTTTGCGGACTATTTTGAGGTGCAAAAAACTGAACTTTATACGTGGGATAGTACAACAGCGCAACTAAGAGATTTTTCAAGAAATTGGCTCTACATCGATGATATTTTTGAAAAAAAGGTTGTCGGCGAGTATTATAAAATTCACGAGGAATTTGAGGCTGGGTGTCAGCACAAATTTTTTGGCGGAAAACTTTATTTCCCGCTCAAGAAACAGGCAAAGTTTGTGGGAATGCTTGAGTTTACTCATAGCGGCGACGAGGTAGAACTCTTGAAATTTCTTGAAATCGCTGCGGATGTTATTTCGTTAAAAGTTCAAAATATTATTCTGAACGAAAAAATGCAGAAAAATATTAATTTTCACGATTCGATGAAGAATATAGCAAAAATCATCGAAACTCAGTACGAATTGAATTATATCGTACCGCTGATTGGTGAAATGTTTGATAAATTTGTGTCAAATCATCTTATTTATATTTTCTTGAAAAAAGAAGATAATGAAGATTTTTCGCTTGTTTGGCCCGGGGCGTGCAACGATGAAAAAATCTACGGACTTATAAGTATTTTGCGAAGTGACTCGGATTGTATTCTGACGGCAGACAAGAAAACCGGGGTTTTTCCGCTTGTGAGCGAGGGTAAGCTTTTTGGCTGTATAGTTACAAAAAGCATGGAGGGTAAACTCAACGACAAAGAAGTTGATTATATCGAACAGCTTACAAATCAAGTTGCGACAACCATCAACCGTGCAAATGTTTACGCGGAAATCCTTAAACACGCAACGCTTGACGCTTTGACCGGTTTTTATAATAAACGTCAGCTTGAAGAACGTTTAAAACAAGAAGTTTCAAGTTCCCGTCGTCAAAAGTTGCCGTTGTCGGTTATTATGACGGATATTGACTTCTTCAAAAGCGTGAATGATACTTATGGCCACGCGGTTGGCGATTTGGTTTTGAAAAATGTGTCGGATGTTATTCGCTCACAGCTTCGTGAATACGACGTGGCGGGTCGTTACGGCGGTGAAGAGTTTACAATATTGCTCCCGAGTGCAGCGATAAAAGACGCTTGTATGGTTGCCGAACGTCTTAGAAAAGCTGTTGAAAAGCGTTTGATTGATATCTCAAAACTTACGCCTGAACACAAAAATATTAATGTCACAATAAGTCTTGGGGTTTATCAAATGCAAGAGGGTGATGAGATTTCTGACCTAATTATCAAGGCAGATAAAGCGCTGTATGAGGCAAAAACTGGCGGACGTAACAGGGTTGTGTCCGCATTAGAGGTGTAAAATGAAGTATTCAAGAGTTTGTAATAGTTTGGATGATACGAAAAAACTTGCGCAAGATTTTGCAAGCCTTATTGAAAGTGGCTGTTTTGTGAACCTTTACGGTGAAATTGGTGCGGGGAAAACCGCTTTTGTAAAACTTGTTGCCGATGCTCTTGGGGTTCAGGAAAAAGTTACAAGCCCGAGTTTTGTAATTCTTAATGAATACCACAGCGCTAGACTTCCGATTTATCATTTTGATTTGTATCGTCTTGAACACGAGGGGGTTAAAACTATAGCTGATGAGCTTCGTGAGTATTCAGAGGGGAAAAACATTACGTTTGTTGAATGGGCAGAGTTTTCGCAAAACGAAATCCCGTTTAATCATTTGAAAATCAACGTAACTTATAACGATGATGACGCGCGTGTTTATACTTTTGAGCCGAGCGGAAAAGGGTTTGAATATATTATTGAGGGGCTGGAAACATGTTAGTTTTAGCGTTTGATACTTGTATGGATAAAATGTATGTAACTTTGGTTCGTGACGGTGTTTCACTTAGTGCCGTTGCTGTTTCTTACGAGGAAATGCAAACTCGATCACCATTGTTGCACCAAACTATTAAATATGCCTTGATTTCAAACGGTTTAACATTTGCGGATTTGGATTTGATTGCAACAAGCGTAGGCCCCGGCGGGTTTACGGCAATTAGAACCTGTATGACTGTTGCTCGGGTTATGGCGCAGGAATTGGGCAAAAAACTTATTGGCGTTACATCTTTTGAGGTTTTAGAAAATTTACCGGTCGATTTTGAGGGCAAAAAGAAATTAATCGCGCTTGACGCACGTCGCGAAAGTGCTTATGTCGCGATTGATGGTGAAATTAAAGGAATTTTGCCGTTGGGTGAAATTGTGACTGACGGATATTTTGTTGTGACTGATGATAAATTGCAACCGTTTTTGGGTGGAGTTTCATATCAGGCGTTGAATCTGAATTTGGGTGAAATTATCGCGCAAATTGCGGTTAAAAAAGCTGAAAATGAGGATGGCGACTGGGGAAAACTTACGCCGTTATATTTGAGCGCACCGGCGAATGCACGCTAAGGCTGTGTCATACAAGGTTGACATATCTTAAAACATGCTGCATAATAATTTTATACAGAAAGGAAGAAACTTATGAAAAAACTTAATGTCTTAACATGGACAGGGGGGGGGGGGGCCTCTCTTAGGTATATTTAGTGGGGCGTTAGAACTGCGCCTCGCGTTGAACGCCACCGCTCGCGCTTGCGTGCCAAAGCGCGGTTTGCCGCGTCGCGCGCTCGTCTCTCCGCTTCGCTCCGTGGCTCCGCTCGGCTTGGCCTTTACTATGGCGGAAATATTATTATCTCTCACAATTATCGGTGTAGTTGCGGCGATAACTTTGCCGTCATTGACAGGAAACATAAACGAGCGCACATGGAATACGCAGCGAAAAGCACTTTATGCACGTATGTCACAGGCAATAGCTTTAATGCCTGCATTGAATGGTTATGGGCAAGGGGCAACTACGTCAGAAACAAAATCTATAGCAACACAGACCTTTTTGACCGATGGTTTGTCAAAAGTTTTAAAAATTAATAATATTTGTGATAACAAGCATTTAGCTGATTGTGGAATTCCGTCTAAAATTACTGATTTTAACGGTTCGCAGCTTGCTTCTGTTCCTGATACTCTATATAATTTAAACTCTGCATTTAGCTATTATAAAGTATTTACTAATTCTGCCGGTGGTACGTATACACATTCGGTGACTGTTGCTGATGTTGATGCGGGAGCCTTTGAAACGATCAGCGGTGAGAGTATTATTGCATATTATAACCCTGCTTGTACTGCGGATATAGATGAACAACGTTCAAACGGTGAAAAACTTAATTATGCACAAAAATCTATGTGTGTTAATTTTGTTTATGATTTGAATGGTTCTAAAGGCCCGAACACGGTTGGTAAAGATATCGGGTTTATTACCGTAATGTATCCGTCAGACTCAAATGTAGTAGCTGTTTCACCATACGGTTCGCTTTCTGGACAAGGTGGTGATTTTAGTGCAGCTAATAGATTATGCAAGGAACGTTATGGTGAAGGCAGAGCACCTAATTATGACGAGGGTGCGGCTGTATTTGTAAATAAAAAATTCTTAGGCTCTTCGCTTCCAGAAATACTTTGGACAACAAGTTCATGCGATAGTGGAAAGGCCTGGCGGGTAAGTACAGCTATAGGCTATCGTAACTGTACAACTAAAGCAGAATTGCGTGGTATGAGTTTATACTGTATTCGTCGGATGGATTAAAGGATATCCAGAGGATCTACGTCAACGGCCATACGGATGTCGCGTGGCATCGTTATCTTTCCTATGAAACTAGAAATAAAACTGTGACCTTTTTCACCAAGTTTGTTTTTGATGATTATTTGGAAGCGATAAAGTCCGTTGATGCGTTCAATTACACAAGGTGTTGGCCCCAGCACCTCAAGACGTTCGGAAACCCCGAATTTTTCAATCATAGTGGCAAGTCGTAAAACAATTTCCTGCGCTGATTTTTCGGCGCGGAAGTTGTTTTCACTACTAAGAATTATACGGATAATCTGGCTGAATGGCGGGTAGTCGAATTCTTCACGTGCTACAATTTCGGTATCATAAAATTCTTTGTAGTTTTGTGATTTTGCGCTTGCAAGAGCGTAGTAGTCGGGGTTGTATGTTTGGAAAATTACGCTTCCCGAGAATTCTCCGCGTCCTGCGCGTCCTGCCACCTGCGTTAGAAGTTGAAATCCGCGCTCTGATGCCCTAAAATCCGGCAGGTTAAAACTTGCGTCCGCTGAGATTACGCCGACAAGGGTTACGTTCGGGTTGTCGAGGCCTTTGGCAATCATTTGTGTGCCGACAAGAATATCAATTTCACCCCGTTGGAATTTTTCTAGCAAGCGAACATGTTCGCCTTTGCGGGTTAGAATGTCGCTGTCGATACGCTCAACATTGTTTTCAGGGTAAAGTTCTTTTATGTACTGCTCTATTTTTTGTGTTCCGACCCCGCTGTTTTTGAATGAGTCTGAGCCGCAGGACGGGCAAAAATCAGGGAAGTATTCAGTATGATTGCAGTAGTGGCATTTTAAGCGCTGGTCTTTTGCGTGCCAAATCATCGGAATTGCACAATGCGGACATTCTATTACATGGCCGCAGGCCTGACATTGTGAGTATGTCGAAAATCCGCGGCGATTGATAAGCAGAATTATCTGTTGACCCTTTTCAAGGGTTTCGGTGATTGCAGTCTGCAAGGGTTTGGAAATAAGGTTTTTATATGCGGCTTTGCCGTGATTTTGCATGTTTATAACCGACACAGGCGGAACTTTGGCGTTATTGTAGCGTTTAAGCATTTCAAAAAGGTTTTTGCTGTTTATTGCGCGATAATAACTTGAAATATCAGGAGTTGCAGAGCCTAAAATCATCGGGCAGTTGTGAAACTCCTGTAATTTTTGCGCAACCACTTTTGCGTCATAACGCGGAGCAGGGCTGGTTTGTTTGTATGCGCCTTCGTGTTCTTCGTCAATAATAATCAGGCCGATGTTTTTTAGCGGGGCAAAAACCGCAGATCGTGCGCCTGCGAGTATTTTTATTTCGTCACGGTAAAGTTTTTGCCAGACGTCGTACCGTTCGCCGTCTGAAATACTACTGTGCCAGATGGCAACATCTTCGGTCCCGAATTTTCGCGCAAGACGTTTGGTAAGCTGTGAGGCAAGTGCAATTTCAGGCGCAAGAAAAAGAACATTTTTGCCTGATTTTATACAATCATCAATGAGTTTGAAATAAACTTCTGTCTTTCCGCTTGCAGTAACACCGTGCAAAAGAATCGTATCTGTCGGCGTTTGAGCTATTTTCTTTTTTATGCCCTCATAAACGGTATTTTGTTCCGGGGAAAGTTCAAAAAGTTCTTCGCGCTCAGTTATGCGCAGAACATCAAGCGGGTTGCGGTAAAGCTCCTCGTTACTCAGGCGCAGACAGCCGAGTTCTTCAAGCTTTTTGATTGTTGCGCGGGTTGTTTTTGCCTCTTTTTCAAACACAATAAGATTGCATTTGCCACGTGTTTGAAGTTTTTCAAGCACTTCAACCTGACGTTTTGTTGCTCCATCAAAGTGTACAAATTCTAAATACTGTTCGGTTTTTGAGGCTTTCTCGATTAATTTTAAAGGAATTGCAGCATTTATAACCGTAATTAAATCCGTGCAATAGTAATTCGCAACCCATTCAAGAAGCTTCAAATAATCAATATTAAAAAGGGGATTTCCCTCCAGAATTTTACTCACCTTTTTAGCCCTGATTTCGGGTGGTAAGTAGTCGGAAAACCCCACACAAAAAGCATTTACGAGTCCTTGTCTTCCAAAAGGTACAAGAATAACCTGACCGATTTGGATTTTGCCCTGCATTTCATCAGGAATAAGGTAACTGTATGTCTTTACCCCCAATCCCTTGATATTTACTAATGCTAAAGCGTATTTTGACAATGTCTATTCCCCAAGCTATAAAGTCTTGCCAGTAAGCCAAATAAGAGGGGGCGAATTATTCGCCCTCGCCCTCAGCCATGAATTCTTTCTTCGCTTCTTCAATCGCTTCTGATAACAAATCAAGTTGTTCAGGTGCGAAAGTTACGCCTTTTTTTGTCGGTAACCAGGTTGCACCGCCGTCAGTTGTGTAGTGAATACGTAAATTGAAATAGCTTTTGCCTCTGTATTCGCTTATTGAAATCTGTAATTGTTCTGTATCAGTTCTAGGTATAGTCGCTAAAATTTTTGCTTCTGCCATGTTTTCTCTCCTTCTTTTTCATCAGTATAGCATAAACGACAAAAAAAATCGCTGGGGAGGGGGGAGGTAAAAATACTTTATTTAGAGGTTGATTTTTTGACTTATATCATTAAATAATGAATTAGGAGGTAGTTATGACTTCATTATCAGGAATTTATGCGGGGTTGAACAGCACTTATGCATATTTGGCTTCACAATATAAAGACGGGCTTACGCTTGAAAATATCGCAGAAGCACGGACAAATACAGATAATTTGATGAATTTAAACCAAACTTTTGCGTCATATTTGCAAACAAATTTTTCAGCACTTGACGCGGATGGTGACGGGGTGATTTCAGCGTCAGAGGCGAATAATACAATCAGCCAGATGTCTGCAAGCGGTTTGACTAAAGCGCAGTTAACACAATTGCAGGCGTCAGGGGCTGCTGGAATTTCAAACGCTGATTATTCTTATATTCTGGAAAACTTTGAGGCAATGGATTCTAACGGGGACGGAAGAATTACAGATGCTGAAATCGCGGCATATAAACTTAAAGCTGCTAAGATGGAAAAAGAAGATGAGATGAACCATAAATTTGCGTCTAATATGTCAACTTTTTACGGCGATGATTCATCATCCAGCACCGGAAGCTATAGTATTTTGAGTTATAAGTATAAAACAAACAAGTGATTTATCTAGTAACACACATATATAACAAGGGAATTGGAAGGGCGTTTAGGCGCCCTTTTTGTTTTAATCTACAACTTTAATTCTGCCATCGTCGACGATTTTTATCGGTTCATTTCTCTTTTTCAAGCAATTAATGACGCAACCTGTTATGTCGTATTCTGTTACTCTTTCTGCTTCGTTGAACTTATTTAGCATTGTATAATTGTCATTACCCTGAGCGTGAAAATCGTTGATTACTGTTTTGTAGAATTTATATTCACGCGGGGTTTTAATGTCTATCGGTGTTTTTTTACCGTCTTTGTCAACGTAGTTTATAGAGAGAACTTCACCGTCTTTTGTGACTGAATATTCAAGACCTGAAACTTCCATTATCCCAGGTTTTCCGTCTTTATTGCCAAATGAGGTCGCAGCGAATTTGATTGCATCAACGATTTCTTTTTCACTGTAATTCACAACTACAGCCTTGTTTTTGAACGGTAAGATTTCATTTAAAGTTCTTGTGTCGACAGTTCCTTCTTCAAAGAAGCCGCGGATTTCAGGCGATGGCATCATTGCAATGTCAGCCTTGCAGTCTTCTTTCATGCAGTCAAGAATAAAGTTTGCATGTGCAGTTGGCTCAAGAAGTACATTCTTTGGCGCTTTTTCGGCACTTTGAACATATCCGATTTTTTCAGGTTTACCTAAAATCGTTTCAAAAATGTATCTCATCGGCATATTTCTTCGGAAATAATTTGTATATGAAATATTATTTTGTGCTTTTTTAATGATTCCCTTTTCGTCAAATTCAACATTCAAAACACCGAAGTGGTTTCCGTCACGACCGCCCTGTGTTATGATAACCGGTTCGTTTGATTTGGAGTAGAATAGGTTTTTGTCTTTTTTGATATCTCTTAAAAGGTCGTGTGAGTGGCCGCCAAGAATAATATCAATTCCGTCAGTCGCACGTGCCAGAAGTACATCGCCTTCGTAGCCTACGTGTGAGAGTAGAATTATCTTATCAATGCCCTGCGCTTTCAGTTCGTCTGCATCTTTTTGTACCTGTTTGATTGTTTCTTCAAGGGTGTGGACTTGCAGGTTTTGTGTTAGGGTTCCCTGGCGCAGACGGGATACTAAATCTACAGGTGCAGTGCCAATTATTCCGTATTTGTGGCCGTTAATTTCTTGGATTGTGTAGTTTTGAAGTTTGTTTTGAACCTTTTCACTGTTCTTGATATAAACATTATTGGCAAGAAGTTTGTATTGGATTTGTTCTAAAACATTCAATAATTTACCGGATCTTTTCCACGCCAGATCAAACTCGTGGTTGCCCATTGCAGTTGCTTGAATTCCGATTGCATTCTGGAACTTAACAGCGACTTCGTTAATTTTCTCATCGTGGCCGAGTTGAATATCACCTGATGAAAGCTTTAAGCTATCTACATCCGGCTGTGTTTTTTGAAACGAATCAAATGCGTTTGAAACGCTTGCGAGTCGTTCCATATTAATAGATTTTCCGTGAATATCGTTAATGTAAAAAATACTTGCTTTAACAGGTTGTTTGTCCGAGAAAGTTTCGCTAGCGAAACTTTTGAGTGGCGTATTAGACAGCGTAGCCACGGGTTGACCTGCGGGAGCAGGGCAAGCAGGTGGCGGAGAACTGCTTTTGATTTGTCCTGTCCGCGAATCTGCTGTGAGATTGCGATTGATAGAAGTATTGACGCTATTTGTTACTGGATTGATTGACACTTTAGTAATCCCTTTAGCCTAAACAAGTGTAAAAATTTTTTTTGCCAGTAGGTAAAGAAATTGTTACAAAAGCAGCGTCTTGACATGTTGTGAAAAATAATACATAATGCAAACAGAAAGGAAGGAAAAACTAATGAAAAACAAAATTGTAAACACTTTGACAGGGGGGGGGGGAGCCTCTTTGGTAGAAATAGTGGGGCGTTCTACTCCCACTTGTCATCCCGAACTTGTTTCGGGATCTGTCAAACGTCACTGGTAGAATTCCACGCTGGCCAGATGCTGAAACGAGTTCAGCATGACACCCGCGGTCAAGCGGGTTCCATAATGGGTTTGCGGGCTACTGTACAACGAGTAGCTTTCACCATGGCCGAAATCCTGCTATCATTAACAATTATCGGCGTGGTCGCAGCGATAACGTTGCCATCGCTAACCGGTAACATTAACGAACGTACATGGAACACTCAGAGAAAAGCTCTTTATGCGCGATTTTCACAGGCAATTGCCCTAATGCCGGCGTTGAACGGTTATGCAACTGTAACAGAAGAAAGTTCTTCAGGTGCCGGTGATGGTGTTGATACCGCAGCCGAAACTTTTGTGACAAATGTATTAGGTAAAGTTCTTCAAGTTAATAATGTTTGCGATAATACTCATTTAAATGATTGCGGAATTTCAAGTAAAATCACGACAATGGCTGGCTCTACCCAAAGCGTACCGACAACTATGAAAGAATTAAACCCTAAAATGGTTGGCTCTCTCAATAATGGTGTTCAGTCTTTCTATGTCAAGGATACAAAAGCTGCTGCATTTGAAACGAAAAATGGAGAAAGTATTATAGCTTATGTAAATCCGTATTGTATGGGCTCCTTGAATGATATCAATTGGGGTGTTAATTCATCAGGCCAGGCGGCTGGTTCTCTTTATCAACGAACGGTTTGTGCAAATTTTGTTTTTGATTTAAACGGTAACAAAGGCCCTAATACTGTGGGTAAAGATATTGGAGTTATGACAGTTTTATATCCAAGTGATCCGGTAGTTATTGCGCCGCAAGCGGCAGCGAAAACATTACCTGCATCAGCACAAAGAAACGCGGGAAAAGCTTGTACGAACATGGATGCGGAATACCGTTTGCCTAATCTGGAAGAAACTTATGCAATGTTCGTAAATAAACAATTGTTGCAACCGGTAGGATTTACAAATACCACTTATTGGTCGTCAACCGTTCAAACAAGGCCGAGGGACGGCAACCTTGTTGGTATTGCAGCAAATATGGGCACTGGAGAGATTGACGATTGGGGTGTTGGTACAAACTATCCTGTCTGGTGTGTTAAACGATAAGTTAATAGGCGGCACCCAGTGCCGCCTATTCTTCAAAATTGTCTTGGCTGATTTTTGTGATTTATTAAATAATTTTTTATATCCTGTGAAATAGTTACATTTTGAAGGGCCATGTGATGTTTGCGCATTAGGGCAATTCGTTCTTGTTCTTCAACAAGGTCACGTCCCGTTTGAGGTTTTATGGATTTTTTTACCTCTTCAAAGCCTGATTTGTTTTGTTTGTTAATAATTTTTGATGTGATTTCATCAATATTTGAACCGCTTGTGCCGTATTTGTTCGCAATTTCAGCGGGTGTTGCACCTTGTGGAAAATTATAAAGCCATTTGAGTGTAAGCTTATCATTTGTTGAAAGATTTTTAATGCCTTTCTGGTGCGGAGTATACATAATATCTGTTTTATAAGGGCTATGGCCTAAACCCAGTGCGTGGCCGATTTCGTGCAGGATTGTGTGGTAAACCTCGTCTTCATCCATATATTGGGCGTGAACCAGTCCCTCGGTCAGTCCGATTTGAACTTCTGCGCTATAAAGTCTGTTGTTCGGGTCATATTGAAATGTACAATACCCCAAGGCTTGTCTATCTACGCGTTTCCATTCAATATTAACGTTAGATTCCAGAAGCGTGCTGACAATCTTAAACGAAATTTTTCCGTTTGAAACTTTTTGCCATGCTTCCAGTGCCTGTTTTACCATCGCACGGTATTTGTAATCTTCCCCCTGTTTAGAGTAAAAATTCATCGGCGCAATATAAACTTTTAGCGGCATAAATGTCCAGCGCATTAAACGCCCGTTTTTTAAAGATTCTAAGAGATATGTTCTTCCATTTTCCATATTTTTATTATATAATAAGATTAAATATTAGGGAAGACATTTAATTAGGAGGATATGTATAAATGAATATTATGCAAATGATGAAACAAGCACAAGGCTTGCAAAAAAGATTAAAAGATACACAGGTAGAACTTGCTAACCTTGAAGTTGTCGGTGAAAAAGGCGGCGTTAAAGTCGTTTGCGACGGTCAAGGTAAATTCAAATCAATCTCTATTGCAGCAGAAGCTATAAATCCTGAAAATCCGTCATCTGTTGACAAAGACACTATCGAAATGCTTGAAGATGTTGTATCTGCAGCAATCAAACAGGCAGGCGATAAAGCTAATAAAGAAATGGAATCTAGAATGACTGCAGTTACCGGTGGTTTGAATATTCCAGGATTGCAAGGATTATTTCAATAATGATTTATCCTAAATCTATTGCGACATTAATAGAGTATTTTCAAAAGTTTCCGTCAATCGGGCCGAAATCCGCGCAGCGTATGGCGTTCTATCTTCTTAGAATGCCGATTACTGAGGTGGAAAAGTTTTCTCAGGCGATGTTAGAGGCGAAAAATAATATTAAAAACTGCGAAATCTGTTTTAATATTTCGACCTCAACACCGTGTGAGATTTGCGCCTCAACAAGCCGCGACCGCTCAACGATTTGTGTTGTTGCAGAAACAAAAGACTTGATCGCAATTGAAAAAACCAATGAATATAAAGGCTTATACCATGTGTTACAGGGTTTGATTTCGCCAATGGATAGTATAGGGGCTGATGATATTAGAATAAAAGAACTTTTGAACCGACTTGTTAACGAAGAGGTAAAAGAGGTTATTCTTGCGCTAAGCCCGTCGGTTGAGGGCGAAGCAACAAGCCTTTATTTGACGAAACTTATAAAACCTTTTAATATAAAGGTTTCGCGTATTGCGTTCGGTCTGCCGATAGGTTCTGACCTTGAATATGCGGATGAAATTACTCTTGCAAGAGCAATAGAGGGTAGGAGAGAAATTTAATGCTGCAGGGCATGGAGTTGAAAAATGATAAACAGAAAATCAAGAGATGATATAAAACGTATGCGCCACGCAGGTCACATTGTTGCGCTGGTGCATCAAGAAATGAAACGCGTTGTGGAACCCGGAATTTCTACAAAGGAATTGGATAATATTGCGATGAAAATTATTAAAGAAAATCGCGCCATTCCGACATTCTTGGGTTATAACGGTTTTCCGGCATGCATTTGTACATCTGTTAATGAACAGGTTGTCCACGGAATTCCTGATGAAAATATTATTCTCAAAGAGGGCGATGTAATCAGTATTGATGTTGGCGCCACATACGGCGGTTTTGTGGGCGATAGCGCTTGGACTTACGGTGTCGGTAAAATTAGTGATGAAGTCGCAAGTCTTTTGAAATATACGGAAGAGGGCCTCTGGGCGGGTATCGCAAAAATGCACGAAGGTAATGTTTTAGATGATGTTTCAGCGGCGATTGAGGCTGTCGCAAACCGTGAAAAACTCGGAATCGTTCGTCAATACGGCGGTCACGGTGTAGGACGCGCAATGCATGAAGAACCGTTTTTGTTTAACTATTCAGTCGGTGACAAAACACAGCTTAAATCCGGCATGGCGATTGCAATTGAGCCGATGTTTATTATGGGCGGAGTTGATGAAGTTGTTGTTGCGGATGATGAGTGGACTGTAAGTTCTGTTGAAAAAATGCCTGCTGCGCACTTTGAACATACGGTTATTGTGACTGACAATGAGCCGCTTATTACTACACGATTAATGGTATAGTATGGCGCGGCGCGAGCGCCGCGCCTCCTGACTTATAAAGGAGCTTTATGAATTATTACGTAGGTTTATCGCTGACGGCAGGGTCAACAATGGATACAGGACTTGCTGTTTTAGACGAAGATTATAACCTTATTATGGTCGACAAACTGTATAAAATGAGTGATGTAATTTTCTTTTTTGAGAATTTTTCTTCATTAAAGCAGTCAAAAATTTGTGTTTCACTCCCATGGGATAGAACGCTATTGAACGGAAAGTGGAGGATTTTGTCAAAGCCGTATCAGCTTGTTGCGACAAACCCGCATATAAGAAATATTGATAACTGGACACAACGATATTCAACTCGCGGTTGTGATTTCTTTAATAGTTTGCTGGAACAGGGGATTGACGTGAGCCGTTTTGAACTTTATTTAACCCGCCAGAGCTTACATTTGAATTCAT
The DNA here is from genome assembly GCA_947361615.1 of uncultured Candidatus Melainabacteria bacterium. Classification (GTDB taxonomy): domain Bacteria; phylum Cyanobacteriota; class Vampirovibrionia; order Gastranaerophilales; family Gastranaerophilaceae; genus Gastranaerophilus. The sequence goes on along the minus strand of CANAJP010000002.1, from coordinate 43,474 downwards.
GTTTTCGCGAAAGAACACCTGCAGATTGTAAGTTTTTACAACAGGTGTTGACGAACGAATGGGGAATAGATTTGCCTGTAAATATGATGCCAATGTCGCAGTTGGAAGCGATTGTAGGTGCGATTCTGGCAATGGAAAACACTAAAAATCCTGATAACATCAAACAACTCTTCACCTTTAAAGGGCAAAGAGTTATTGATGTAAAATCAAGTGTCGGAATGCAAAAGCCGTTGCTTGCGTGCTAACGTTTTATACATCTAACAAAGCGTAGCTGTGTTTTGTACTCAGTTGTTCGAATCCCTTTGTTGGGAACAATTTGCCAGGCTTGTCTAGGGTTAGTTGCAAGAATTGTGCTTGTCCAATAATAATTTGCTGGTGCGCTGCTTAAATTGATTAAATTTTTATTAATTAACATAGCAGATGCTTCTTCAATATTTGGAATTCTGCTTTCTGAATCCTGAAGCGTACATGCTTTTGCTGCGTTATTCCAAATCATATTATTAGAACCTTCGAATGTTGCATTTGTATTAGCAGACGGCATTGGAGCGACTACGATTGAATCAATGGCATTGAATACAGTTATAAAACCAATATCTTTTCCAACAGTGTTCGGCCCTTTAAGCCCGTTTAAGTCATAGATAAAATTCGCACACATAGTAGTTTGCGGGTACCCAAAAGTATTCATAGTTGAACTCATTTGTTCGTTGCTCAAATATTGAGTCCTACAAGAGGGGTTATAGTAGGCAATGATACTTTCCCCATTTTGTGTTTCAAACGCGGCAGCTTTGGTATTAATAGCCGAAAAATTTGCTAACCCATACACCGAAGCACTTTGGAAGTGGTTATTTAATTCGTAAAGATTTTTAGGCGTTGTGATTTTAGTCACACCCATATTTATGATGGAAGATACAATTCCGCACTCAGGCAGGTGATCGTTATCACAAATGTTGTTAATTTTTAAAACTTTGGCCAGTCCTGCGGTGATAAAAGTTTCCGTTGCTGTATCTGTCGTAACACTTCCGCTAGCGTCCTGAGTTAAAGTTCCATATCCGTTAAGAGCAGGCATTAAAGAAATAGCCTGTGAAAATCTAGCATAAAGTGCTTTGCGCTGCGTGTTCCACATGCGCTCGTTAATGTTTCCGGTTAAACTTGGTAATGTAATTGCCGCAACCACGCCGATGATGGTGAGGGATAATAATATTTCAGCCATCGTAAACGCAGAGTTAGTGAGGAGTGAAGAGTAATGAGTAAGGAGTTCGTTATGCGCGCTACGCACGGGTTTATTCCCCATATTGAACTCTTGACTCTTAACTAACGACTTTTCACTAACTAAGTCTTGCCCCCCCCCCCCTCAGTGGAAAAGGCTACACTACAAGGGTTTTCAGCTTTTAAGTTTTTCATACCTTATAAAATCCTTTCTTACTATATTTTTATTTTAAATCATTTCTCAACTTCTGTCAATAAAAATAGCAGCACAGAGGTTAAGAACCTTGTTGCCGTTTAACGAATGTTAAATCGTAGCCTAATATCTCACCTATAAGCTTTGCTTCTTCATAGCGTAAGGTTTTTTGTGCTAGTTTATGTGAAAAATTGGAACGAGAGCTGTCTTTGCCTGTCCGTCTATTTATTTCGGCTACAAGTTCTGTCATTGTCCAATTCTCTCGTGATAGTAGAACTTTTATATCTTCTCTAACTCCCATGATTGCTCCTATTCTATTTATATTTTGTCATCCCGAACTCGTTTCGGGATCTGTCCAGCGTTGAACTCTGGTCGGGGCGTTGGACAGATGCTGAAACAAGTTCAGCATGACAATATGATATTATTATATTGACACACATTTGAATATATGGTAACATGTGAACAAATATTCACCATGGTGAATTAATGTTTTACGTATTTTTAACAAAACTTACGAAAGGAATAATATGGATGCGGCATTGAAGAAAATTTTCCAAAAGTCAGAGGAAGCTTATCATTTAAGCGTTGTGATAAAAGCTTTTATTCAATATTATTATAACGATATTGAAGAATTTCAGGCGCTTTTGCCGGTTATGCAAATGTTGCATCGTGAGATTGATAATATATACGCAGAATTGATAGATATAGAATTTTCATAATAAAAAAGCGCCTCAACGGCGCTTTTTTATATTTATTCTATTTCTCTGCTTTCTGATATCGCGAGATCTTTGTTTTTGATGTTATTCACAACTGCGTCTACCAGTAAGCTGAATGATTTGGAGCTTTCTATACCCGGAAACTCGGACTTTAATTGCGAAATAACCTCGCGCTCAAGTTTCGCTTCCATTTCGTGGAAACTCATTCGCTCAATGCCGTTTACTTCACTCATATATGAAGATTTCGCGCTACTTTTCTTTATTTCTTTATTTTCCGTTTTGTTTGATTTTTCAAGCATTTTATGCTCCTAGTTTTTCTAACCTTCTTTGTACTATTTTAAAGCATCCTCAAGGGAAATATTTCCTTTTTTAAGCACTTTGTTAACTTTTTGTTACAATTATAATTTCGCAAAGTCTGTAAGGTGATTATACTTGCCTCTCAAGATGTTTAAAAGTGCCAGACGGTTTGCTTTTACGTTTTCATCTTTATCCATTACGAGTACATCTTCAAAGAATTTAACTACGTATGGGTTGATTGCAACCAGTTGTGCTAAGTATGCGGTGTAATCAATGTTTTCATCGATTTTACCAACTTGCGAAAAGAGGTCTTTTTCTGCCGTTTCTTTTAGTAAAGCAGGGCTAACTTTGTTGTTTTCAACATCTTTAGTTATTCTCAATACGCGGTTTGCGCTTTCTAACAATTCAGGATTGTCAAGTGTTGAAACAACTTTCACACGTTCTACGTAGTCGGTCAAATTCGCCAATGCTTTATCTGAACAAGCTTCAAGAACGGTTTTCTTGTAATTATCGTTCAAGAAGATTACTAAACGCTGGATGAAAAACTCTCTGATTTCGTCACCGCAATCGCGTTTGATTGGGAGTAATTCAAGAGTTTTGTCTATAAGTGCGTTGATGTCTATTTTCAACCCGTATTCAAGAACTGTTCTGATAATACCAAGTGCCGCACGTCTTACGCCAAGCGGGTCAGAAGAGCCGGTAGGTTTTTTACCGTCTACAAATACTGCACAAATGTTGTCAATTTTGTCCGCAATGCCTGCGATTTGACCCTCGATTGATTTTGCGGTTTCGCTTTCGGCGTTGAGTGGGAAGTAGTGTTCCTTGATACCGTCGCAAACTTTTGCGTCTTCGCCTGAAACTCTTGCGTAATCAGCACCGATAAAGCCTTGAAGTTCTGTGAATTCAAACACTAATTTCGTTGTTAAATCCGCTTTTGCTAATAATGCAGAGCGTTCAATTGTAGGTGAAGTTTCGCCGAGTTCTTTCATCAAGTGCTGGCTTAATGTAACCATTCTTTGTGCTTTGTCGTACATTGAGCCCATCCCTTTTTGGAACGTAATGCCTTTGAGGTCTTCAATGTAATCCGCGAGCGGTTTTGCTGTGTCTTCGTTGAAGAAAAATACAGCGTCGTCAAGTCTTGCTTTAATTACTCGAACGTTACCTGCCGCGATGTTTTCGAACTCATTACCAAGGTAGTTAGTCATTGTGATAAATTTGTTTATCAACTTGCCGCCTTTGTAAAGCGCAAAGTAGCGTTGGTGAACAGCCATAACTGTTACGGTTACTTCTTCCGGAATTTCTAAATATTTAGGGTCGAAATCGCAAACCGCAGGAACAGGGTATTCGGTGATGAATGTTACTTCATCAAGCAGGTCATCTGTATAGTGAGCCGTTGCGCCAAGTTTTTCTGCTTCTTTTTGCGCTAACTCGATAATACGTGCGCGGCGTTCGTTCTGGTCTGCAATTACGTAATGTTTTCTCATTAAGTCCAGATATTCGTCAGGGTGAGAAATTTTGAAAGATTTTTCCGGTGCAAATCTGTGACCGCGTGAGTAAGTTGATGATTCTTTGTCGATAATTTTTATCTTAACTTCTTCGCTGTCGAGTATTGAAACAATCCATCTGATTGGACGTGAAAATTTCTCGTCGTTAGCGCTCCAGCGCATAAAGTGAGAGCCTTGAAGTTTCAAGATTAATGCCGGAACATTGGTTTGTAAAACTTCTACCGCTGATTTACCCTTGATTGAAATCTTCGCGTGTACATAATTATCTTCAAGGTACAAATCTTTTGTTTCGATACCGTTTTTCTTGCAGAAACCCTCAGCGGCTTTTGTGAAGTTGCCGTTTTCATTATACGCAACGTTTTTGATAGGGCCTTTGACGATTTTAACTTCATCTTTGCCTTCTTTTGAAAGCCCGTCTAAGATTACTGCCAAGCGGCGCGGGGTCGCGTAAACTTTTATATCTGTATAGTCGATTTTATTTGTATTTAGAAGTGTTTCAAAACTTTTTTGCAATTGTTCAATTGCGCTAGGGATAAACCTGTATGGTAATTCTTCTGTACCTATTTCTAATAAATATTTACTCATCTTTCTCACCTTATAATATTTTATAATGCAATTATAGAAAAGACATGCCGCAATGTAAAGACTTATAAAATAGAAGCGGGTATCAATGATACCCGCTTCCGTATGCTTGTCTTGCTGATGTTTACTGTATTCGACTAGCAGCAACCGCAGCAGCATTGTGATTTTTTAGATTTTTGGCCGTTGAAAGCTTTCAATCCTAAGTATTTTGCAGCTGAACCAAGTTCTTGTTCAATTCTGATTAATTGGTTGTATTTTGCAATTCTGTCAGATCTTGAAGCTGAACCTGTTTTGATTTGACCGCAGTTTGTAGCAACAGCTAAGTCTGCGATAAATGTGTCTTCAGTTTCGCCAGATCTGTGTGAAGAAATTGCAGTGTAACCAGCTTCGTGAGCCATTGAAATAGCTTGTAAAGTTTCAGTTAATGAACCGATTTGGTTAACTTTAATCAAGATTGAGTTAGCAGTTTCTTTTTCGATACCTTTTGCCAATCTTTTTGTGTTAGTTACGAACAAGTCGTCACCAACTAATTGACATCTGTCACCGATTCTGTCAGTTAACATTTTCCAGCCTTCCCAATCTTCTTCAGCCATACCGTCTTCGATTGAGATGATAGGGTAGTTGTTAACCCAGTTTTCAAGGAAGCTTACCATTTCTTCTCTAGAAAGTTTTTTGCCTTCGCCTTCAAGGTTGTAAGTTCCGTTTTCGTAGAATTCAGAAGATGCAACGTCTAAGCAGATTTTAACTTGTTCAGTTGTGTAACCTGCTTTTTCGATAGCTTCAACGATAACTTTCAAAGCTTCTTCGTTAGAACCAAGGTTAGGAGCGAAACCACCTTCGTCACCAACAGAAGTTACCATGCCTCTTGATTTCAAAACTGATTTCAAGTTGTGGAATACTTCAGCACCCATTCTGATAGCTTCTTGGAAGCAGCAAGCGCCAACAGGAGCGATCATGAATTCTTGGAAGTCAACGTTGTTGTCAGCGTGAGCGCCGCCGTTGATGATGTTCATCATAGGAACAGGAAGTGTAACTGCGTTGATACCGCCAAGGTATCTGTATAATGGCATTTCGAATGCCATAGATGCTGCTTTAGCTACTGCCAAAGATACGCCTAAAATTGCGTTAGCACCTAATTTTGATTTGTTTTCAGTACCATCAAGTTCGAGCATGAATTCGTCGATTTCTTGTTGGTTAGAAGCATCTTTACCGATTAATTCCGGAGCGATGATTTTATTAACATTTTCAACAGCTTTCAAAACACCTTTACCTAAGTATTTAGATTTGTCGCCGTCTCTAAGTTCTAAAGCTTCAAAAATACCAGTAGAAGCGCCTGATGGAACAGCTGCTCTACCTACAACTCCGCAAGATAATGTTACATCAACTTCAACAGTTGGGTTACCGCGAGAGTCTAAAATCTGTCTTGCTACTACATCTTCAATAAATGTTGACATATTTACGTCCTTTCTTTTTTGTGAATATTGCCACGCTCCAATTTTCCCACGAAAACTTTTAGATTGCAATAGTTTTGGGCTTCTCTTAACAAAAAATTAAGCTTTGTTAGAGCTATCTGTTTTTTTTCGAATGTGTATTTCGTTGTCTTCAATGTAAATTTGTAATTTATCGTCTGCTGTATTAATTCTCAATCCGTCAATTAATGCTTTAGGAATGACAATGCCCCAACTATTTCCAATTTGAACCATTTTTTTTTCTATCATGTTTAACCTCAATCTTATAAAATGCTGCGAGGCACATCATTTAAGCTTTAATAACTTCGATACATTCGTAATCGGTCAGATATGGAAGATGTTTTTCCGTAATCAATTCTCCAGGAAGCAAAATTGCGATACCCGGCGGGCATTCAGCGATTACTTCCGCACAAATTCTACCGATTGCCTGTGCTTTGGGCAGAGTTTCTTTTTCTGCATAATATGCATCGCGCAAACTCATTTTTATTTGCGGGGTTAGCATTGGCATGTGTTTTTTGTTTTCAAGATAATAGATGTCTGAATAGTGCGCTTTATCAATTTTATTCAGGCATTTTACAAGATATTCAATGTCAGAACGCTTGTTGCCGATGTTGGAAAGGATTAACAGACCATTATCGGACGCGCTTTCAACTTCAATGTTAAAGTCGATTTCCAAAATACTTTCTAATCTTTTGCCTGAGAGTCCATCAGCTTTGATGAAAACTTTTGTTACATCTGTTTTGTAGCCGAAGTCTGGACGAAGATGGTGAATGTGTTCCATCTTGTCGATTTCTTTGCGTAAGTATTTAGCGTTTGCAACGGCTCTTGAAAGTGCTTTTCTTCCACGTTGAGAATCAAGATTTGCTCTTGCCGCGTCAAGACTTGCAAGTAAAATCATTGACGGACTGGTTGTGTGCAGAAGTTTTAATGCTTTTTCGACATCATCAGCGTTGATTAAAGAGTTTTTCGCAATGTGAAGCATTGAACTCTGGCTCATGCTTCCGCCTGTTTTGTGAAGAGAGTGAACAACTGCATCGGCGCCGAGTTTGAGTGCTGATGTTGGAAGATGTTCGTTAAAATTCCACAAACATGCGTGCGCTTCGTCAACGATTAACGGCACATTGTATTTTTTACAGATTGCGGAAATTGATTTGATATCAGAAACAACGCCCTCATAGGTCGGGTTTGTAATCCAAACCATTGAAACATCATCGTGGTTTTTAAGTGTTTCTTCTATCGTTTCAGGAGCCATATTGCCCCAGATTCCCCATTCTTCAAAACGGGTAGGGTTCACCCAGATCGGGTCTGCACCTGAAATAATCATACCTGTTAAAGCTGAGCGGTGGCAGTTTCTGTTAATAATAACTTTTTGCCCTTTTTTAGTCAAAGCCATTGCAATGGCAAGGTTTCCGGCTGTTGAACCATTGAGCAGAAAAAATGTTTTTTCTGCGCCAAAAGCTTTTGCCGCTAGTTCTTGGGCTTCTTTAATCGGGCCAGTTGCAGGGTGAAGTGTGCCAAGATTGTCGAATTCATCAGTTGTATCGATGTTCAACGCGCGGCTTCCGATTAAACGTTTGAATTCAGGCAAAGCGCCCGCTCCTTTTGTGTGTCCCGGAATATGGAACTGGTATGTAGGGTTCAGATAAGCCTGTTGAAGAGCTTCAACAATCGGGGCTTTAGTTTTTGTATATTTTTTTGTGTTTTGAAATCTTTTCTGTTTTGTTACGTACGTCATAATGTTAATTTTACACTAATTCCATTTTTTTTCAAGTAATTTTGTAAATTTATTAAGTAACAAAGAAGAAAATTTTTGCTATTTTGTGCAAAAAAACAGAGTGGACTTGCCACTCTCTTTTTTTTATATAATAGAGGAGGCTCAGCCTCACATTTTTTCAGGTGCGCTGACGCCCAGAATATCTTCCATCGCGTTTCTTAGAACGGTTTTAACAGCCCAGACAAGCGCAATTCTTGATTTCATCAACGCTTTATCATCGCAGATTACGCGGTTTGCGTTGTAGAATGAGTGGAATTCGCTTGCAAGTTCCTGAACGTAGCGGCAAATGGTATAAACTTGACGGGTTTCAGCTGATGTTTTGATTACGTTTTTGTATTCTTCAAGCTTTAATAATAAAGCTTTTGCTGTGTCGATTGTCGGTTCTACTATTTCCGGTTTGAAATTATTAATAAGTTCATCAAGTTCGTTTTGTGCCAAAGGTGCCGGAGTTTTTTCGCCTGTTTCGGTGTTGAGTTTGTCTGTTACGAGGTTTCTCATAATTGAGCAAGCGCGTGCGTGTGCGTATTGAACATAGAACACAGGGTTTTCATCGGATTTTGTTTTTGCAAGTTCAATGTCGAAATCGAGAGTGGTGTCGATGTTTCTCATTGCCATCCAGAAACGTGTTGCGTCGACGCCAACTTCTTCGATTAAGTCGTCTAAAGTAACCATGTTTTTACGTTTGCCCATACGGACTTCGTTACCGTTAATAACAAGATTAACGAGTTGTCCGAGTAAGATTTCAAGTTTGTTCGGATCGTAGCCGAGTGCTTCTATTGAAGCTTTAACGCGGGCAACGTAACCGTGGTGGTCTGCGCCCCAGATGTTAATCATTCTGTCAAAGCCGCGTTCGAGTTTGTCGATGTGATAAGCGATATCAGCGGTCAAGTAAGTGTTTGAACCGTCGGCTTTTTTGATTACTCGGTCCTGGTCGTCGCCGTAGTCAGAAGATTTGAACCAGTCTGCACCGTCTTTTTGATAGATTTTGCCGCTGGCTTTAAGTTTATTAACACATTCGTCAACCTTACCTGATTGGTGAAGATCGAGTTCTGAGTAGAATTTGTCAAAATGAACACGGAAGTTTTCGAGAAGTTCTTTTTGGAGCGCTTCCATTTCCTTTTTAGCGTAGTCAGAAAGAATTTTTACGTCGTCAGTAGGTTCGTGTTCAGAAAGGAATTTTTTTGCCACAGGAATCAAGTAATCTCCAGGGTAGAAATTTTTTCTTTCGATTTCATCTGTAGGGAAATCTATGTCTTCGCCCAGTTCCTGCTTAATTCTGATAGCAAGCGAGTTGCCGAGTTTTTGGATTTGTGAACCGGCGTCATTGATGTAGAATTCTTGATAAACTTCGTGGCCGTAGAATTTGAGTAAGTTTGCCAGAACGCTTCCCATTGCAGCCCAACGGCCGTGGCCGATGTGGAACGGGCCGGTAGGGTTGGCTGAAACGTATTCAAGAATAATTTTTTCGGTTTCTACGTTTTCAGGTTTTCCGAAAGATTCTTTTTTTTCAAAGATTTCGGCAACAAGATTTTTTAATAAATTTTTGCCGCATTTGAAGTTGATAAATCCGCCAATAACAGAGTATTCGTTTTCAGTGTCGTTTAATTCTGCGACAATGGCCTGTGCAATTTGCGGTGGTGCAATTCTGGCAGTTCGTGCTAATGATGAAACGTTAACTGCGTAATCACCAAATTCTGCGTTTTTTGGACGTTCAATAACAAGTGCGCCACGGGTGTATTCTTCCATTGCACCAAGCTTGCCGGCTTTAACAGCGGAAATAATCGCGTCTTCTATTCTATTTAAAAAATAATCTTTTATCATAAAACTTCTCCATAAATGTTCTTTATGGAGAAATTATACAATAAACATGTGTAAAATGTTAATTATTTAAAACTTCTGCGTATTTTGGGTTAACGGCCAGCCATTTGAAGTTTTGGACTTCTGTTTCCGGAATATCAAGGACATATGTTCCACCGTATCTGCCACGTGATGATGTTAGATATCCTTCTTGTGCAAGGTTTGTGAATGCTTTGCGGATTGTGTTCGGGCTTAAGTTCAATTCTCGTGCAAATTCTGAAATTGGCGGAAGCTTATCGCCAACTGAATAGTTTTGAGCGATAATTTTTTTGATGTGGTTTTGAGTTTTTTCGTAATAATAAACCGCTGCTTCTGCCGCGGGTGCAAAGATTGAAGTTTCTTTTGGCATATTTAATTTTGTTTTTTCATCAGGCATTTTCATAATAATTGTTCCGTATTGGCCCCTTCTTGTCATTAAAATTCCTTCATCGGTCAGGATTTTGAACGCTGTGTGAATTGTACTCATACTTGCTTGAAGAATTTGCGAGAATTCTGCGTGCGAACTTATTCTGTCACCGGTTCTGTAGTTTTCTGTAATGTATTGCTTCATGTCTTTGACGACTTTTTCGACGAGAGTTTCACGGTTTGGTGCAGAAGCTTCTATTTCAAAATCATTTGAAGCAAGGAACCAGCCTGTTTGTTCGTCCGAGTTTTTGAAATTATGTTTTAAAATCCCCTGAGTGCAAAGATTTTCGAGCGCAAGGCGGACTGTATTTACAGGGTGATTTAGGGTTTGCGCAATATGTTTTGAGGACGAAATACTTTCACCTACTTGAAACCCGTTTTCTTTAATATAATTTTTTATCTGAGAAATGATTATATCACGTTTTGAGGTTGATTTTTTGCTAAAAAGTGCAGGTTGATTTTTGTCACGAAGAATTGTGCCAATGCAAGGTTTAGCCTCAATGTGGCCGTGGTCTTCAACGTATTTTAGAGCATTCTGAACAGTTCCTATACTGACTCCAAGACGGTACGCCAATTCAGCTTTTGACGGCATAAGTTGGCCGGTTTGAAAGTGCCCTGTCTGTAAACCATTTTCAATCTTGCCTATAAGCCATTTACCAATCGCAGAAGCTTTTGACTCCGTGATGTTTTTTAATTCAGGGAGTTCCGTCATAAATTCATTTATAGAAATTTGTGTTAAGCTGTTTTTTAGCGTAAAGTTTTTTCCACTTTCCATTCTAACCTCTATTTTAATGATACATAATTTTAAAAAAATAGCAAGATGAAATTTGTTAGTTTATTGCGATATATTAAGCGTTAAATTTTAACTCAGATTGTCGCATTGATGAGAAAAAGTTTAATTAAGTACTTTTTCTCTAAGCTTTTTCATTCCAGCGCCGTAGAAATACTTTAATTGTTCAGGGAATTTTTCTTCGATGTCTGTCAGGTACATGCTATGTGTAATATATGATTTAATTAAATAAACAATATCGGAATTTTGGGTCCAGATTAATTCGATGTCACCGGATTTGGGGTTCGGCTTGAGCGCACCGTAAAGCCCCTCGCTGTTGTCAATTACAAGTAAAATTGTTTTTAAATTGGTTTTGTTATCTAGAACAGACATCGGCGATTGTACAAAAATTCTTCCAAATGTTTGGCCAAAATTGTCGTAGCCTGAAATTTTAATTTCTACTCCGCGGTTGTATGCGTCCATCAAAGCTTGTTCAAAATATTTGTGGTCGCTTGAACTTATCAGAAGAAATATTTCTTTTTTAGCTGATTGTATGAGTTCAATGATTTTTTCGTGAGCGTTGGAACTTCCGGAAACTGGAACTATAGGCTCTATTGAATTTTCTTTGATTTCAGGAAGTTTTTTTTCCAGAAAATCGATTGTGGAATTGATTTTACGTTTGAAACGTTTGGTGAGTTCTTTGGGGCGAATAGGGGTATAAGAAACAGGTTTTGTGTTAGATGGAAGCACAATTTGTTTGGCTTCAAGTGATTTTAGGGCGTCATAAGCCCTTGCCTGTTGAATGTTTGCTATTTTACTTATTTCATAGCCTGTTAACGGAAATTTTTTAACCAGTGCGATGTAAACTTTTGCCTCGTTTCCGTTAAGCCCGATATCTTTCAACTTTTCTATTAAATCTTCCATTTTATGATTATAGCATTTTATGTGTAATGTGTCTGAATCTTAATACAAATTAATGGTCGACTCAGTCGACAGCCATAAAGACGTAATTGATAAAATCCCCAATTGTCATCCTGAACTTGTTTCAGGATCTATCCAGTATTCCGTGGATAAGTTAAATAGAAAAATTCAACAAAAATTTCAACGTAACATGTAAAAATAATTCCTTTGTTTCTTCTTAAAAGGTGTCGCTGGCCAGATCCTGAAACGAGTTCAGGATGACAGGAGTCGTAGCCGACAAATTGGTTAAGAAACCGCCTTGACCGGCGGCAAGTTCGGGATGACAGGGAGAAGAATGTTTGACACTAGTGGATAGTTATGTTATTCTTGGGTGGTTGACTATAGGATTTTAGGAGAGTATTTAATGAAAGGTATTGTTTTAGCTGGTGGTGCAGGAACCCGTTTATATCCGGCGTCGCTTCCGATTTCGAAAATTTTGCTTCCGATTTTTGACAAACCAATGATTTACTATCCGCTTTCAACTCTTATGTTAGCTGGAATTCGTGAGATTATGATTATTACTAATGAGGCAGATTTTGAGAATTTTAAAAAAGTTCTCGGGGACGGTTCGCAGTTCGGATTGAAACTTGAATACAAAATTCAATATGTTCAACGTGGAATTGCCGATGCGTTTCTACTCGCTGAAGATTTTATTGGTACCGATGATGTAGCGTTGATTTTGGGAGATAATATTTTCCACGGGCACGGATTTTCAACGATTATGGAAAACGCTATTAAAAACAAACGCGGCGCAACTGTTTTCGGATATACGGTAAAAGATCCTGAGCGTTTTGGGGTCGTTGAGTTTGATGAGAATAAAAAAGTGTTGTCTCTAGAAGAAAAACCGCAAAACCCTAAATCTAATTACGCTGTAACGGGGTTATATTTCTATGATAATAAAGTTTGTCAATATGCCAAAAATCTCAAGCCGTCCGCTAGAGGAGAACTTGAGATTACTGATTTGAATAAAATTTATCTGGAAAAAGGACTGTTAGATGTGGAAATCCTTGGCCGCGGATTTGCCTGGCTTGATACCGGAACTCATGAATCTATGTTGCAGGCTAGCAATTTCGTTCAGTCCATGGAACTTAATAAGGGTGTTAAAATCGCTTGTCTTGAAGAAATAGCTTATTTAAAAGGTTTTATTTCTGCCGGCGATTTACTTGATAAAATTGCGAAATTTAAAAATAATGATTACTATAATTATATCCGCAGTGTTGTTGAACAACACAATGTTTTAAATTAGTTTATTCTCTGGTTAATTTTGCCGCTTTAATCATATATGCAATGTTTTCGGCTTCTTGACGTGCTACGCCGTAAGGTTCATCCAGAAAAGATGAATCAGAAACATTTGTAGTAATTGGCTTTTGATGACGTGCGAATGTTACAACGTCATGTTTTTTATCTACTAAAGATACACGCATTTTTGAGCTTGAACGGAATTTCGGAATGAATTCCAATGAAAATCCTTTTTCAGCCATTTTATCTGTATCAAGGCCAATACGTTTTGCTGTTTCTTCAAGTACTCCACAGAAAACATCAATGACTCTATCTCTTCTTTCAAAAGCTTTTATAACATCTCTGCTTTCTGCCGGATGTTGAAATACAGTAATAGGTAAAGCTTGAAAATTTTGAGTCTGATTGTTATTTCTTCTGCAGTTTTGAGCAGCTGAGTGGTTGTTGAAATTGATAGGGGATATACTAAGATTCATGAGTTTGCTCCTTTATATTTACGCTGCAATATCTAATTTTTTAATTGTATTAGCTAGTGATTCGGCACATTCTTTTTCGGAAAAGTCCGTAATAGTGAGGTCTAAGGTTTTTCCGTTATTTTTAACAACATTGCCATCTTTATTTTTTATTACGCCTTTTAAAATTCCTAGATCCATGTCTTCGGTTTTGCTGGAGTCAAGGCATAGTTTAATTCCTTTGTTTTCGAGTTTTTGTGTGTCCAAGCCAATTCGTTTCGCGATATTTTCGAAGTGGAAAAGAAATTTGTCAAGAATTATATCTGCTTCTCTTGGAATTCTTGTTTGTGGCTTGAATTGAGCCTGTAGTGCTCCAAAGTTTTGATTTTGTGTTTGATGTGAATTGTTGTTTTGATGTGGTAATGTACTGTTAACATTGACCGGGGTAATTGTTAAGTTCATGGATTGTCTCCTGTTGCTGTATTTGAATACTTTTAAATTTTTCGAGTTGCTATTTTGAGTTAATAAAATAATTTTGTCTATTTTATTGAAAATCTAAAAGTATGTCAAGTATAAATTTTGCTACATGTTTTTTAGCATGTTTACAAAATTTAACAAACCATCAATACGGGCAATTGGCCATGTGGCTAATACACCGGTAGGCTATGTCTAGGAGATACGTCTAATCATCTCTTGAGCAGATTCACAATCAGGGAATAAGTCGGTTATAATGTAAAGTTTGTTTAAGGCGTCATCAATTCTGCCGAGTTTTTCATAGCATTCAGCTAGATATAATAATAGATTTAAATTATCGCCGTTTTCGTTAATAATTTTGTTGAAAAGGTTTGCTGCAGTTTCCCATTTCCCGAGTTCATAGTAGGTTAGGGCAAGCAGGTTTTCAACTTCCAGCGTAGGATTTTTTTCGTATGCGCTAATTAAATATCTTTTTGCTTCTTCATAATCTTTTGCGTTGTATTTGATTTTTGCAGCAATATAAAGATAGAACGCTGAATTTGGCTGTTTTTCGATTGCTTTTGTAATTCTTTCTGAAGCTGTTTCAAAGTCTTTTAGTAAAATTTTATTTAGTGCCGAGAACGCCAGTGCCTGATGGTCTTCCGGTTCTACAGCAAGTGCTTTTTCATAAATTTTGTCTGCTTCTTCAAAATTTGTTGTTGCGTGGAGGAAGTTTGCGTATTCAAACAAAATTGAAAAATCGTCAGGTTTAATTTTGAGTGCGTTTTTGAACTCGATTTCTGCGTAATCAAACTGCTTGCGTGACAGGTAAATTATGCCTAAATCTTTGTAGGCAAGCGCATAATTTTCGTCAATTGTAATAACTTTTCTCAAGTATTTTTCAGCGTTGTCCAGATCGTTAACGTTTGCGCAAATCTGAGCGTATTCAAAATAAATGTCAGCAGAGATGTTACCTTGTAAAATGAGTTTTTCGTAAACCATTTTAGCGTTACCGAACTGGCAAATATTTACATACATCTGGCCTAATTTTTGCATAATATTGACAGATTTCGGGTTTAGAACTGCCAGATGCGCAAGAATTGAAATTGCGTGTTCGTACATTTTCAGCTTTTCAAAACAGCACGCAATATTGTACTGGTAGGTCGTAACACCCGGATTATGTGAAATCAATATTTTATAATATTTTATTGCTCGTTCGTATTCTTCAAGTTTCACCATTGAAAGCGCAAGTGCCACAAGGTAATTATCTTTAGGTTCAAGAGTGTAAGCTTTTTCTAAGAATTTTGCTGCTTCTTCATGTCGGTTTTCGCTTTGAAGCAGGGAGGCGAGATTGTAGTAAGAAATTGACTCGTTCGGGTCGATTTCAACTGCTTTTTCAAAATAATCAAGTGCGTGTTCAAAATCGCTTATTGCAGTATAGCAGGTTCCAACATTGTTGTATAACTGCGAATGGTCTGGATTAAGTTCAATCGCTTTTTGTAAGTACTCAATGCTTTCCTCATAGCGTTTGAGTGACATTGTTGAGGTCCCGAGGATGTAGTAAATTGAGTAGTCTACATCTTCAAAATCGAGTGTCTTTTTGATTAATTCAACAGCTTCTTCTTCTTTTTTGTTTTTAATATATAAAATTGCAAGGTTTTTGTATGCGTCAAGGTATGT
Organism: uncultured Candidatus Melainabacteria bacterium; assembly: GCA_947361615.1. Classification (GTDB taxonomy): domain Bacteria; phylum Cyanobacteriota; class Vampirovibrionia; order Gastranaerophilales; family Gastranaerophilaceae; genus Gastranaerophilus. The sequence goes on along the minus strand of CANAJP010000002.1, from coordinate 27,920 downwards.
TTCACGAAGTTTAATAACTTCAAGGTATGCATTTTCGGCGCTGATAAAATTGTCTAAATTATCATAGCAGTTTGCAAGATAAAACCAGCTTGTCGCGTCGTCCTGTTTGTATTTTATTACAGTTTCAAACGCCTTGCGTCCTTCATCATATTCTCCGAGGTTAACATGACAAAGTCCGAGAAGTTTAAGGTTTTCGATATCTTTCTCGTCATTTTTTATGATCTCTAAAAGCTCTTTTTTGGCTGTTTCAAAATCTTCACTTGCTATTAATTCGTTTATTTTATCCATATTTAGATTATATCCTATAATTAATGTCTGTCCAGCTTTTCGTTTTTATATGCGAGGAACGCCAGCATAAAGCAGGCTACCCCGAAGAATACACCTACACTCATTGTGTAATGGAAAGATTTAAGGAAGGCTTCGTTGTAGAGTAAATCTTGATGCAAGAACATGGATTTGAAACTTGCAAAAAGAGTTATCGTAATTGCAACGCCTAAAATGTTTCCAACATTTCTTGAAAGTGCGAGAATTCCGCTTGCAATACCGAGTTCCGGTTTGGGAACATTCGATAGGATTGCGTTGTTTGACGGTGATTGGAAAAGGCCGTTTCCTATTCCCATAAAACCAGAAACAAGAATGATTGCAATCGTTGAGGTTGTTTCGTTAAATGTTATAAACATCAGCAATGATAGAACATAAATTGCTGCACCGCATAAGGTAATGTATTTACTTCCGTGTTTTCCTGCATATCGCCCTGCGAATGGCGCTGTTATTGAAAGTACAAGCGCATAAGATAAAACGATTAAACCTGTTTTCATCGGGCTGTATAACAGAATTTCCTGTAAATAAAAAGGCAGAAGTACGCTATTTGTAAACATCGCCATATATGATGTCATTATTGCGAGGTTTCCGAATGTAAACTCTCTTATTTCAAACAGTTTAAAGTTTATCATCGGGTAGTCAATATTATGATCGCGCAGGTAGAATAATGTACCAAATACAAGCGTGATAAACCCTAAGAAAATTATTTTTAGAGATGTCCAGCCCCATACATGTCCCTCGGAAATTGCAAGAAGGAGTGCGAAAATTCCAACAGAAAAATATGCAAATCCGAGGTAATCGAATTTAAAGTTTTCTTTATGTAAGACGTGTGATGGTAATAATTTATACGCAAAATACGCCCCCAATAGCGCAACTGGTATGCTTGGCAGGAATATTGAATGCCAGCCGAAAAAGTTTATTAAAATTCCGCTCATTGCGGGGCCGCTCAATCCTCCGATAGCTACGACGCATCCGTTTAACCCGAGCGCTTTGCCGCGTTTTTCGCTTTTGAAAATAGAGGCGATAATCGCGGGTGCGTTGGAAATCATTATTGATGCCCCGACAGCCTCAATACATCTGTATAAAACCAGCAAATAAAAATTGTTTGCGGTGAAATTCAGGAAAGAACCCAGCGCAAACAGCGAAAATCCCGTTGCATAAAGTTTGTTTCTGGGAAGAATATCGCCCAATTTGCCGAAAAACGGTAATAAAACAGTCAAAATTAACATATAAGCGATTACAACCCACTGGATTTGTTCAAGACTTACGCCCAAATCTGTGGACATCGCATACAACGCAAGGTTTACAGTTGTCGAATCGAACATCCCGAGGAAGTTACCGACAACTGTTATAAGAAATATTGTCCATTTTATATTTTTTGTGTTCATACAGAGTTAATTTTAGCATAAAAAAATAAGCGCAAGTGTGTTTTTTATGATATAAATTTTTTATGGTTAAAAGTGCTTATATTCATATCCCGTTTTGTAGGAGTAAGTGTCATTATTGCTCGTTTGTATCGTTTCCGATACTGGAGCGTAAAGGGCAGTATTTGAATTCATTGAAAACGCAGATTTTGAACGAGTATAAGGGCGAAATTCTTGATACTGTTTATCTTGGCGGGGGAACCCCGTCACTTTTAACTGCGTCCCAGATTAATGAAATTTTTGGAACGCTGAATATTGCAGATAACGCGGAGGTTACACTTGAGGTTAACCCTGAAACGGTTGATAAAGAGTATTTTGACAATCTAAAAAATACACGTGTTAATCGTTTGAGTATCGGTTCTCAGACTTTTGATGATAAAATACTAAAAAAAATCGGGCGCCGGCATAAATCTGCTGATGTTTTTAGAGTAGTTGAGGAATCGCGTGACGCCGGTTTTAATAATATAAGCCTTGATTTTATTTACGGACTTCCGGAGCAGTCCTTGGAAAGTTTTGTTTCAGACCTGAAAACGGCTGCAGAATTAGGGGTTGAACATATTTCTCTTTATGGCTTGAAAATAGAAGAGGGATGTTTTTTTGCGCGGCAGTATCCTAAAAATCTTGCAGATGACGAACTTCAGGCGGATATGTACAGTAACGCTATTGAGTGTTTGACCCAAAACGGTTTTGAGCATTATGAAATTAGTAATTTTTCTCGCAATGGAAAATCTTCCCGACATAACATTAATTACTGGAGAAATCAGGAATATTACGGGTTTGGCCTTGCAGCACACGGTTATGTTGATGGAATAAGGTATTCTAACAAAACAAATTTCGAGGATTATTGTTTTAACCCGTTAGAAAAAGATTTTTCTCAAAATCTTTCACCTCAAGAAATGTTAGAAGAAGAAATCTTCCTCGGACTTCGTCTGGTTGAAGGCTTAAATGCTCATAAAATTAATGAAAAATTTAATATTGATTTTGAAAATAAATACAAAAATATTTTAAACAAATATTTACAAACAGGCCATATTTTAAATAAAAACGGGGCATATATGTTCTCAAAAAAAGGGTTTCTGGTAAGTAATTATATTCTCGCGGAATTTCTTGAAAATTAGGGATTTGCAAAAAATATTAAATATGTTATGATGATTACAGTATATTAATTTATAAAAGAAAGTAATATGTTGAATAGAAGAGTTGGTTTATTAGATAAAACTAAGAAAAAAGCATTTACACTTGTCGAAGTCGTTATTGCTCTGACTGTTGTCGGAGTTGTTACGGTTTTGACTCTTCCTGCTTTGCAGGCAAATATTCAGGATATGATTTTCAGGGTTCGGAAGAAAGTCCTGCATACCCGTGTTGCGCAAGCTATTCCTCTTATGGATACCCTGAAAGATTTTCATTCCGGTGAAGATTTTGTCGATAAATATCGTGACCTTGTTAAAGTTCACATGGTTTGTGATGATGATAAATTTTTTGGCTGCGGGCTTCCGCAGGTGTATGAAGGCACAGATGGTATGATGCATCGTATGCCTCGTTCCTGGAGCCAGTTGAATTCAAAATTGGTTGATATGTTCTATGAAGATGCAGAAACAGGCAAAATATATTCTTACCATCAGGAAGATTTTGACAGCGTTGCATTTATAACAGATAACCAGGAAAGTATTAACCTTTTCTTTAATCCGGTTTGTAAGGTTTTTGACCAGAAAGAAAATCCTAATTATTTCTCCGCTTCATCTGTTTGTATCAATATGATTTATGACCTTAACGGTAATAAACCGCCTAATAAGGTTGGTAAAGATATTGGGTTTATTACTATTTTTAAACCGGTGGATAGTGTAATTGTCGCTCCTGTGCCGCATTATGAAGATGTGGACTCTAAAACGCAGTCTGAAGCTTCAGGCAAAGCCTGCCATCTTCAAAAAAGTTCACTCAGAGCGCCTACTGATTATGAATTGGCGGCGATGTTTGTAAATACGCAGCTTTTAGGTATGCACGAAGGATATTATTGGTCATCTTCGCTCTATTCCGCCAATTATGCCTGGTATCTCTGGGGAACAACGGGCTTAATCTTACGTGAACCGTTAGACAGAGATACTGAAATGGATTTACGGTGTGTAGGCCGTTAGTATATTAAGTAAGAGGGAATTTATATGTTAGTTAAATCAATTGAATCATTTACGCAGGTTAATCCTGATGTACTTGTTGTCAGCCTTTTTGAAAATTCTTATACTCACATTGATTTCGTGAATAAGCATGTGGTTGATACAAAGGATTTTGATGGTAAATATAACACAACTTATCTTTTGTCGACTTTGGGTCAGTTTGATATCGCGAAAATCCTTGTTTTGGGTTGCGGGAAAAAAGAAGAGTTTTCTGAAAACAAAGCAAGAGTTGTGATTGCAAAAGCCGTTAAGACTCTCGCTGCATTAAAAATGAAAAAAGTTGCGTTTGATTTGGATTTTGGATTTGACTATGGTAAATTCGGAACAATCGGTGCATATATTGGAAACTATTCTTTCGATAAATATAAAAACAAGAAAAATGAACGTGTGGAAGAAGTTTATTTCACAAAAGTTTGCCCTTGCCAGATTGAAGAGGGTGAATTGATAGCAAAAGCGATGAATTTTGCAAGAGATTTGGCTAATGAACCCGCGCAATATGCAACTCCGCAAAAACTTGCTGAGATTGCACTGTCACTTGATGGCGTGGAAACAAAGGTTTATGATGTTGAAGAAATTAAGGCTATGAAAATGGGCGCATATTTGGCAGTAGGTCAAGGAAGCGCTAACCCGCCAAAATTTATTCACATGAAATATTCAGCGCCTAACGCGAAGAAACGTATCGCGATTATCGGTAAAGGTATCTGTTTTGATAGTGGCGGACTTGATATTAAGCCTGCGGCTTCAATGCTGACCATGAAAGACGATATGGCAGGTGCTGCATGTGTTCTCGGTATTATGAGCGTTATTAAAAAACTTAACCCTGAAGTTGAGGTTCACGGAATAATTGCAGCTTGCGAAAATATGCCTAGTGGTACTGCGTATAAACCTGGTGATATTTTGACAGCTAAAAACGGTAAAACCATTGAAGTTGATAATACGGATGCAGAAGGCCGTTTGACCCTTGCGGATGCACTTTGCTATGCGTCAGAATTAGGTGTTGATGAAATTATCGATATAGCAACGCTTACAGGTGCTTGCTCAGTAGCATTCGGTGCTGTTTGCGCGGGAATCCTCGGAAACTGCGATGAACTCGTTAGAAATGTTAAAGACGCAGCATTTGAAATAGGTGAAAAATACTGGGAACTTCCGACTTACGAAGAATACAAAAACGGTTTGAAATCTGAAGTTGCAGATATGCGTAACACCGGTGGACGTTCAGGCGGCGCTTCATCTGCGGGCTTATTCTTGAAAGAATTTGTAAGCAATGCAAAATGGGCGCATATAGATATCGCAGGCGTTGCGTTTTTGGACGCACCGTTGAACGAATTTATTAAAGGTTCAACCGGCTCAGGGGTAAGAGCTTTAATAAATTATATTTGCAAGTAATTTTTCAATGGCGGGTTTATTACCCGCCATTTTTAACGGTAACGGTATAATATTTTTCATATAGTTGTATCTGAGAATAAATACTCCGCAATCCACAAGCGGAGGGTTTTTGGTTTTTAGCGGGTAAACCATGGGGGCAGTAACGGTGGATGGAATTTTTAACTCATTGATTGTACCAAATATTTCATGAAGTTTCCAAAAGTTTTCTGCGCGTTCAGTCTTTTCTGCCTCAAAATTTATTTGTGAAAGTTTTAGGCGTGTTTTATCTGAAATTAATTTGATTTCGTTAGAATTATTGAATTTTAATTCATTTCTAAGAAATTTTTCATAATCAAAATTCATCGGATCTGTTGAAAAATCTTCACCATCTGACTCTTTTGGAAATTTTGCCGGTATTTCTAAATCTGTAACGAGAATTCCGCCATCTGTTACGTTAAAGAATTTCCTCGGAGAATAAATCGTCGCAGTCCCGAGCGGTTCTGAGAAAAAACTTTGTGTTGCGTCATAGATTAAATTAGGGTATTTTGACGCCAGTATGCGCGCGTTTTCATCACAAATTCCAAAATAGTTCGGGTAAAGAATGAACGCGTGGCGGGGACTTTGTGGGGAAGGCATAAAATTTTCGTCGATATGGTAGAATTTAAGCCTTACATTTTCTTGTCGTGCGGCTTTAAATACGACAGAACAAAGCTCATAAGGCACAAATAATTCTTGCACACCAGCGGTGCGCAGAAAAATTCTAAGACAGTTGCGTGCGTTATTTAGTTGAAGAATGTTTTTCATAAAAACAAGCCGTTGACGGGACTCGAACCCGTGACCTGCTGATTACGAATCAGCTGCTCTACCACCTGAGCCACAACGGCATGTTATATTAAAATTTTAACACGGCAATGTTTGATACGCAACAATATTTATGTTAAAGTCTTTTTTATGGAAGATTTTAAAATTACATCTATAAACGCTGTTAATATTCAAAAAGTCCTTGGCTCGTCCAAGCTTACTGATGCCCAGAAAGCGGAGTTTATACATAATAACGCGGTTGAAATTAAGCAGGTCATGAAAACCAGAATTTCTAAAGAAGAATTTGCTTATATTATGAAAAACCGTCCGCTTATTCGTTTTCGTCCGCTAAAAAATTCGTTTACTAAAAAGGGGGATAAAATCCTTCTTGCTAAGGCGTTGGGGATTAATCAAACCGATGTTGACAGTTATATCAATAATATGAATTTTGGCGACGCCCCACCGGAGGCAATTGATAAGGTCAAAACCTATGTTTACCGTCACGGTAAAAAGGATGATGTTGTTAGATTTTTGGATTATGAATTGTCAAATGTTAAAACTACGCTGGCAAAACTATACAAAACTCTTGATGATAATTCCGGCGGGCTTGTAGGTTATTTTTCAAGACCTATTCACAGGATGGACAATAAGACTCTTGGTAAGCTTTATAATGTTATTGATACAAGGCTTCGTTTATGCTGTGAGGCCGGTGAAATGACACGTGAAAAATGTACTTCCACCTCAGAGTGGGCGCTTGTGAGAATTTATCAAATTCAGAATAATTCTAAACTAATTCGTGCTTATAATCTTTACAAGGATTTAGGTTAGTAATATTTCTTAATACAAAAGGCAAATTTTTACCTTTAGTATATTTTATGCGATTGAATGGTGTAGTATGCGTATAGAAAATATACAATTTAATAATATTTCGCAGGTGAAATTGGCTCAGCCTGTGCCTTCACGTGCTTCTGTTTCAGAAATATCTTCTGTTGAAACATCGATTTATGATAAAAAGGGGCTTGTGCTACCGTTTGGCTGCTGGACAAAAGGTACAAATGAGGCCGAAGATGCTTGTATTACACTGTTTCGTAAGGTTCGCCACAAACGTTGCCGTAAGTTTACAGAGCCGGAAATTATCGGATTTATGAATGAATTGCGTGCAAATCCACGTGAAAAAGATATGAAAAAAGTTGTTAATGAACTTTTTATGACTTATAAAATTTGTTTTGAGGAATTTGGTGCGCCCTTAGCAAGTGCGACACCCGATGCTGCTTTAATAAGAAATTACTTAAAGGTCGCTAAAAATTGTGATGAATATGAACGTTTGGGGCTTATAGGTTTTACGCAACATGAATTGTGCGAAGGGGCGGCCAAACCGCTTGAGGCACTGGCAAAGGCGACTCCGGAACAACAAAATCGTTTTATTAAGATAATGAATGATATATCCTTTTCTAAGGATGTAGAAGAAGGTACCGTGAAAGTCTTATATGATGATTTAAGACACGTGATTTATGCGGCTGAGGACTTGCCAAAGCTGGATGAAAATGGAAAAATTCAATATCTTACCGATGTACATTCGGATTATAAGAGGTTATTGGCGGATGAGTCCTTTGAATCGTCTTCGGTTAAAGAGCGTGTACTCGATATTTCGAGAGATATTGTTATGTCAATGGTGGATGTACTAAAAATATAATTTTGCGCTATAATTTTATTATGACACAGGGAAGAATTATAGCCATAACAGATATTCACGGAGAATTGGATAAACTAAATTCGCTTATTGATAAACTGGCCGTATCAAATGATGATACACTTATTTTTATGGGCGATTTTATTGATCGCGGGCCGGATTCAAAAGGCGTAATCGATAAAGTTATTGCAATGGGTGATGTTTGCAGGTGTATATATCTTAAGGGATCTCATGAATATGCTTATTTGAAAGCACGTGAGGGGGAAAGATATTATACACATCTGTTCTGGACATACGGTGGGGTGCAGACGGTTGAAAGTTACGGGAATTTTGATGAGATATATAAGGTTCACGGGGAGTTTTTGGATAATTTGAAATCTTATTATATGACGGACGATTATCTTTTTGTCCACGCAGGAATAAGACCTGATATTCCGTTTGAAGCGCAAGATGAACGTGATTTTTATTATATTCGCGGTGAATTTATTTATAAAAAACACAACTTGCCTCAAAAAATTATTTTTGGACATACTGATTTTAAAGAACCTCAGGTTCAGGTTGATAAAATTTGTATTGATACTGGATGTGGAAAATATCCTAATGCCCTTTTAACGGCGGTTATTTTACCGGAAGAGCGTTTTGTTCATTCGTAGATGTGACATCCCCTGTCACCCTGAACTTGATTCAGGGTCTGGCCGGCAGGGCGTGTAAGTATTCAACGCTTGTAAGATTTCGGCTCGGGGGCTTGAATGACATCTTTTTATTATTTTAAGATTTGTTTAATTCCGTCAACGCTTCTTTCTTGAATATATTGTTTGAGTTTAAGAATGTGCTTTTCAACGCCTGTAAGCTGGCAAGTTTCCTCGAATTCAGCTTCTTCCATAAATGATGAGGCAAGAGGAAGCTCATGTTTTACAGATGCAATTGAGCTTTTTTTGAAAATTTCTCTGCGTAGTGGAACGAGTTCTGTGGAAAATACCGCTTTTTCGTCAGTCGATGTGTTGTTGATTAGCGGACGTAACATCGTTGTTAAGTTGTTTGGTTCATCCAGTTTAACAGGATCCATATCATCAACAATTCTAAAATGTTCATTAAATATTAGAAAATTATTCGGGTTGATTGTGTCTGGTTCATAGTGATATTCTCCCGAAGTTATGCCGTTTAATTTTTTCAGGTTATTAGCTAATCTGTCGAAGGTATCTTGCGGTAATGCCGCGCAGGTTGGAAGATATGTTTCTGAATAGTATTCAAAACCACCATCATCAAGTGCCATTTCAAACGGTCTGCCAACTCGTACATAAGAACCTGGAGCGGTTGCGTTTTTCATAATTGCGATGTCGCCGAAGGTCATAACGTGATGACCGAAGTAATCCTCAAGCGCTTCAAATTTATTCGGGCGAACCATTCCTTGTGCGCAGTTGCGTTGAATAGCTTCAGGTGTTGCCTTTTTGAACCAGTGTGGTGCTTTGAGTACAAAGTCATCGTCAAGTCTCGAAACAAAACCTCTCATACCACTTTCGTTGTTGTGTAGTCCGGCATTGATTCTTGGCATAATGCTTGCAAGAGTTTCACCTATAATTTGTCTGTGACGTTCTAAAAATGTGGACTCTTCAAGACAGCACTTTACCAGTTCTGTGAAAAAGTTAACCGTTTTTTCCTGATGGAATTGTGGCGGTCGTCCTGCAAATGGTACAGTATTGTTTTTTGATTGTTTTGGTGCGGTAAATGTTTTGTTTTCGATACGTGCTGAAATTGCTGGAATCATTTTGGGTACTCCTAATGGCTAAGTGCTACGAGTATAACACTGGTTAAAAAGATTGTCAAGGGTACACTAATTGGCAACGTATAACAATAAAAAATGTCCGGGAAGGGGTTTGAACCCTCAAGGATCTCTCCACACGAACCTGAATCGTGCGCGTCTACCAATTCCGCCACCCAGACATAAAGTTTAATTTTAGTTTTCAACGATTAATATTATACATTACTCAAATTTTATTTACAAGACCAGTTTGCATAACTGGCGGAATTCACAGTTCGCGCAACTTTTTTCGTTTTGTTCGGCCGGCTCAAAGTTCAGTGCGTGAATGTTTTTGTACGTGTCAATAATTTTTTCTTTTATCATACGGTTGTCTTCATCAGTTAGTGTTGTGTAGAAGTTTTCTGTTGGTTCTTCGACGAAAATTAGTCCAACTTGAGAAACTTTCGCTCCCGCATTCTGTGTTTCAAACGCGAATTTGTAAAAACGAAGCTGGTTAAGATAGTTTTCGTAGTCGCCGCCGTCTGCTATTTGGGTTTTACGTTTTGCAGAACCCGTTTTGTAGTCGTAGAGCGAGAATGTTCCATCCGTATTCTTTTCTATTCGGTCTATGAACCCTTTAATAAAGTAGCTTTCAACAGGAACATATTTTAAATAGTGTTCTGTTGCAAAAACTCTTTCCGGCGGGATTTCTGTAAATTTCGGGTAGAAGTCTGCAAGTTTTTTCTCGCCGCGTTCTTCAAACTGCCGGCGCGTTGCGATGTCGGAGAATTTTTGTGTTGAAAGATTTTTCTGGAAAATTTCGTTAAATTCTTCTTTTGTCGGGTATGCGGAATTTTTTGCTTTTTGCATTGCGATTTCAAGGGTTTTGTGAACCGCGTTTCCGTAGTTGGCACTGTCCCATTCTTCACTGTACACAGGAATTTGCAGGATATATGTGTAGAGGAAATTGCGAGGGCAGGCCTGATAGCAATTGAGTGCGCTCGGGCTGAGAATAAAATCTTTTATGCGCGCTTCAAGTTCATCTTTGAAGGCTGTTTTGTAGTCAAATCCTGTAAGTGTAAGGCTTTTGGCAATTTCAAATGTATAGTCGTCGCGCGAAAGTTCGTGGGGGTAATCTTCTATAAGCTCGGAGTTTTGAGTTACCCGTGAAAGATAATTTGTAAATTCTTGCGGTTTGCCGTCGATTGTGTTTGAGAATGAAAGTATGAGTGTGTGTTTTGCACGTGTGATTCCGACGAAAAGCAGACGGAGTTGTTCGGATTTTCGGCGTGCGTTCTCGTCGATTTCGTCTTTAGCGATTGGAAGCGAAATTGAATTAGAAACTCTTTTACCTTCCCATTTTTTTGCCGTCAGGTTTGGCATAAAAACGTATTCAAACTCGCGGCCTTTGGCACCGTGAAGCGTCACAAGCTGAACAGCGTTCTGGGTGTATTCGTCACGGTCGATGTTGATTGGAATTCCGCTGTTGAAAGCCATATCAAGATGTTCGATGAAATCAGCAAGAGAGGCCTCTTCGTGAAGCTTCATGAACGCTTCTGCTTCATCAACAATCCGTTTAATTGCGAAAATATTTTCAATTCTGTTTGTTTCGTTTTTTACATAATATTGTAAAATTCCTGTCTGGTTAATAATTCCGACAATCAGATTTTTCAGCGAGTCTGTTGCTTTAAGGTTTTTTAAATTCTCAAAAACAGCGAGGAAATTTTTAACTTTATCTTTATCCACCCACGCGTGGTCAGAATTTTCGCGTAGATTAGCGATGAAATCTTTGTGGTTAAGGCGGTTTTGCGCTAAAAGAAAATTGTAATCTGAAAGCTCAAAATCAAACGGTTTAGACACAAGAAGCCCGAAGAGTTTGTCCGCATAAAGTTCGTGGTTTTCAAGCGCTTTCAAATAGAAATAAATCAAAATAGAGGGTTTTAGAGCAAAAATACTTTTGCTTGATTTTATTTGAAATTGAATGTTTTTTGCGCTTAGAAGTTCAACGAAATTCATAAGTTCGTTGTTTTCGCGTGTAAGAATTGCGATTTGTGATAAATCGTCAGGCATTTTTTGCGCAAGTTTTTCAATCTCTTCAACAATGAAGTTGTTTTCCTGTTTGATATCTGCAAAGCTATGGAGTTGAATTTTATTGTTTGCAAGTGATGTGTTTTTTGCTGTAAGTCTTTTGTTTATGCCGTGGCTCTTGAACTGCGGGTTAAATTCAAGACGTGTTTCATCCTGCGCAATGACGCTGTAGCTTAAATCAAGAATATTCTGGCATGAACGGTTGTTCTCGCTCAGGCAAATGACTTTTGTTGCAGGGTAGAGTGATAGAAATTTCGCAAGCGTGTCGGTTTTTGCCCCCTGAAACTCGTAGATTATCTGGTCATCGTCGCCTACTACAAAAATGTTCTGTGTGCCTGCGCCTTCTGCCAGTTTGAAAACGATTTTGTTTTGTGCGTAGTTCGTGTCTTGATATTCGTCTACCAGAAAATATTTGAATTTTGAACTTACACGTTTTAGGAACTCTTCGTTGGTGTCGAAGTTTTCAAGAACCATGTTAATCATATCGTTGAAGTCGATGAAGTTTTTTTGTTTTAGTTTTGTGTCGTATTTCTCAAAAATAGCCCACGCTTCAATGGCTTTCCCGATTTTTTTCTTATGCGCATCGAAAGACGCAAGGAAAGTTTTTACAAGCTTGCCTTTGGCTTCGCGTTCTTTGTACTCCTCTTCCAGTTCGTTTAACTTACCTTTCCATTGCGGAGAAGTTTCGAGTGTGTTGAAGTAATCCTCTTTTGAAACCTGATTTTTCTTGATTTCGTCGACAATTTGCAGAAGTTCTTGGATAAAATATTTGCTGTCGCCCCATTTGGTTTTGTAGTGTTGAGGTTGAATTTCATCGATTGTTTCTGACATAAGAGTGCGTTTTGTTATGTCGTCCACAAGCCCGACGCCGTCCAGAAGTTCAAATTCCATAGGGTTCTGGCGGATTATTTCGTTGCAGAATGCATGATATGTATGGATGGTAACAGAAGCGGCGATTGTACCAATTTCTTTTACAAGTCGTGCTTTCATTTCGTTTGCGGCGGCTTCCGAGTATGTAAGACAGAGTATTGACTCGGGCGCAATAGCGGTTTCTAGCATATATTTGATACGCTGAATTATTGTAAAAGTTTTTCCGGTTCCGGGTCCTGCCAGAACCATAACCGGCCCGTCTATAGTTTTAATACATTCCATTTGCCCTGCATTCGGGCATATTTTATTCTCTGTCATCGTTTAAATTATAGCATAAAATTAGTCATCATCGTCAAAAAACATGGCGTAAAGTTTATCGGTGTCGCGTTGCAAATGTTCCATAATGGGGGAAATTCTTTCTAATAGTTCTTCGTTTCTATGTGTTTTGCAGTAAGAGTCTACAACAGAAGTTGTGTTATAGATTTTTTCAGCTAATTCTTCAGCTTGTTTTACTTTGAATGACATTATTGTTCTCCTATAATAATCTATTAATATAGATAATAATCTATGTTATTATTCTTGTCAATATGTAATAATATTTTTATGGATAAAAATAAGGAATTGTTGGAAAAAATCGCAATTAATGTTCGTAATGAACGATTCAGGCAGAAACTTTCTCAAGAAGAATTGGCTGCCAAAGCTGGTTTAAGTGTAAATTTTATCAGCAATATTGAAAATGCTAAGCAAGATGTGAGAATTTGTAATGTTAATTCTGTTGCTGTAGCGTTAAATAAAGACTTAAAAGATTTAATATAGAAAATTTAATATTGTATTTGCTATTTTTTTATGTTCTTTGGGGTCAAAATGCAAACCGTCTTGGGGTGAAACCTTGGCAGATTCATTTAAATTGATAAATTTACAGTCTTTTTCCTGCGCAATTCTTTTGAATATTTCGCCTATTTTTTGCGATTTTTCGATAGATGTTTTATCAAATAGGCAGGCAAAATATCCCTTTAGCACATCGTTTGTCAATACCGGCGGTGCAGTCAAAATTATTTGCGCTCCGCTTGATTTAGCCATTTCCACAAGCCCTGTAATCCCTTCGTAAAATTTTTCAAGTGTCGGATTATAGGCAAATTGCAAATCGTTTATTCCTATAGATAAAATTATTATGTCAGGTTTCTGGTTCAAATACACCGGTAAAATTTTGTAGCCTGTAAACATCTCTCCTGCAGGATTGTCGCAAAAAGCTGTTCTATTATTACAGCCTGCTTCGATTATTTCGTATTCTTGCCCGCAAAGGGTTTGTAAAATTCCAGTCCAGCGCGTGTTTTTGTCATAACGTTTGCCACTGTTCGGAATAAAACCGTATGTGTTACTGTCCCCGAAACATAAAATCTTTTTCATTCTTTATGTATAGCATAAATAATTATCTTTTACTAACAAAAAATTTTTTTAGAGGTTTTTTATTTTTATGAGGATAAATTATTATAATAATTATTCATTTACCGGCGCGCGTTTACCGCATCAGACATTTGAAAGTTTTCAAGAATATGCGAATAAAAATGCCTTTTTAGAAAATTTCCCAGATTTTATTACTTCAGATAATTTTGTAAATGAGGGCAGGTTTAATTCTGTTTATCGTATTCCTGATAACCCTGATTTTCTTTTACGCATTAAGAAAATCCCGTCAGGCAAACCGTTCACAGGGTTTGGGCCGATAGTTGATGAATTCCCCAAACTTAATGTTGGTCAGGAAATTGCAAGACTTGGCAAGGATGTGACAGTCGTTGTTTTTCAAACAGGCAAACCCTGCGGCATAAGGCACCATATCGGAGATAAACTATTTCCTATAAATAAACAGGATACTAAACAGTTTGTGAACTATATTCAAACGATTTCTGAATTTCCTCAAAATGCCTATAATGACTTTGTAGAAGAAGTAAAAATTGTTTCTAAACCGAGGAAGATAGATTGGTTTAACCCTCAAAATGTCCTATATGATGAAAATAAAAAATGTTTTAATATCGTCGATATTAGTTTTAATGGTCGTCTGGGTTCTATGATGTCGCCTATTTTATTGAAAGCTCAGTTATGCGATTATGTAAATATATTTAAAGTCTTGAAAATGTCTAATGAACAAGAAAAACATACGATTACAATTGCGGCTAAAACCATTATGCAAAAAATAGATATTGCAGCAAAAGAAAAAGATTTAGGATTCTGTGTAAAGCCATATATCCAACAGCTTGCTTCATTAATATATAAACGTAATCCTGATGCTATGGAATTCTTTCGTTTTAATTTGTTTGATTATTTGAAATAATCCCTTACTGTAAAAAGACTGTCTGTTTGATGATTTAAAACAGGGAAATTGATTATTCACAAAGTGTGTCGTGTTGAACAACTCTCATTCAACACGACCTACTTATTATAATATGTACGATAGTACCAATCGTATAAAACATTTTCATTGCCAGTAGTAGCCCATTCAAATCTTGTATCTTGATCACAAATATCTGCTAAGGCAGTACGACGGTAAGAAATACCTGCCTTACTTAAATATTCTTCCGCTAATTCTTCATGTAATTTATTTTTGAAAAACATAACATTATAATCGGGAGCAGTTATGCCATTTGGGTGAAATTCATGCAATATTTTATTAACAACTTCATTTGCTTTTTTATTTTGACTACAGGGTTTAAAAGGGACTCTTATTGCACCAAAACTTACAGGTGTATTTGATCTGATATTCATTTTTACCTCCATTTCTAATAACTATTTAATTAAAACCGCGTAAAAATTTTTTTTGCCACCTTTAAACAACTTCAAAATATTCAAACTACTCTTTAATTACTCAGGAGCAAAATTGGCTTGTGAAGTGAAAATAATATGATTTTAAGTATTAATTACATTTACTCTCTGACCATTAAATGTCCGTTTTGACCGTTTTGGAATTGAAATACTCAAACCACTTCCGACCGCCTAAAAGCTGGATTGCTTCGGGCTTTCTGCCCTCGCAATGACGAAAAATCTTCCGATCAAATTACTCAAAAACATACACTTACAGTTAGGTACTATTGTAAATTAACACTTGGTTTGAGAAAAATTAACATATACTTTGAGAATTTTGATTATACATTCGAGTGATAAAAAATTTAAATATTATATTTTTGTTTCCTTAAATAAAATGCAGGTTCAGTGCCTTCTAAAATATCTACTATATATTTTTTAATATCAGGATTTTCAATACTACCTGTTTTATATGTTATTTCATTATTATTTTTTTTATCTATATTGCAATATATTATTTGTTCAGCATCGCATGCTACTGCAATATTAGGATTGTGAGTAACAATTATAAGTTGTCTATTTATTTTTGCTTCTTGAATACATGGAACCAATTTACTATATACAGATTGGTTATCCAAATTATCTTCTGGTTGATCTATTATTAATGGCTTACTTTCCTTATTCAAAGCTAAATAAAATACTAATAATAACAATCCCTTTTCTCCAGCAGACAATTCCGTTATGTCTCTGTCGCTCATTTTTAATGCAAAAGATATATCTAAAAATTCTAATGATAGCAAATATTCATACAAGGATAATCTATCAGATACTAGTTTTCTTGGTTCTGCTGATTGTTCAATTCCATCAAAAATACAATTAATAAAAGTATGAATAGTGGAGATTTCTTGAAGATCTACCTCTTTCCTTAGTGATGAAATGTAGGCCAAGCCTTCTGTTTTCCCTCTAAAACAAGAAGTCATTTTCTGATCAATATATGTTAATATATGATTGTCTAAATCAGTTTTTTTATATGTTTTATCAATGGTAAACTGTATCTCATTATCTATTTTTCCAAGAATTTTACTCAATTTATCTTTGACTGGCTTATATATCTCTTCATAAATTTTTGCTTTTTCATCTAACAAGCTATATGATTTACTTATAAGTTCTTTTCTCTCTCGTTTTGCTTCATGCAATTCTTGTTCCAAAGATCGTTCAATATAATTTTTTTCATTTTTATAAAATCTTAAAGAATCTTTTTGATCTTTTGATCCAATTATAAGCAATACTTTTTCTTTCCAATCTTTATATTTTGATAGAAAATTTTGATAAATTTGTTGTTCTATATTAGTATTTTTAATTATTTTATTTTTTTCAAGATTTAACTGGCCTATTTTGTATGAATAAGAAAAATTATTTGAATTATCATTACTACATAATATTTCAAGTTTATTCAATTTAGATTTAAGTTTGTTTTGCACATCTTCTATATCTTTAAGATTCATTTTAATATCTATAGAAATTTTTGTTTCATTTATTAAATTATTTTCAATTAAATACCTATTTATTGTCTCAACGATAATATTTGCTTCATTTTTTATTCTTAATATTTCATTTTTAAATTTTTTAATTTGTTCAAGATGAATTATTATTTTTGAATATTCATCATTAAGTATTTTTAAATGTTTTTCGCGTTTTTTAATTTGATTATTTAAGAAATCTAATCTATTTGTAGTATTTACATCCTGTATCTCATTAGGCTTAGAAACAAATTTTGGTTTAGTTTTTCTATGATTTATTAATTCTTCCTCTAACATTTTTATATGATCATTCACAGATATTTTATAATTTTCAGTATTTTTATCTTGTAAAATAACAATTCTTTTAGAAAAGTTAATTATATCTTCTTTTAATTGTGACTGTTTAATCACAATTTCCGAATTTTTTGCATTTATCAAGTCATTTAAAGATGTTTGCCCCATCTTCTTATTATCATCAATATATGAGAAAATAACATTATCGATCTCTTCTTGAAACTCATTATCTAAATTATTACATACTTCCTCAATATACTTTTGTGGTAAATATTGTGCTTTTTCAATTGATGAGGGATAATTTTTGTCCATTAAATTAATATTTTTATCAATTTGCCCATTGGTCCATTCAATACAACCTTCATAGTCTTCTGCAAATTTTTTAGGAGATTTTCTAAATCTATCATCATTCAAAAAAGAAGCTTTCTTCATATTTTTACAGTAACAAAAATGGCCTATAATATCAGATAATGCACTTTTCCCGCTACCTTTCCCTCCAATAATTGCAACCATTCCAGAATTTATAGGAATTTGCTCTACAGAATCAAACCACTTTTCGTTTTTATTTTTAGGGTTTTGAACCTTATTAATTTTTATTGTATCAATGAATTGGCTTGGCTTATTTTCAATTTGTTTTAATCGTGGAGGAAATTCCCCTATATAAATCCGTTCTTTAGGTTGAATTATAGCTTGTTTTAAACCCTCATAAGTTGGATCTGCTTTTATCCAACAATTGAGTTTTAATTCATAATAATCAATGTTATGATTATCAGAACCTCTAACTAATGGGATTATTTTATCTATTTTGGGAAACACTTTATTCTGGTAGTCAACAATATCTTGTTCACATCCTATTTCATAAAAATCAACAGAATTGGCAATATCTGTTTTTATAGCCATTTTATATGTTAAAGCATTTGTAATATTTTCAACTGAATTTGATTTTTTCCCTGAATGAATAGATATAAATCCATTTAAGTTTTTTATTGTTTTGTATGCATTTTCAAAATTTACATAAATTGAATCGTGTCCTTTTTCTATAACCTTTGATTCAGAAATTGACAAGTTAACTTTTAATGTATCCCATAAATCGTCCAACTTATCTTTTTCGTTAAAGTCAGGAAAAATTGCAGTAATATGAATAGATTCTGAACCTCCTAATTCTGTTCGTAGCTCTATACCAGGAAGAAAAACAACTTTATTTTGAGCAATCCTTTTTAATTCGAAAAATCTATTAACATCAATATAATGATGATCAGTAATTACTGCTAATTTAATTTCATTTTCAATAAGCTTATTTACAATATCATCATTTGTAACTGCACAATTTTTATAATCAAACGAGCTTGGTGTATGCAAATGTAAATCCCATTTTCTCCACTCAGAACCTCTAGAAAAATCTTTACTCATTTTATTACTCCCTATGCAATGATTATACAACAAACATAGGCGTTTTTATTAATTATAAACTTTTTTAAGCCTTCGCAACAATTCGACAAATCTTGCATGTTTGTATTACAATGAGAATTACGAGAGGAGGTTTGTGCGTGCCAGTTAAGGAACAAGAAAAAAAGAATTCTTATACTTCAAGTATTGTTTCGAAAAGACTTCCCTCAAAGTCTTCATTAAGATTGGTAGTAAATAACGATAACATTAATCAACCTCTTTATTATTTTTCCATATACAATAGACGTTATTTAGGAAACAAATATAAATTAAACGAATTTATAAAAAACACAATAGAAAAAGAATGTGGAGAATTTGAATCTATCGCAGACTTATTTGCCGGAACGGGCTCTGTTGCTTCACTTTTTCAAAATAAACATTTAATTGTCAATGATATTCTTTATAGTAATTATGTTTGTCATCAGACTTGGTTTGGTATAGATAAATGGTCTGAAAGTAAAGTAAAATCCTATATTAAGCAATATAATAATATTTCAGCAAAATCTGAAAACTATATGTCTAAGAACTTTGCTGATACATTCTTTAGTAAGAATAATTGTAGAAAAATAGGTTTTATTAGAAATGATATAGAAGAAAATTATAAAAAGGGTTTAATAAATCTAAGAGAAAAATGCATTTTGATAACGTCTTTATTGTATGCGATGGATAAAATTGCAAACACTTGCGGACATTACGATGCATATCGTAGAAATGGAGAATTAGATAGAGAATTGGTATTGGGTATGCCTTCAATTCAAATAAGTAATCAAAAAAATGAACTCTACAATGAAGATATAAATAACCTTGTAAAGGTTGTATCTGCGGATGTTGTTTATTTGGATCCACCATACAATTCTAGGCAGTATTGTGATGCGTATCATTTATTAGAAAATGTTGCTCGTTGGGAAAAACCAAAAGTATTTGGTGTTGCGAAAAAAATGGATAGAACTTCTCTAAAAAGTGATTATTGCACTATTAGTGCAACTAATGCTTTTGAAGATTTAATTCATAATATTAAAGCAAAGTATATTGTTCTTTCATACAATAATATGGCAGAAAAAGGCAACGATCGCTCTAATGCTAAATTATCAGATGAAGATATTATGCGAATATTAAAAGCAAAAGGTATAGTTAAGGTCTTTTCACAAGACTATAAAGCATTTTCAACAGGAAAATCTAATATTGAAGAAAATGCAGAAAGACTATTTATATGCAAATGCTTTTAAATAAAGATATCGAAACCGAAATTATACAATCGCCATTGAATTATACTGGTGGCAAGTTTAAATTGTTGCCACAAATACTGCCTCTATTTCCCAAAAATATTGATATTTTTGTTGATTTATTTTGTGGTGGAGCAAATGTTGGAGTAAACGTAAAAAGTGACAAAACAATACTAAATGATACAAATGACAATTTAACTTTACTATTTAGTATGTTTAAGAATCTTGGTAACGACTTTTTA
Source organism: uncultured Candidatus Melainabacteria bacterium (assembly GCA_947361615.1). Lineage (GTDB taxonomy): Bacteria > Cyanobacteriota > Vampirovibrionia > Gastranaerophilales > Gastranaerophilaceae > Gastranaerophilus. The sequence goes on along the minus strand of CANAJP010000002.1, from coordinate 7,937 downwards.
TCTCTTATTGACGAAATAATAGAAAAATATGAACTTTCTCAAAGTTCAAAATATGGCTATGATTATTATAACTGTGATAGCAATACAGGTTTAGCTCTATATAATAAAGATAGATTTTTAAAGCTTAGAGAAGATTTCAATAACAGTAAAGATATTGGTTATTATCATTATGCAATGCTTTATACTTTGATTTTGTACTCATTTAATAATCAAATTCGTTTTAATTCACAAGGACATTTCAATTTACCGGTTGGAAAACGTGATTATAATGAAAAAATGAAACAAAAATTACAAAAGTTTATTGATAGATTGAAAGAAAAAGATTATAAGTTTTCAAATTTTGATTTTAGGGATTTTGATATTTCAACTCTTAATTCAAATAGCTTTGTTTATGCAGATCCACCATATTTAATAACGTGTGCAACTTACAATGAGCAAGGTGGCTGGTCTGAAAAAGATGAACATGATTTATTGGATTTCTTAGATGATTTGCATAAAAATAACATAAAGTTCGCATTATCTAATGTATTAAGAAGTAAGGGAAAAGAAAATTCAATTCTTATTGAATGGACTCAGAAAAATTCTGATAAATATGAAGTTAAAAACTTGAATTACAGTTACAATAATTCAAATTACCAAACAAAAAATAAGTCAGATGCTACAGAAGAAGTTTTAATTATAAATTATTAGTGGAGATTTTAATGAAAATACAAGAAAATAAAGTATTTAATTTAATGGATACTAACGGAAGACGAAGTGATGTAATAAATGCATTACAAGGCTATTTAACTATTTTAGATAAATTATCAATGAAATGGGATAATTTACCTAAAAGCTTATCCCAATATATATTTTACAAACAAGCCATTGAATTATCGCCAGAGGTATTTTCTCAACATGTTCCATATGATAACTTGCAAGTAGATATAAGCACTAAACCCAAATTTAATCAAGCACTTAATCAAAACAATCTAAAATGGATTCAAGATAATGCAGACGATTATAGTGAATTGATAAACAAATTTGATAAGGGAATTGAAGACAGAGCAAGACACTATACAAGTACTTTAGTTAAATTAGGTTTCACAGACAAGGAAAGAACTATCTCTCAAATTGGAGAACAGTTATTAAGTCAAATACCTTTAAATAGAGATGACTTAGAAAAAATAATTCCTATTAACAATATTAATATTGTGTATTTTAGACAATTACTTAAGTTAAAAATTTTCAATTCTACAAATGATAAATTCTATTCTCCATTTGCTATGGCAATTTATATTTTACTAAAACGAAATAGAGTTTCTGAAAATGAATTTTTGGAACTTATACAAGGGTTAAGTCCATATTATAATTTTGAAGAAATTGATGAACTGGTAAATAATTATAAAATCGGTCAAATTGTAAAAGATATTGATATAGCACTACCATCTAATATTCCTACGAATAATAAAATTGATGAAACTGTTTTTAGAGAAACCTTTAAAAATCAAAAAAGTGCTTCTGTTATTGAAATTTATTGGCAGTTTTATAATTATTTAATAGCCTTTGTGGGGAACAATAATTTAATAAATTTAGAAAATTTATTAAATTATTATGAAGATTATCAAGAAAAAATAAATAAAGCTTTTGGTCGAGGAAGGAATTTGTTTTCAACAAGAAGAGGGGAACGTCCAACTGTTGATAACTTTATCAATTCAAATCAAGAAATGTTTGAAAATAATATTAACCAATATTTATACAAAGAATTTATATTGTCTAAACAATTGGATCAAATTAGAGAATATGCAGATACGACAAAAAGAATTTTTAAAGCAACAGGTATTATTAGTTTCGATAATGGTTATGTTGAATTAGCATACAAAGAACTTTTAAACAACATATTTGATATAGAGACTATAAAAAATTTAAGTTTTGGTAATTATACATCAGATGAAGATTATGAAGATGGTATAAATAGTTATTTTTGTTCAATTAAATCAGTATGTGAAATATTACAATATGCTCAAGAACGAATTGATGATATTGTCGAAAAAATCAAAAATGAATTTGAGAATAAAGATATAATAGATATTACTGAAATAATTGCCCAAAAAAGAAAAGAAGAATTTATTAAGCACATCAATGAAAAATTTCCTATTGAGGAAACCAAGAACATATTAAAACTATTTAAAGAGCGTAATAACGATAATCTTATAAAGGATAAAGTTAGTTCAATAGCAACTATACCAACTATATACGAATTTATAGTTGGTATAGCTTGGTATTATTTTTCTGGTAAACAAATAGATTTATTGAATAGCTATAATCTAACATTATCTGCTGATTTTGAACCTTTGGTTCATGCCGGTGGTGGCCAAGGTGATATAGTTATTTATGAAGAAGATAAAGTTATCATGTTGGAGGCTACATTAATGAATTCAAATAGCCAAAAACGAGGAGAATGGGAACCTGTATTGAGACATTCTGTAAACTTGAAAGTAGAGGAAGAAACGCAAAATACAAACAGGATTGTTACCACATTCTTTATTGCAGATGAATTTGATCCAAACACGATCAATATTTGGAAAGCAGTTGCTGCTGTGCCATTACAATCTTCTATAAATAGAGAAAACTATACCGATAATGTAGTCATAATGCCAATTGACACATCAGAACTCTGTGTTCTCATGGATAAATCTGATATGTATAATGAGATTATATATAATGTTCATGATTTGTTTAAAGTAGATAAAAATTCATTTAACATGAGTTGGAGAGATGAATTTATAAAAGAGATTATTAATGGTTAGTTAAAACATTGTTCAAAACCTGTTCAACTCTGTTAAATTTGCGTTCAAATTGTTGATTAGGATATCTGATATATCTTGAAATAAAAACTCTCTTAAAACGCAAAATAAACAGTGTAAAACTTCAAACCCAATTCTACTTATTCTTCAAACATTTTATCTACATCAAATTTTGAAAAATTGTAATTTCGGTACTTTTGAATTTGTGTTTTTGTGTATTCTTTTGATATTCTCTTCACCATTCCCATAGCAGATATAACTTTATTTCTATTAATCTTCATTTTTATCAATCTTTCAAACCTTTGAATAGCAAGTTCTCTTGCTTCAGCAGGAGTTAGTTGTTTAGGTGTTAAGTAATATTCTTTGAAAAAATGATATATTTCTCCGGGGGCTCTTATTTCTGTTCCTACAAGATTAGTCAATCCATTTTTAGATATTTCGTTTTTAAATCTATAATACATTGTTGGAGTAATATTGTATTTATCCAATGTTTCATTTAATTTCTTTTTGCTTACATTATGAGTTTCTTTTAAAATTTTTATCATTTTTTGAATATGTTGTTTAACTTTGGGATGTGCAAAGAAATAATCTACAAACCCGTCAAGTTCATTAATTCGTCTTAAATAAACTTCTTTTGGTTTTTTAGGTTGAAATGGCAGACAACGTATCATTGAAAATTCTCGAGTATCTTCTTTATTTGCTTTTGTACTGTTAATTTTTTTAGGAATATAAATATACGATTCTCCATCAACTTTAAGATTCTTTTTAGAAATCATAATTTCAAGGGTTGGAATCAATTCGATTTTCGATTGTTCCAATAAAACTTCCAAATCATTTACTGTAAATATATTCTGCTTTTTAGCTATTATTTCAATCTGTTTTTCCAATTTTGTTTTACTCATCTTACCACCCTAACTCTTGCTTTGTAATTTTTGTATAATCATTTGTTTTGGCAAAATTTTCAATTTTTATAATAGTTTTAACAATTTGCCTAAACCTATTTGATTTTTGGTGAATAATCGCTATTACATCTTCTGCGATTTCTACTTCGGACAAAGAAGTAATAATTTCTCTAACATCCTCTATATCAAATGGTAAAAATTTATAAATATCAACAATCCTATCAAACAGATGTTTATACCTGCTTAATTTTTTATCTACCGCACCCATTCCAACAAGTAAAATTGGAATACCTGTTTTATCATGAATATCCCTAATTGTTTCAATTGCCCGAGATGAAGTTGCTAAATAATCGACTTCATCAACAATTAACATTCTTGGTTTTTCAAGTAATTTGGGAATTGCTTGATTAAATAGTTCAGATAACTGCCATTTGGGAGTTTCTCCTAATTCGGTCACCAAATCAGATAAAAACCATCTCGCACTCATACCATTTTTTGCAGTAATAATTATTGCTTCTTGTTTTACTGCACACCAAATAATTGCATTAGTTTTGCCGAGCCCAGGCTCTCCATAAACTAAGCCCATTTTAGGTACATTGTTTGGAGAATTTTGCAGTTTTGTAACCAATGAAATAAATGCTTTTACGTTTTTTGTTTTTACAAATTTATTATTCATTTTTAATCTCTATCCTCCAATCCGTATATTAAACCGTATTCTTTAGATGATTTATAGTTTTTTATCCAAATTCTTTCATCTTCAGTTAAATCAATTTTAGTTTTTAGGTAATCATATCTTTCATATCGGTTATGAAAAACGGGAGTTTTATTTTCCTCTAACTCGGTTTCACCAAAGTCAAAATCTTCTATGTCTATTGTCTTTAATTCCTCTAATTCTTCTGAACTTATTGTAGGCAATAAAAGTTTATCTCTTTTTAGTTCTTGAAGATATGCGTTTGCGGTTTGTTCTTCGAGTTTTTTCTGTTGCTTTAATCTCTGTTTTAAATCTTCAACATCTTTTGCTTCTCCAATGTAATTGGCAAGAGGATTTATAGCTTCTAATCTGTTTGCAACACAGAGAAATTTTCCATTCGTGTCATAAACTTTTATTTGTGATAAATCAAAAAGGCTGTATTTTATTATTACTCTTATTTTTAGACCATATAAACTTTCGTCATAATAATCCGAATTAAGAAATCTTATTCCATTTCTTCCAATTGTTTTAATTTCAGTTGCCATCATTAAGTTATCTAACAATGAGATGTCTACCCCACTACCTTTGCCACTTTCAAAAACTTCACCGATAGTTTTTGAATTATCATGCGGACATGGTTGTGAATAATGAAATTTTAGCCAATAATCTAATAGTTTGAAAATCTCTGCTATTGTTGGAATATAGTTATTATGTTTTTCTTTATGGAATTTTTCATTCCTTTTTAAATATGCCGGTTTATTATCTATATTTGAACCAACAAATGATGGCAACAATCTTTCAAAACTATCCTGCATTTCTCTGAAAAAGCGTTCAATAATTTTTGCTTTTGCATTGTATGGTTTTGCAAATATTGGTATTATTCCAAGTCTAATAAATACTCCATCAAGAGTTTCGTTATCTGTAAAATATTTAGATTTAAAGGCTTTCCCATTATCTTGATAAACATATTTAGGATATTTTCCTAACGCAATAATAGAATTTCTTAATGCAGAAGCAATACATTGAGTATTTTCTTCAATCATGATTTCAAAACCAAGCATAGCACCTGACTTCCAATCTTGATAAGCAACTAACATTGGTCTGCATGGCTTTCCTGTAAATGGATTTATGACTTGGAAAGCTAATCTATGTCCATCTCCGACAATAACATCTCCAACATTGAGTTTTGAAATATCTCTTTCTATATAAGGCATAACTTTATCTTTGAGAGCTTTTGAACCTTCTCTTGAAAATACCCAAAGGTCATAATGTTCTTCCATAAATTTTTTTGCAAATCTTCGATATGTCATATCGCTTGAAACATTATAAATCCCTTTTTCTTGTAGTGCATATTTTGTTATTTTAATTGCCTTGCCAACATTTGTTTGTTTTGGATCTAATAATAATTTTAAAAATATATCCTGTTCCATTTTTGACATTACTTTATTTTTTGAAACTGATTTATATTTATTTAGTAATGCTCGCCAATCATCATTGTTTTCTTTTAAAATTTTATTCCAACGAAATAAGGTCGAAACAGAAAACTTTTGGACTTCTCCATATTTACCAATAATCTTAAGGGCTTTGCATGCTAATAAAAAATCTTTTACCGTATTTCTTTTATTTTTTCTGTTTTTAATGCAAAATTGTCGCCATTTCATTACTATATCAAACTTACTCAGAGCAAGTTTTTTCTCGTCTTCTGAATATTCTTTAATCGATTTAACTTGTTCACTATTATAGAAATAAGTATAAATTTTTTCTTGGTCAATTTCGTCTAGTGACGAAATCTGAATTTCATATCTTTTGCAACTCTTTCTTGCAACATATTTATTTTTATTTATATTTTTTCTTAAAGCACGAGAAGAAATTCCTAAAATTTCACTTAGTTCAGTTGTTGTAATCCAATCCCTATTCATCTACCCTCCTTATCTTTAAACTTATTAGAATATAGATAGACTGCAAATAATAGACGATTAATTTCAAGATTTTTAAATAGTGAAAATTGTAGTGGAAAAATATACCATGTAATTCCATATTTGTATTAAAATATGGATATGAAAAGTAAAGAGCCTGAATGGACTAAATACATAACAAAAGATACAATTGATGATGTTATATTGCTTGATTTAATTGATAAAATTGGTTTTGAAGCTACAAAAAAACTAATGATACATTACGCAGGAAGACCAATTACTATTCCAAAAACATTGAATACTAAATATAAACATCAATATATTCTTGATAATTATGACGGAACAAAAATGTCTCGTATAAAACTTGTTTCTGAATGTGACATAACAGAGAGTTATATATATAAAATTGTCAAAAAGTATAAGAAAAAGAAAGCTATGTAAGGATTTAACATTATATGGTAAGAAAAAATATATTTAAGTTATTAGAAAATAAATTTGATATAAAAAAAGAATTCAATAAAATAAACACTCTATTTGAATCAAACCTTGTGCAATATTCAACTATAAATTTTCAAATGTATCAAGGAACAATAGAAAATTTTATCAATGAAAAATTCTTACTATTTTGGAAACAAAGAGGATGTTATTTTTCGTGTCAAGAACTGAGAAATGATATTGGATTTACTACAGATAATTATAAAAAAGCAAATATATTAACGGCATTAGAATATTATGTAAATTTAATAAATATTTTGAATATAAATTTAAAACGTAACTATGCAAATCTTCAATTTTATAGAGAATATTATTTGTTGGTTCAGAATATTGATCTTCTGATAGAGCATTTAAACTACGAAAAACATATTTTTGAAAAAGAAGAAAAAGTCATTTTAATTCCTAAAAATCCTGCCGCGACTTCTGTTGCTGAAATTTCTACAGAAGATACGGCTATGTCTATACTTATGTATCATCATGCTTCATTAAAAGGCGATTTGCAACAAAAGAGGGAAATTTTAAGACAGATAGCACAAGAATATGAGCCACTTCTTAAATCTCCGAATGAAAACTATAAGGATTTTTATAAAAAAGCAAATGCTTTATTAAATAACCTGCATATTAGACATAATAATAAAAGAAAAGAACATAATAAAAACCCAATAATAGATATTGACAATAAAGAACTTGAAAAATGGTATGATGAATTATACCAATTGTTATTATTCTGTGTTCTTATACCAGATAACATAAATCGAAAAAATAATATTGGAGAGTTCCTTAAAAAAATATAGATTTAAAGTTCCGCAAAGTTCCGTTAAAATGGTTCCGCAAAATTTTTATTTATATGATAATTTTAGTAAAATTCTCAAACATAATGTTACTTTTTCACAATTAGTCTAATACTCAATAATAGATAAGCATTAAATTACTTTTTAAATAAATTATTTTATTGAGTTTTAATCGAAAAAGTACCGCATTTTAAAATTATTAAAAAAATTACCATATAAGAATTTTATTTTTTCATATTATATATGAGTTTCTCATAATGTCCTTTAGTCTCATTTTAGGTGGTAATTAACATCAAACTAAGTGTTAATTTACAAGAAAAAAACGGCAAATCGGGAGTAATTTTAAAACGGTCACT
>CANAJP010000001.1 GCA_947361615.1 uncultured Candidatus Melainabacteria bacterium | reverse complement strand
CCCCCCCCCCCCCCCCCCCCCCACCCCCCCCCCCCCCCCCCCCCCCCCCCCCCCGCCCCCCCCATGATTGCGCATTTACGATGGCAGAAATACTTTTATCGCTCACAATTATTGGCGTAGTTGCGGCTATAACTTTACCAAGCTTAACTGGAAATATTAACGAACGAACATGGAACACGCAACGTAAAGCTCTTTATGCGCGTATGTCACAAGCGATTTCACTTATGCCAGCGTTGAACGGATATGGAGAATTAAAAGAAGCAAGTTCTGAGAACGCAAGCGACACTGTCGACAACGCAACTGAAACTTTCTTAACCGCCGGCCTGTCAAAAGTGCTTAAAATTAACAATATTTGCGACAATGAACACCTTGTCGATTGCGGCGTCGTTTCTTCTTTTAATACAATGGCTGGTTCAAAAATTAATATTCCAAACGACCTATATGAACTTAATACCTATTTTAGCAGTTGGGCATATTGCGGAAGTTCATATTCAACAGAAAATACTAAAGCCGCAGCTTTTGAAACTCAAAACGGTGAAAGCATTGTCACATACTATAATAGAAATTGTAAAACACAATATTTGAATTCAGAAACATTAAATATCAACGGGCATTCTTTCGGCTTACCCAATGCAACAATGTGTGCTAATTTTATTTACGACTTGAATGGCTCAAAAGGCCCAAATACCATTGGCAAAGATATGGGTATTATGACCGTTTTTAATGCAACAGACTCTATAGTCGTAGCTCCTGTTTTAAGTTCTGCTTCAAACGCAGACAACGGTTCAGGCATTGATTGGTTTAATGCTACTCAAATATGCAAAACCCAAGATGCTGAAAGCAGACTTCCTAATATTGATGAACTTTCCGCTATGGTTATAAACAAAGACATATTAAATTTAACTGAAAATTGCTGGTTTTGGTCAGGTTCTGTTGTTAATTTAACGCGAGCCTGGGGAGCAAATACAAAAAATGGCGAAAGAGCAACTTATGAGAAAATCTACACATCATCATTTCATGTTCGCTGCGTAAAACGTTAAAGAATTCTATTGCGGGGAAATATCCCCGCAATTTTCTTTTATGCTATAATTCGATTAAAAGCAGTACTCCGTCGCCTGCTTGTCTTGATCTCGCAAGCCAACCCGCAGGCCTCTCACAAACGATACTCAATCGTTTGTTCGGCAGAGTACTGTCTAATACGCCACTCTGGATTTTCGCTCACGTTACCTATCGCGAAAATCCCTCGGACAAAAAAGGAATTTTTATGAAAATAGCAATATATCCGGGAAGCTTTGACCCGATTACAAAAGGACATCTTGACGTTTTGGAAACAGGCGCTGAGATTTTTGACAAAGTAATTATAGCAGTCGCAAAAAATAGCGAAAAACACGGTTTTCTAACCGTTGACGAGCGTGTTGAACTCATCAAACAATCTTGCGCACATCTAAAAAATGTTGAAGTTGACAGTTTTAACGGGCTTACAATCGACTATGCACAAAGCAAAGGAGCAACAATTCTGCTCAGAGGCCTGCGCGCCGTTTCGGATTTCGAATACGAAATGCAATTATCACAAAACAACAGCGCACTTAACCACAACATCAAAACCGTTTTCCTCATTACAAAACCAAAATACAACTTCATTTCTTCAAGCTCCGTTCGCGAAATTTTACTCAACGGCGGCGACATAACAAAATTCGTTCCCGAAGAAGTAAAAAATTATCTCGTGAAAAAATATTGTTAATTATTTGACATTTAACTATTACTCTTGTAAAATGTTCATTGTGAAAGGTATGTGTATATGCAACAAAATGGAGTATATGATTTATTAAGAGCATTGGAAGTATCTCTTGAAGAAGGATTTCCGATTATTCCGAAAGTTTTTACAGTAGTCAGAACTGAAGAAATCGGCTCTTTAATCGAAAAAATTTACGCCTCAATTCCAACTGAAATTCAAGAAGCACGCGCATTTTTAAAGCGCCGCGATGAATTACAAATGGAAGCAAGACAAAAAGCAGAAAAAATTATTGCTGACGCTCAAGAAGAAGCTGACAAACGTTTGAGCGAAGCAGATTTTATAAAAGCATTAGAACGCGAAGGCAACAGAATTAGAACACAGGTTCAACAAGAATGCGAAGAAATTAAACGCAAAGCCCTTGATGACGCTGAAAACATCAGAATTCAAGCAACAGAAGACGCGATGAAAACACGCGAAGGCGCAGAAATTTATGCAGAACAAGTTCTAACAAACTTAGAACGCGACCTTGGACAGCTTCAACAAGTTGTTAAAAACGGCCAAATTTATATGGAAAAACTTCGCTCAGAAGCTAATACAGGCGGCTATGATCTGACTTACCGCGAAAGAAATCGTGACATAAAATCAAACGCCGAAACAAGTTTCACATTATAATACTTTTTGAACTCCGGAGAATATCCGGAGTTCTTTTTTGTCAACTTCTTATAGAATGTTAACAATTGTTTGCATTTTATTTTGTTTGTTTTAAAATGTTATTATAAGCCGAAAAATTAGGATGTGTTTTTTAAATACATCCAGCTTAAAAAGAAAAAATTTATCAAACCAAAAAGGAATAAAACAATGGGTATCAAAGGAAAAAATGACAGAATGGTAGTTCTTGCATGTGAAGATTGCAAAGAAAGAAACTACACAACAGTAAAAAACAAGAAAAATATTAAAGAACGTTTAGAATTGAGCAAATATTGCCCGACTTGCAAAAAACACACTAACCACAAAGAAACTAAGTAGGTCGACTGAGTCGACAACCATATAGGGTTGGTCGGATATCGGTTACGACTATTAGTCTTACGGTTAATGCGTTAAACCAAAATAGGGGATAATATCCCCATGTGCGTCCTTAGTTCAGTCGGTAGAACGTCGGTCTCCAAAACCGGATGTCGAGGGTTCGAGTCCTTCAGGGCGCGATTTTAAAAGTAAAAGGAAAAACAAATGGCTCAAATTACAGATTCAATCAAAACATATTTTCAGGGCGTTAGACAAGAATGGGGCAAAATTACCTGGCCTGAAAGACGTCAGGTTTTTGTAGAAACTTGCTTCGTCGTCGCGATTGTATTTGTTTTTACTGTAGCAATTTATCTCATGGACTTAATCTATAAAGGATTATTCGGTCTTATAAAATAAACAACTTAAAAGGTGGCTTATGACAAAAGATGAAAAAACAATGGAAGAACAATTGAACGAAGATAAACTTCAAGAATTAGCTGAGGAAGAAGCAAAAGCTCAAGCTAAAAAGAACAAAGCCAGCCAAAAACGCTGGTACATCGTTCATACTTATTCCGGTTATGAAAACAAGGTTAAAGTTAACCTTGAAAAAATGATTGAAAACCAGAACCTTGGTGACAGAATTTTCCGCATCGAAGTTCCGCAAAAAACAGTCACCCAAATTAAAGGCGGAAAAAAGACTGAAAAAGAAGAAAAAGTATTCCCGGGTTATGTTTTAGTTGAAATGATTATGGACGAAGAAACCTGGTACGTTGTAAGACACACAACCGGTGTTGCAAAATTCGTCGGTTCAGCTAAAAAACCTATCCCTGCAAAAGATAGCGAAATTAAAAAGATTATTAACCGCTCATCTTCTCAAACTCAAAAAATTGAGCTTGACGTTAAAGTTGGCGACAAAGTCAGAATTACTTCAGGGCCGTTCGCAGAATTCGTTGCGGATATCATTGAGGTTTACCCTGATAAAGCAAAACTTAGAGCAAATGTTTCAATCTTCGGCCGCGAAACTCCGGTTGAACTTGAGTACAAACAAATTAACAAACTATAATAATCAGTAAATAATGTGGAAGGGACGCCCCCGTTAATACCACAAAAGGAGAAAACAATGGCAAAAAAAGTAACAGGAAAAATTAAGCTTCAAATCGAAGCTGGTAAAGCAAATCCGTCACCTCCGGTTGGTCCTGCTTTAGGTCAACACGGTGTTAACATCATGGATTTTTGCAAACAGTTCAACGCAAGAACTGAATCACAAGCAGGATACATCATTCCGGTAGTTATTGATGTTTACGAAGACAGAAGTTTCACATTCGTAACAAAATCACCTCCAGCTCCTGTATTGATTAAAAAAGCTTTAGGCTTATCAAAAGGTTCAGCTGCACCGAACAAAGATAAAGTCGGCGAAATCACTCAAGCACAACTTGAAGAAATCGCTAAAACAAAAATGGCAGACCTTAACGCAACAACATTGGAAGCTGCAGTAGAAATGATTAAAGGTTCTTGCAGAGCAATGGGTGTTACTGTAAAAGCAGAATAATAAATGGAAGGACTAACCGTCCGCTAATACCATGAAAGGAATTTAAAATAATGAGTAAATTAACTAAAAAACAAAAGAAAATGCAAGAGATGCTCGCAGGTTTTGAACAACCGGCAAGCGCTGTTGAATCAATAAAAAAATTAAAAGAAATTTCAAAAGAAGTTTCTAAATTCAACGAAACAGTAGAATGCCACATGAGATTAGGTATCGACGTTCGTCAAGCAGACCAACAAATCCGTTCAACAATCGTGTTGCCGGCTGGTTTGGGTAAAGAAGTTCGCGTTTGCGTTATTGCTAAAGGGCCAAAAGCTACAGAAGCAACAGCAGCAGGCGCAGAATATGCTGGTGCGGAAGAAATCGTTGACAAAATCGCAGGCGGCTGGTTTGAATTCGACACATTGATTGCAACACCTGACTGTATGGGTATGCTCGGTAAATTAGGTCGTGTACTCGGTCCTAAAGGCCTGATGCCAAACCCTAAAACAGGTACTGTAACAATGGAAGTCGGCAAAGCTGTTAAAGATGCTAAAGCTGGTAAAGTTGAATTCCGTGCAGACAAACAAGGTATGATTCACTGCCCTATCGGTAAAGTTGAATTCAGCGAAGAAGATTTGACAAAGAACTTTGCTACATTGGTAGACGCTATTTTGAGAGCAAAACCTTCAGCAGCAAAAGGAACATTTGTTAAATCAGTTTACTTGTCAACAACAATGGGTCCTGGTTTGAAACTTGATCCTAAAAATATTGCAAGTGAAGTAAAAGAACTTGTTTAATATGCAGGCATAAAAATTAAAAACTCCCGAGAAATCGGGAGTTTTTTGTTATCGTTTTATACAATATACACTATGCCGGGCATTCTCATAAGCAATGCCTCTACACCCTCCAGCAAAATTCAAATTCCATATTTCATTAGGTTTATTTAGCGTATTTGACCAAAAGCCCAAACTAGATACAGTACTACCGATAAGTTCCTTATTATAAAACATTGAGGCGAGTTCATCTATATTAGGGATTCTGCTTTCGGCGTTTTGATTTGTACATACATTTCTAGCGTTATCAATTGTAACCTCTGAAAAATTTGGATTTACTACTGGCATTGGAGAAGTAACAACACTATCAGTTGAATACATCACCGTTACCCATCCAATATCTTTGCCAACTGTATTGGGGCCTTTATTACCGTTTAAATCGTAAATAAAATTAGCGCACATATAAGGCTGAGTATAATATACTTCAATTCCACCCGCATTATTGACCGCTACAAGGTTCGACCCATCTGCGACACAAAACGGATTATAAGCGACTAATATACTTTCGCCGTTTTGGGTTTCAAACGCGGCAAATTTCGTGTCAATTTGGTATAATGGATTAATATAATTTCCCCAACCTACAGTGGTAGTAAACAAGCTATTTAATTCGCTCAATTTTGTCGGCATATTTTTAGATTCGCCCAAAAGGTTAGTAAATTTGTCGGGAATACCGCAGTCATTCAAATGGTCAACGTCACAAATATTATTAATTTTAAGAACTTTAGATAACCCTTCTGTTACAAAAGTTTCTGCGGCTGTGTCAACCGTGGAAGTTGATTCATTGCCGGTGGAATAAGTCCCGTACCCGTTAAGTGAAGGCATTAAAGAAATCGCCTGTGACATGCGGGCATATAACGCTTTTCTCTGAGTGTTCCATGTTCGTTCGTTGATGTTTCCTGTTAAACCGGGTAAAGTAATCGCCGCAACTACGCCGATAATTGTGAGCGAGAGTAAAATCTCTGCCATCGTAAAAGCTCCACGTCGCCCGGGAGCCCGCAGGTCAGTTTGTCGATGCCGCTCAGCGACCTGCTAAAGAGGCCCCCCCCCCCCTGATAACATGTTTACAATTTTGTTTTTCATATTTACCCTTCCTTCCTTTATATTGTTATTATGTAACATGTTTGATAATATGTCAATTGACAATAAAACAAAAATCTTTTAAAATATATTTGGAATACGGTGAAAAGTTACCGAGAAAGGAGAATCTATGAAAAAATTAATGCCTGAAAGCCCTTGTCATATGGCCCTGTTCAGCAGGGGGGGGGGCAAGGTGCGCTAGCCGGTGCTAACCGCAGGTTGTCATCCCGAACTTGTTTCGGGATCTGTCAAACGTCACTGGTAGAATGCAGCGCTGGACAGATGCTGAAACAAGTTCAGCATGACAATAAAGGATTAAGCCGTGTAGCATTCACAATGGCAGAAATACTCTTATCACTCACAATCATAGGCGTAGTTGCTGCGATTACGTTGCCAAGCCTTACCGGCAACATCAATGAACGAACTTGGAACACACAACGTAAAGCTCTTTATGCTCGTTTCTCTCAAGCGTTGGCGCTTATGCCAAACCTTAACGGATATGGAACCCTCCATGCAGCCGGAACCGATGGGAATGGCAGTTCAATTGCTGCGGAAGATAATGCCGCTGCAACTTTCATAACTGACGGACTATCGAAAGTCATGAAAATTAACAATATTTGTGAAGCTGACTCTCTACCGGATTGTGGAATTCCTGATACTATTACTGCGTTGAATGCCACCGATACACTAAGTTCGTTCACCACAAATTACAATACACTCGTTAAATTCAATAATATGTTTAATGGAACTTGGAATGATGGAGGCAGTAATGGCGGTATTGATTATCCCTATTCACAGTTAGATACCAAGGCTGCAGCATTTGAAACCCAGAATGGTGAATCAATAATTGTTTATTACAATCCAAACTGCAAAGCAGATTTAAACGAGACAGTATGGCACAATTCACAACCATTTATGTGTGCAAATTTTGTTTACGATTTGAATGGTAATAAAGGGCCAAATACTGTTGGTAAGGATATTGGTTTCATAACCGCCCTTTATCCGTCAGACCCAGTAATAGTTGCTCCGTTTCCATTAGCGACTAACGCTGGTTTAAGTGCACAGGCAGACGCAGGTAAGCTTTGTCAAAAACAAGACCCAGAAAGCAGAGTGCCAAATCGTGATGAATTGTCAGCAATGTTCTACAATAGAACCCTCTTAGGTATGTCGTCATCCGGTAGCTTTTGGAGCGGCTCTGTCATTTCTTCGGAAAAAGCATGGCGCCAGAATTTCAGTTCGGGCGGCCGCAGCTCGCACGATCGAACCAATGACGGCATTGTGCGTTGCATAAAAAGATAATAAAATAGCGGAGCCCTGGCTCCGCTATTTTTAACTTACTTTCAATCTATTTGCTGTTTTGACAATCATCTCAGGTTTTATATCGAAAAAATAAGCGGCTATAGTTGCCGCCTGAATTCTATTTCTTACATTGAGTTTGTACAAAATTGCCTGCACGTGTGCCTTGACTGTTGAAGGTGCGATAAAAAGTTTCTTGGATATCTGACCGTTTGAGTAACCTATTACTAAAAGCTTTAAAACATCCATCTCTCGTTCTGATAATTCGTTTAGCATATTGCCTCTCTTTTCCATATAATCTATTTTCCAAATATTAAAACGCATTTCATGCGCAAACGGCTATATATTCTTACAAAAAACAGGATTTGTATATTAGCCAATAGTAGTATTAATGTAAAATTAGTAAAACCTGATCTCAAAATCATGAAAAACATCTAATTTGTATTGTAACACCATGTTAACGTTCATGCTTGCATTTCAAGTTTATTTGTTTTATAGTCAAATTAGCGTTTATGTTTTATTGTGGAAAAAACCTCTGGCGACTTAAGATTTACAACTACAAAAATAAAGGAAAAAGATATGAACCCTATTATTGATGAATTAGAAAAAGCATATTTAAAAGAAGAATTGCCACAACTTAACTCAGGTGATACTGTTAAAGTTTTTGTTAGAATCGTTGAAGGAAACAAAGAAAGACTTCAAGCATTTGAAGGTACTATCATTAAACAACACGGTTCAGGCATCAACAAAACAATTACTGTAAGAAAAGTTTTCCAAGGTGTTGGCGTAGAACGTGTATTCCTTGTAAACTCTCCACGTGTTGAAAAAATCAATGTTCTCAGACGCGGTGACGTTAGACGTTCTAAACTCTACTACTTGAGAGAACGTTCAGGTAAAGCAACTCGTATTAAGGAAAAAATTGAAAAAAGATAAGTTACACATACATTGGTATCCGGGACACATTGCGAAAGCTGAACGCAAATTAAAAGAACAGCTTTCACTTGTAGATGCTGTAATAGAAGTGTTAGACGCCCGTTTGCCTTTGTCTAGTTGTTATGAAAATATAACGGGGCTTTTAGGTGAAAAGCCCCGTTTAATATTGCTCAATAAGGCCGATTTAACAGAAAAAACCGAATTAAAAAAATGGATTAACATTTTGGAAGAAAAAACGGGATGTCCTGTTTTCACCACTGATGCTAAGAATTCAAAAGACTTGAGCCAAATTGTTAAAAAAGTCGTCGAGCTATCAGAACCCCGTATTCAAGCGTTAATGGCACGGGGGCTTTTGCGTCGCCCAGCACGCGTTATGGTAGTTGGAATGCCAAACGTAGGTAAATCAAGTATTATCAATAAACTTACGCGCTCATCAAAAACCAAAATCGGGGCAAAAGCTGGCGTAACACGTCAACAACAGTGGGTAAGGATTAACCCGCAATTAGAACTTCTTGACACCCCGGGGATTATTCCGATGAAACAGGAAGATCAGGAACGCGCACGTAAACTTGCTTTTGTTAATTCCGTGAGTGAAAACGCATATTCTAACGAACTTGTTGCGCGTGAACTATTGACAATGCTGGAAGAAAAATACGAAGAGGCAACACGCAATTACTACAATTATCCTGAGGGTGAACTTACAGTAGACAATCTTGCGCTTGCGCGCAACTGGATTACTTCAAACGGGCGTCCTGACACAGAACGCACATCGGTTTATATCCTACGCGACTTCCGCGAAGGAAAAATAGGAAAATTTATTCTCGATGAGTACGTTATTTGATTTTGATGAAAGTTTTGGAAAAATAATTTTAGGAACTGACGAAGCAGGACGAGGCCCTGCAGCAGGTGGCGTTTTCGTCGCGTGCGCATGTTTTTGCGAAAAATCCGAAACCTTAATAAAAGAACTTGCAGGATTAAATGATTCAAAAAAACTTTCCAAAAAGAAACGCGAAGCACTTTTTGATATAGTAAAAAATAACACCATCAACAGCATTGTAAATATAGAAGTTGATGAAATTGAAAAAATAAACATTCTTAATGCATCTTTAAAAGGCATGAAACTGGCTTGTGAAGCAGTCATTGCGCAATTACCATCATCTGACAATCTTTTAACACTTGTTGACGGCAATAAATTAATTAAAGAATATACTTACCCTCAACAATTTGTGATAAAAGGTGATGGCAAATCTGCGTCAATCGCGGCGGCGAGTATTCTTGCAAAAGTTTCACGCGACAGATATATGGAAAAGCTTCACGAAGAATTCCCGCAGTATAACTGGAAATCCAACGCGGGCTATTTATCAGAAGAGCACCTTGCGGCAATCGACAAATACGGCCTAACCCAATACCACCGCCCATCATTCTTGCGCAATCACTTTAATAAGCAATTGACATTGTTATAAAATCGCGGACAACTTCGTGTCCGCGATTATCTTATAGCATGCCTACCTACGAACGCAACGCACATAGTAGGCACTACTCTTGTGAAGAGAAGCTCTGGGGCCGTAAGCGACAGCAACTCCCAACGCTCTATCGGGGCTGTATACAGAACCGGACCAAAAGTTCTCAGAGGAGAGGTTTATTACATCTTTGTTAAGCATCATTGCGGATAACTCATCTATATTTGGTATTCTGCTTTCAGAATCCTGATTTGTGCATGCTTTAGCCGCATTGTACCAGGTGTAAGTGGTATTACCGGCATTATTTGCCGATGTCGGCATCGGGGCAACAACAATGGAATCAGTAGCGTTAAAAATGGTCATAAAACCAATATCTTTCCCAACGGTATTAGGGCCTTTAGTACCGTTTAAATCATAGATAAAGTTTACACACATGTTTGATTGAGGGAACCCGAAAATATTGGAGTATTGAGTCAAACTTTGTTCGTTTAAATATTCGGTTCTGCAAGACTGATTGTAAAAGGCGATGATACTTTCTCCATTTTGTGTTTCAAATGCAGCAGCTTTCGAGTCTGCGACAGAATACGAACTTCCGGAATACTCCACGCTTTTGAAGTAGGAACTAAGTTCATACAGCGTAGTTGGTGTATTTTTTTGCGAACCGGCCATGTTTGTATAAGAAGTAACAACTCCGCAATCGGCTAAGTGTTCATTGTCACAAATATTGTTGATTTTTAAAACTTTAGATAACCCCGCTGTTAAGAAAGTTTCTGTGGCTGTGTCGACAGCGTCGCTTGCGCCAACTGAACTTGCTTCTTTTAAATCTCCATATCCGTTCAACGCCGGCATAAGTGCTATTGCCTGTGACATTCTCGCATAAAGTGCTTTTCGCTGTGTGTTCCAAGTCCGTTCATTTATGTTCCCTGTTAAACTTGGTAAAGTTATCGCGGCAACCACGCCGATAATTGTCAGGGATAGTAATATCTCTGCCATCGTAAATGCTACACGTCGATCGGTAGCCCGCAGGCCAGTGTGTGGATGTCGCTCAGCGGCTGTCATCCCGAATTTATTTCGGGATCTGTCCAGCAATGCGTCGTGCGACAGATGCTGAAACAAGTTCAGCATGACATGGGGTGTAAATGCTGCACTAAATATACCTTTAAGGCTCCCCCCCCCCCCTGCATTAGTTAATACGTTTCTTCGTTTCATAAATTCCATCCTTTCTTCAATACTAATTATGTCTTATATTTAATAATGTGTCAAGTGGTACAAGGCGATATTAAAATTAGATAAAGATTGTTTTCAGAACACTTGCAATGGTTTTTTCTTCATGATAACATGTTATTATAATCAATCGTGAAATATTTCACGAATACAAATTATAATAAATGCGCAATTTTAAAAATGCCCGAACATTATAAAAAAGGTATACACTGAAAAGGAGAATACATTTTATGACAACAAAAGACAAAAAAACTGTCGAAAACTTAGAAAAAGCTCTTAACACTTCTTCTGTTGTTGATTCAGCTGAAAAGTTAGAATTGATGATTGAAAGAGTTAAAAAAGCTCAAAAGATTTTCGCAACTTACTCACAAGAACAAGTTGACGCAATTTTCAAAGCCGCTTCAACTGCCGCTGATAAAGCTAGAATTTCTCTTGCTAGAATGGCTGTTGAAGAAACCGGTATGGGCGTATTAGAAGACAAAATTATCAAAAACCACTTTGCTTCTGAATACATTTACAACAAACACAAAAATGCAAAAACTTGCGGAATAATTAAAGAAGATAAAGTTAACGGCGTTAAAATCGTTGCAGAACCTTTAGGCGTAATCGCTGGTATCGTTCCTACAACTAACCCTACTTCAACTGCGATTTTCAAATCATTAATCGCGTTGAAAACAAGAAACGCAATCATCTTCTCACCACACCCTAGAGCTGCAAAATGCACAATCGCTGCTGCTAAATTAGTTTTAGACGCAGCTGTTAAAGCAGGCGCTCCGGTTGACATCATTTCTTGGATTGATATTCCATCTATCGAACTTTCAAGCCAATTGATGAAACACCCTAGCATCAACTGCATCTTAGCTACAGGCGGCCCTGGTATGGTTAAAGCGGCTTACTCTTCAGGCAACCCTGCATTAGGTGTAGGCCCTGGTAACACTCCGGCTGTTATCGACGAAACCGCTGATATTAAAATGGCTGTTTCTTCAATCCTTATGTCAAAAACATTCGACAACGGTATGATTTGTGCATCTGAACAATCTGTTGTTGTAGTTGACAGCGTTTACGAACAAGTTAAATCTGAATTCGTTTACCGTGGCGCACACTTGCTAAGCGAAAAAGAAATGGACAAATTAATTGCACTTCCTTTCATCGACCCTAAACGTGGTACAGCTCACCCTGACATCGTTGGTCAAAGCGCACACAGAATCGCACAACTCGCAGGTTTTGAAGTTAATGAAAACGCAAAAGTTCTTCTTGCTGAAAGACCTACCGTTGATTGGGAAGATCCATTCTCAAGAGAAAAATTATCTCCAATCCTTTCTCTTTACAGAGCAAGCGATTTTAACGACGCTGCTGAAAAAGCTTACGAACTCGTTTCAAAAGGCGGCGCAGGCCACACTTCTGTTCTTTACACAGACGAACGTTCTAAAGACAGAATTAACTTCTACGCTGAAAAAATGCCTACTTGCAGATTGTTAATCAACTCACCATCATCTCAAGGTGGTATCGGCGACCTTTACAACTTCAAACTTGAACCGTCATTAACTCTTGGTTGCGGTTCTTGGGGCGGCAACGCTGTTTCAGGTAACGTAGGCGTTGAAAACTTATTGAACTACAAAACTGTTGCTGAAAGGAGAGAAAATATGTTATGGTTTAAGGTTCCACCTAAAGTTTACTTCAAAAGAGGCGCTATTGACTTAGCTCTTCGTGAACTTCAAGGTAAAAAACGTGCATTTATCGTAACAGACAGCTTCCTCTTCAACTCAGGCGCTGTAGATAAAATTACTGCAATCCTTGACGAAATCGGTTGCGAATACCAAATCTTCTTTGATGTTAAACCGGATCCAACATTATCTACAATCGACCAGGCTATGGCTATCTTGAAACCATTCGAACCTGATGTAATCATTTCATTAGGTGGCGGTTCTCCAATGGACGCAGCTAAAATTATGTGGTTAATGTATGAACAACCTGAAACAGTATTCGAAGATATCTCAATGAGATTTATGGATATCAGAAAAAGAATCTGCTCAATCCCTGAATTAGGTAAAAAAGCAACAATGGTTGCAATCCCTACAACTTCAGGTACAGGTTCAGAAGTAACACCGTTCGCAATCATCACTGACGACCAAACCGGTGTTAAATACGCAATCGCAGATTACGCATTGACTCCAAACATGGCAATCGTTGACCCTAACTTCGTTGATGGAATGCCAAAAGGCTTAACATCAGCATCAGGTATCGACGCACTTGTTCACGCAATCGAAGCTTACGTTTCTTGCATGGCAACAAACTTCACTAATTCAAACGCTCTTGAAGCAACAAAATTAGTATTCAGATACTTAGAACGTTCATACACCGAAGGTGCAAACGATCCTATCGCAAGAGAAAAAATGCACTACGCAGCAACAATCGCTGGTATGGCATTTGCAAACTCATTCTTAGGACTTTGCCACTCAATGGCACACAAACTCGGTGCAATGTTCCACGTTCCACACGGTGTTGCTAACGCATTATTGATTAGACAAGTAATCAAATACAACGCAACAGATTGTCCTAAAAAACAAGCAACATTCCCTCAATACAAATTCCCTTGCGCTAAATTGAGATATGGTCAAATCGCAGACGAATTAGGCTTGGGCGGAAAGAACGATGACGAAAAAGTTGAATTGTTAATCAACGCAGTAGACAAATTGATGAGCGCAGTAAACTTGCCAAAATCAATTAAAGACTTCGGCGTAAGTGAAGCAGATTTCAACGCAAAATTGGATGAAATGGTTGAATTAGCATTCGACGACCAATGCACAGGTGCAAACCCTGCATATCCGTTGATGGCTGACATCAAACAAATCTACCAAGACGCTTTCGAAGGCATCGTTAGAGATTACCAAGTTAAATAAACTTGATTAAACACTAAAAGACCTGAGAGAAATCTCAGGTCTTTTTTATTTTAAACATACCAAAATTTCGGCTATAATTTCACGTATCCGCTGAATAAATTTAAAAATATCTTTTGATTCCGTTTCCAAATCATCAGCCAACTCTGCCTGTAATATAAAAAGCATTCTATCAACTATTTGTAATTTTTCTAAATTATTTTTCCTCATTCCTATTATCTTATCAAAAGTAAAATAGAATGTCTATTCAATTATAATTACTACCCAATACCCCAAAATAAAGAAGGCGGTCGAATGACCGCATTTTCATATAAACACTTGAAATGATAAAAAACACATGTTATAATGTAGATACAGGCAAGGGTGACACGAACACCCTAACCCGTACCATTTAATTAAAAATGGATTTGAGTACAAGAGCTAGTGCTATTATTAGTATTAGCTCTTCTTCGTTGATATTAACTAACATATTTACCTCCTTTCGTTAGTTAATATGCTTGTTAAAATCTTTAGCCTGTATCATTATTATTTCAAAGTTCTATACTAGCGGGCGGTCATTCGACCGCCCGCTAAATTGTTTTATTTTTAAAAGCAGTTCTCCGTCGCCTGCTTGTCTTGCTCACGCAAGCCAACCCGCGACTGCGCTGTCTAATACGCCACTCTCAAGACTCGCTCAAGTGCCTTATCGCGAGTCTTGCTCGGACAATTTACCCTTCTTTTTTCTTTAGTGTAGGGAATGCGATTACGTCGCGGATTGATGGGGAATTTGTCAACAACATTACAAGTCTGTCAATTCCCATTCCCATACCGCCTGTCGGTGGCATACCGTATTCAAGAGAGGTAATAAAGTCTTCATCAATATCCATTGCTTCTTCATCGCCGTTTGCTTTCGCTCTTGCTTGATCTTCAAATCTCATTCTTTGATCAATCGGGTCAGTAAGTTCTGAGAATGCGTTTGCGATTTCCCAACCGTTTACACGGGTTTCAAAGCGTTCAGTCAATCTGTCGTTATCGCGGTGAACTTTCGCAAGCGGTGAAATTTCACGCGGATAGTCGATAATGTGGCAAGGCTGAATTAAGCCCGGTTCAACTTTTTCTTCAAAAACAGCTTCAACGATTTGACCCCAGTTCATACCCTCTTCAACATGAACATTAAGCTTTTTAGCTTCTTGCATTGCCTGTTCAACTGTGAAGATTTCCATAAAGTCAACGCCTGTTGCGTCTTTGATTGCGCCAAGCATTGTTTTTCTATCCCATGGAGGAGTAAGGTCAATTTCGTTTTCGCCGTATTGAATTTTCATTGTTCCAAGAACTTCTTGAGCAACGTGAGCAACCATATTTTCGGTTAATTCCATCATATCGTTGTAATCTGCGTATGCTTGATAAAGTTCAATCATTGTGAATTCAGGGTTGTGGCGTGTATCGATACCTTCGTTTCTGAAACATTTACCGATTTCAAAAACGCGTTCTGAAACGCCGCCAACGATTAATCTTTTCAGATATAATTCGAGCGCAATTCTTAAAGTCAAATCCATTTCAAGCGCATTGTGGTGGGTGTTGAACGGACGAGCGTTTGCACCTGATGCCATTGTTTGCAAGATTGGAGTTTCAACTTCCAAGAAACCTTTTTGCGCTAAATATTCTCTGATTTTTTGAATAATCAAGCTTCTTTTTCTGAAAGTATCTCTAACTTCTTCGTTCATAATCAAGTCAACATAACGCTGACGGTAACGGATTTCAACGTCAGTAAGTCCATGGTGTTTTTCAGGAAGCGGAAGAAGTGCTTTTGATAAAAGTGTCAATTCAGTTGTTTTAATTGACAATTCACCACGCGGAGTTCTTCTTACTGTTCCTGTAAAACCAACGATATCACCGATATCAATGAGTTTTAAGACTTTCATTTGTTCTTCTGAAACATTTTCTTTGTGTGAGAAGATTTGAATTTTTCCGCTATCGTCTTGAAGGTCAATGAACATACCTGTATTTCTGATTGCCATAACACGTCCGGCAACAGAATAAACATCTTCTGTTTCAACGCCCGCTTCAAGGTCAGCGTACTTTGCTTGTAAATCTTTAGCATTTATAGTCTTTTCAAAAGAATACGGATAAGGATTAACGCCTTTATCAGCGAGATCCGCAAGCTTTTGAATTCTGGTTTGTCTAATTTGATTAATTGATGAGTTTGATTCGTGTGTTTGCACTGTTGTCATAACTTCTCCTTATTTTGCTACTCTTAGGAGAATTCTAACATAAACAAACCGAAATCTCAAAATTTCTTCATAAAATTGGCTTTAAATCGTTTTTGGGGTATAATAGGTTCACGGAGTAGCTTTAATTATAATAGTAAAAGGGATATAGAATGAGAAAAGCAAATTTAGCAGTATTAGGCGCTACAGGCGTTGTGGGAAGAGAAATTACAGCGATTATTGACGAGTTAAAAATTGATTTCAACACGATAAAATTCCTATCCAGCGCGAAAAGCGCAGGTTCTGAAATTGAATTTCAGGGCAAAAAATATATTGTTGAAGAGGCAACACCTGAGAGTTTTGACGGTGTAAACATTGTTTTAGCGTCAGCGGGCGGTTCTACAAGCCAAAAATTTGCACCTGAAATTGTTAAACGTGGCGGCGTTTTAATTGACAACTCAAGCGCATTTCGTATGGAAAAAAATGTTCCGCTGGTAATCGCGTATGTTAACGATGAAGATTTGAGAAAACACGAGGGGATTATTGCAAACCCGAACTGCTCAACTTCACAATTAATGCTAGTTTTAAAACCTCTTCACGAAAAATTTGGAATCAAACGCCTTTTAGTTTCTACCTATCAGGCTGTTTCAGGGGCAGGACTGGCTGCTATCAATGAACTTCGTGCAGATACAGAGGCTAATCTCAAGGGTGAAAAGTTTGAAAACGTATGTTTCAAAAAACCGATTTCTTTTAACGTTATCCCGCAAATCGATGTTTTCTGCGAAAACGGTTACACAAAAGAAGAATTAAAAGTTGTTAATGAAACGAAAAAAATTCTTCACTTGCCGGAAGAAACACCAATTTCTTGCACTGCAGCAAGAGTTCCGGTATTCAACGGTCACTCAGAAGCTGTAGATATTGAATTTGAAAAAGAAGTTAACCCTGATGAGGTTCGTGAAATCCTTAAAAACGCTTTTGGGGTAGAAGTTATCGACAATCCTGAAAACTTTGAATATCCAACAACACGCGACGCAAGCGGAAACAACCCTGTTTACGTCGGCAGAATTAGAAAAAATCTTGCGTTCAACAACGGTATTTCACTCTGGTGCGTTGCCGATAACCTTAGAATCGGCGCGGCGCTCAACACCGTTCGTATTTGTCAAAAAGTTATAGAAATGGATTTATTTTAATGGGTCAATTAATCAAACGCGAAAATATAAGAAGTTTTGTAGAAAAATTGCAAGCCGGCGGCAAAACCGTTGTCGTCACTAACGGCTGCTTTGACATTCTTCACGTCGGGCATGTCCGCTATCTTCAAAAAACAAAGACCTTCGCGGATTATTCAATAGTTCTTCTGAACTCTGACAAATCCGTGAAAGCAATAAAAGGCGACTCACGCCCGATAAATAACGAACTTAACCGCGCAGAAATTCTCTGTGCGCTTAGCTGTGTGGACTTTGTAGTCCTATTTGACGAAAACAGTCCTGCAGATTTAATCGATGAAATCAAGCCTGACGTCTACACCAAAGGCGCAGACTACACAATGGAAACCCTCCCCGAAGCCGATATCATGCGAAAAAATAATATCCGCGTTGAATTCATAAGCTTTGTAGAGGACCAATCAACAACAAATATAATTAATAAAATAAATAAGGAGTAAAAACTATGAGAAGTTTTTCAGTAGAAGAAATTACACACATCGTAGGCGGTATGCTTACTAAAGCGCAAGATGCAACAATTACACAGATTGCACCGCCGTTGCTTTCAGACGAAAACACTCTTGCTCTGGCATTGAGCGAAGAAGAAATCGCAAACCTCGCCAATTCAAAAGCAAAAGCAGCGTTAGTGCCATTAGGCGTTAATATCAACGGCTTAACCACAATCGAAGTTGAACGCCCGCGCGTTGCTATGATGAAATTAATCACACTCTTCTATGAAGAACCGGCTGTTATGACAAATGGTACCAATATTCACCCGACAGCAGTCGTTCACGAAACAGCTAAAATCGGCCAGAATGTTCAAATCGGCCCTAACGTAATCGTTTCTAAAAACGCTGAAATCGGCGACGGCACAAAACTTCTCGGCAACACCTACATCGGAAACAATGCCAAAATCGGTGAAAATTGCTTCTTACACTCAGGCGTTAACATCGGCGACCGCGTTAAAGTAGGTAACAAAGTAATTTTACACAACGGCGTTTCACTTGGCGCAGACGGCTTCAGCTTTGTAACAGAAACCCCTAACAACATCGAGCAAGCTCGCAAAGACGGCGAAATTAAAGAACAAAAAGTTGAACAGGTAATTTTCAAAATCCCTTCAATCGGTTCAGTTGTTATCGGCAACAATGTTGAAATCGGCGCAAACAGCGCAATCGACCGAGGCACAATCGAAAATACAGTAATCGGCGACGATACAAAAATCGACGACCTTGTTATGATTGGCCACAACTGCCGTATCGGAAAAGGTTGCCTAATCGTTTCACAAGTCGGTATCGCAGGAAGCTGTGTAATCGGCGACAGAACAGTTCTTGCAGGCCAAGCAGGTCTTGCTGATCACATCGAAATCGGCGCAGATTCAATCGTTGCTGCAAAAGCAGGCGTAACAAAAAGCTTCCCTGAAAAATCAATCATCGTTGGTATCCCTGCGGTTCCAAGAAAAGAGTTCATTAAACAACTCAAAACAATGAAAGACGCACAGGATATCATCGCTAAATTCCG
Organism: uncultured Candidatus Melainabacteria bacterium; assembly: GCA_947361615.1. Taxonomy (GTDB): domain Bacteria; phylum Cyanobacteriota; class Vampirovibrionia; order Gastranaerophilales; family Gastranaerophilaceae; genus Gastranaerophilus. The sequence continues at coordinate 78,101 of CANAJP010000001.1, read as the reverse complement.
CAAAGTTGAGCCGATGTTGAACGAATTCATCGCTGACAGCAAGGAAGATAAATAATGGTAATTACACTTAAGAAAGAAATCACAATCTCCGGCAACGGTTTGATGAAAAACAAACCCTGCACGGTAACATTCAAACCGTCCACGACCGGTAAAATTTGCTATTTTGTAAAAGATAACGAACCGTTTGAAGCGACGGTTGATAATGTGATTTCCACTGACCACTGTGTGACACTAGGTAAAGGCAAAGGACGCGCAATGCTTGAAGAACACCTCTCAGCCGCGCTTGCCATTTGCGAAATAGATTCCGTTGATATTTATATGACAGAAGAAGAAGTTCCTATTTTGGACGGAAGTTCAAAAGCCTGGGTAGAACTTTTCAAATCTGCCGGTATCGATAAACCTCTACTCTATAAACCTAAAAAGTACACAGTATCAGAACCGGTTTATTACTTGAACGGCAAAACAAGCCTCGTAGTTCTTCCAGACGACGAACTTTTTATCTCATACGCCGTCAACTACGACCATCCTGACTTAAAAAACCGTTGGGTCAACGTAGATTTCAAAAAGTTTGACGAGATCCGTGACGCACGAACTTTTGGCTACTATAAAGATTTGAAAAAATATCAAATGCTTGGTTTTGCACAGGGGGTCACAGAGGAAAACACCGTCGGAATGCTTGAAGATGGCTTCACAACGGAACTCCGTTCACAATATGAACCGGTAAAACACAAAATTCTTGACCTTATCGGAGATTTTTACTTAACAGGCGTTAACCCACTTCATCTAAAAGCACAAATTCTAGTCAAAGAAGCAGGCCATGCCGTCCACGTGAAAGTCGCAAAAATTTTAAAAGACAAGTTAATTGAAAAATAAGGAGAAAAGTATGACAGACGAAATCAGAAGCTTTGACGCGATAGACATTATGAACATGTTACCGCACCGCTACCCGTTTTTACTGGTAGACCGCGTTGTCGAATGTGTTCCAGGCAAATACGCAAAAGGCTACAAAAACCTAACCTGGAACGAACCATTTTTCCAAGGCCATTTTCCAGCAAACCCTATCATGCCTGGCGTTTTGCAACTTGAAGCAATGGCTCAATGCTCAGCTCCAATCTTGATGACAATGCCTGAATTTGAAGGCAAATTGACGCTTTACGCAGGAGTTGACGGGGTTCGCTTTAAAAATATCGTTCGCCCTGGTGACAGATTTGATATGGAAGTTGAACTTATAAAAATCAAAGGGCCTGTTTGTAAAGCACACGGCGTGGGTAAAGTAGACGGAAAAGTTTGCGTTGAAGCCGACATGACCTTCGCATTGAAATAAAACAAAAAAGACGGGAAATTCCCGTCTTTTTTATATAAAAGTTAAAAGGGGATAACTTTTGTTATCCCCATTTAGTTTGGGCATGAAGAGACTCGAACTCCCACGCGTTAGCACTAGTTCCTAAGACTAGCGTGTCTACCATTCCACCACATGCCCGTATTTAATTTTCAATCAGTCTTTCAGACTGAGGCGTGTCTACCACCTCTCACAAAACAACACTTAGTTGTTTTGTTCGGCAGAGTACCACATGCCCGTATTCAGTTTTCAAGCAGACCTTGCGGCCTGACGCGCGTCTATCACAGCCCATATTGGTTGTGGCCAACACAAGTTATAATTTAACCCAAACAACAGTGTTTGTCAAGTTAAACATTAATTGACAGAATCAAAAATATAGTTTAAAATGGTTATGTACTAAAAATAAAAAGAAAGGAGTGGCTGAGCCACATCTATATTTGGCTCGTTGGTTTGTAGCCACACAATTAGAAAGGATGGATATCATGAAAAGATTAAAACCTGAAAACCCTTGTCATATGGCCCTGTTAAGTAGGGGGGGGGGGCAAGACGCGTTAGATGGCGCTGACGAACACGGATTAATCCCATACTTGTCATCCCGAACTCGTTTCGCGATCTGTCAAACGTCACTGACAGAATGCAACGCTGGACAGATGCAGAAACAGTCTTGCTCGACTCGCATGAAACGGCACCGCGAAAAGCGTGGTTTTCGCTTAGTGCCTCCGCTCGCTCGCGCAGTTCAGCATGACAGAAAGTGGTATAATACCGCGCGAAGCGCGCATAAAGAATCACTCATCACTAAAACAGCGTTTACGATGGCAGAAATATTACTATCATTAACAATCATCGGTGTGGTCGCCGCGATAACATTACCATCACTAACAGGTAACATTAACGAGCGTACTTGGAACACCCAGCGAAAAGCACTTTATGCGCGTTTTTCTCAAGCTATTGCGCTTATGCCAAACCTTAACGGATATGGCTCTACAGACACAGATGCAGCTGAAACATTTATTACCGCAGGACTTGCAAAAGTTTTAAAAACTAACAATATTTGCGACAACACACATCTACAGGATTGTGGAATTCCAGCAAATTACACAACAATGAACGGTTCGAAAAAATCATTTCCGACTACTCTTTCAGAACTTAATCCCTGCTTCACTTCTGTTGATATAAATGAACCGGAAACTTCACAAGTTTACAAATACAGCCACAGTGATACAAATGCGGCTGCGCTCGAAACTGCAAATGGAGAAAGTATTGCAGTATTTTACAGACCTGACTGTCAGGCAGATTTAAAAGAAACAGGTCGAATTTATGTCCAAAACAAAATCTGTGCACATTTTGTTTACGACTTGAACGGTACAAAAGGACCGAATACAGTCGGTAAAGATATCGGATTTATTACTGCACTATATCCTACTGATAGCGTTGTTGTTGCACCAATTCCGCATCAAAATGATGCTTCCGATTCCGTAAAATTCTCGGACGCAGCAAAAACATGTACACAACAAGATTCAGAATATCGCGTTCCAAGCGTACACGAACTAATTTCAATGTTTGCTTCACAACTTATGATTGGTAATTTAGCAACCGGCGGTTATCAACCATCAACATTAATAAAAGGTCCTAATAATAACGAATTACTTGTATATCGATTAAACATAAGAGCAGGTTCACTCGACTATACCAATAAAGATAGGTATTCGTATCGTCTACGCTGCGTAAAACGTTAAATCTTTTTATCACTAAACCGTTCGGGGTGGGCAGAATTAGAAAGAATAATTTCATAATATTCATTCTTATCTATGTTCACTCCCATGGTTTTAGGATTTGCATATTCACGCTTACGTTTCTTATTCAATAATTTTTTATAATCGCCTGCCATAAAACCATTCTACCCGCTAATAGTGTAAGTTTTACCCTTATGTTAAGAAATTGTAACATTTTGTAAAGTTTATTATCCATGTAGTATATTTAGATGATGAATTTGACGATAAAAGTGGCATAATATTAGTAGGAGAGAAAAAACCTAACACTCGATATTCTAAAGCCTACAATTCATATTTTATATATCAGATAAAATAGAAAGGCGAAAAATGCAAACAAACCTACAATTTCAAAACGATTTAGAAAAACTTGTTGCTATTTTACCCCCAAAAATCAGGACACAGCTGAGTTATGCAAAAATGGAGGACGTAATTGAGATAGTTCTTGATATTGGACGGGTTCCTGAGATTAGACACGCGGGCGGGCTTATCGAGTACATTGACTCCGGTATTGTTGGTGAAGAAGATATTGCGCACATTACAAGCCATATTCAAGATTTCACATCAGACAACCGTTCCGGTATCCCCGGAACTTTGCACAGAATCAGTGCGATTAGAAACAGACAGGGCAAAGTTGTCGGGCTTACTTGTAGAATCGGCCGTGTGGTTACCGGAACCATTGCTTGTATTAAAGACTTTTGTACTTTAGGAAAAAGCATATTATTTTTAGGGCCTCCGGGGGTTGGTAAAACTACCAAATTGAGAGAAATTTCAAGACTGGTGGCAGATGAATTAAAAAAACGCGTAATTGTTGTAGATACATCAAACGAAATCGCCGGTGACGGTGACACTCCGCACCCTGCGATAGGACATGCAAGAAGAATGCAGGTTCGCCAGCCTGAATTCCAGAAAGATATTATGATTGAGGCGGTTGAAAATCACACACCTGAAGTTATCGTTGTCGATGAAATTGGTACAGAAGAAGAGGCACAAGCGGCCCGTACTATTGCAGAACGTGGTGTTATGTTGATTGCAACCGCCCACGGTAATACATTAGAAAATTTAATCAAGAACCCGACGCTGTCCGACCTTGTCGGAGGGATTCAATCTGTAACCCTGGGGGATGATGAAGCCCGTAGGCGCGCCTGCCAGAAGACGGTTCTTGAGCGTGAAAAACAACCGACTTTTGATATTGTTATTGAAATTCTCGACAGAAACACTCTTGCTGTTTACAAAAACACATCAGAAGCCGTTGATTATATCTTACGCGGTTGGCCTATCAGACCGGAAATCCGCAAGGTTGATAAGACTTATGAACCGATCAAAGAGGAAACACCCGCCCCAAAAGAAGAATCAATCCTCGACAAAATTAACCAGTTAGAACAAAAGGTGTTTCCCTCTCTAGAAAAACCTGTCGAGAAAACTGAAAGCTTAAAATTCGGATTTTCAAGACAAAAATACGTTGATGAGGTAAAATCACTTAAAAAAGTTTACCTTTACGCAGTTTCAAGAAGCATTGTGGAAAAAGTTATCGAACGTCTTGATCTCAATATAGAACTAACACGCAACATTGAAGAAGCAGATATCGTAATTGCACACAAAAACTTTGCAAAAGGCGGCGCAAAAATTTTGAGCCTTGCAAACGATTTCAGAATAAGAACTTTCTATATAAAAACGAATTCAATGCCTCAAATCCAAAAAGTTCTCAAAGATGCACTTGATCTTGAAACAACCGAAACGCTCACAGGCTATTACGATGAGGCTGAAAGGGCGCTGGAAGAAGCAAAAGCAGCAATTAACAAAATCCTCGAAGGTGCCGAAAACATCGAACTTGCGCCACAAAACCAGCAAATCCGCAAACTTCAACACGAACTAGTAGAACAACATAACCTGAAAAGCAAAAGCGTCGGAGAAGGCGAAGAACGTCACCTGCGCATAGTGGGCGGCAACGAGTTTAAGGGTTAAATTCTTTACAATATTTAAAAAATTTGAAAAAAACCTCGACAAGAGGTTTTTTTCATGTAACAATTCTTTATATAGTAAATATAATTAAAAGGAGAAATATAAAGATGCAAGTTATATTGAAAAAAGATGTACAAAACTTAGGTGAAGCAGGCGAAATCGTTACAGTTAAAGACGGTTACGCAAGAAACTTCTTACTTCCACAATCATTAGCAGAAGTTGCAACAGACGGCGCTTTGAAAAATAGAGAACAAAATATCGCTAGAATTCAAGCTAAACAAGAAAAATTGCACCAAGAAGCTCTTGCTATTGCTGAAAAAATCGAAAAGTTCGGCAAATTGGAATTGGCTGCTAAAGCTGGCGAATCAGGCAAATTGTTCGGTACAATTACAACTAAAAAATTAACAGAAGAATTGGCTGAAAAAGCTGGTGTTGAAGTTGATAGAAAAAATGTTTCATTAAACGCACCAATCAACAAAGTTGGTGAATACACTATGTTAATCAAATTAACTTCAAAAGTTAAAACAGAATTAACAGTAGTTGTTTCAGCATCAGAAGTTGTTCAAGACCACGTTGAAGAAGAAACTGAAGAAGTTGAAGCATAGTTTTCAAACAAAAATATTAAATATTAAAAAAGCCCGAGGGAAATCTCGGGCTTTTTAATATCCACGCCTTGACACCATTTAAAACATGATTTAAAATAATCATGTAGATAAAAAGAAAGGATATTATGAAAAGTTTAAGCCTGAAAACCCTTGATTTACGGCCTTTTCCACTGAGGGGGGGGGGCAAGGCTGCGTCAGCCGGTGCGACGCAGACAAATGCCGGAGGAGCGCGCAAATCTGACAACTGCAGCGAAGTTGAGCTAAGATTTGACAGACGGAAAAAACAACGCTACGCATTCACAATGGCAGAAATACTCTTATCACTCACCATCATAGGCGTCGTTGCAGCCATCACCTTACCATCACTTACAGGCAACATTAACGAACGAACATGGAATACTCAACGTAAAGCGCTTTATGCGCGTATGTCACAGGGAATAGCACTTATGCCAGCGTTAAATGGTTTCGGAAAAGTTGCTGAGGCAACAAGCAGTGCGTCCGCTATTGACACGGCGACAGAAACTTTTATAACAGACGGTCTATCTAAAGTTATAAAAATAAACAATATCTGCTCTGATAACTTAGAAGATTGCGGCATCGTTTCATCTATTAACACTATGAATGGTGGAACATTAACAACACCTGCTGATCTTCATACTTTAGATGCAAATTTCAGCGGAGCAACTTACGACACGGTCACATTTAAAGCCGCAAATACTAAAGCTGCGGCATTTGAAACACAGAATGGGGAAAGCATTATTGCATATTATAACCCTTCTTGCAAAACAATATATTTAAACGAAGAAACTGTAACCCAATGGGGAAAACCATGGGGATTCAATGAAGCAACTATGTGCGTAAACTTTATTTACGATCTCAACGGAAACAAAGGACCGAATACGGTAGGTAAAGATATCGGTTTTATAACAGTATTTAACGCTACTGACTCAATCGTTGTTGCCCCAATGCCAAGCTCTGCTACCAATGCTGGTGACCAATTGTCATTCAATCAAGCATCAGAAGCTTGCACATCAAGAGATTCCGAAAGCAGATTACCTAACATAAACGAATTGAGTTCTATGTATATAAACGGTAATTTAATCGGCTTAGCCCCACGGGGAAAAGAAGATTCAACCGGTGCTGTCATATCAGGTTCAAGCGGCCACTATTGGTCAGGCAATGTTTTTGATGAAGAGCACACCTGGGGAATCGATACTAATAACAAGTACAGAACACCTCTACATCGTGATTCTAAAGGAGCATCGGCTCGATGCGTAAAACGATAAAACTTAATAAATATTAACCCGCACTTGCACAAAAATTATTATCATGTACGATAATAATAGTCGAAGACTATATGGCTTTGGTATGCCATAAGTTTTTCGTAAAACTTCGTAATTTAACTAAAAAAGGAGAAGAAAATGCCAAAGATGAAAACTCACAAATCTGCTGCAAAACGTTACAAAGTAACTGCAACAGGTAAAATCACAAGAAGACAAGCAGGTATCGGACACTTGCTCCAACACAAATCCGAATCTAGAAAACGCAAAATTTTCAAAGTTGTATCAATTTCTGATACACACAGAAAATTAATTTCAAAAGAGTTACCTTACAAAAAGTATTCAAGATAGGAGTGTGAATAATGAGAGTAAAACGTGGAAATGTCGGATGCAAAAGACATAAAAAGATACTTAAACTTGCAAAAAGTTTTATAGGTGCAAGAAGCAGAATATTTAAAGTTGCTAACATTGCTGTAATGAAAGCATTGAAATACGCTTACAGAGATAGACGTACTACAAAACGTAATATGCGTCGTCTTTGGATTATCAGAATCAACGCAGCTGTTAGAGAACGCGGAATGAGCTATTCTCGTTTCGTAAACGCTTGCAAAAAGGCTAACGTTGTTGTTAACAGAAAAATGCTTGCAGACTTAGCTGTAAACGACAAAGAAGCTTTCCAAGTATTATTTGACACAGTTTCAAAATAAGCACAAAATTTATAAAACTGTTAAAACTCCCTCATTGTAATGGGGGAGTTTTTATATTGACAGACACAAAAACATAGTTTAAAATGGTTATGTATTCAAAATAAAAATAACAAAGAAAGGATAGATTTATGAAATTTTTAAGAGCTAAAAACCCTTGTCATATGGGCCTGTTGAGCAGGGGGGGGGGGGCAAGACTTAATTAGTGAAGAGTCGTTAGTCAAGAGTCGAGAGTTCAATAAGGGAAATATACCCGCGCGAAGCGCACATAAAGAACTCCTCACTAAAACTGCATTCACCCCCTCTTGTCATGCTGAACTTGTTTCAGCACCTGTCCCCTGTAACGAACCATTGGGATTGAAAGGCGTTGAACACAAAGAAGTAACGTTGGCCAGATCCCGAAACTGTCTTGGATTATGCGGCCTTGCCCAAAAGCGTGGTTTTGGGCAAGTTACGGGTTGCACCCTACCGCAAATCCGCAAGTTCGGGATGACAGTGGAACATTGCGCTTTCACCATGGCTGAAATATTATTATCCCTCACCATCATCGGCGTTGTTGCTGCGATTACTTTACCATCTTTAACAGGTAACATCAACGAGCGAACTTGGAACACTCAGCGCAAAGCCTTATATTCTAGAATGTCACAGGCTATTTCGCTCATGCCATCTCTAAATGGTTACGGTACTGTCACTGCAGGCACCGATTCCGTTGACGCTGTGGACAACGCTACTGAAACTTTCATAACTGCAGGACTCGCTAAAGTTCTTAAAATTAACAACATTTGTGACAGTGATCATTTGCCTGATTGTGGGCTGCCGGAAAAATACATTAACCACAACGCCGGCGTAATCTCTCCTTTTCCAAACACTCTAACTAGCTGGTTCACTTTATTTAATGGTAGCTATAATTATACAGATAACAACGGAAGCCAACACACAGCACAACATTACCTTATTGACACCAAAGTCGCAGCATTTGAAACAGCAAATGGTGAAAGCATAGCCGTATATTATAACCCTCTTTGTCAAGGGAATATGGATGAAACTAATTGGTACGCGCAAGACAAAATGTGTGTTAACTTTGTATATGATTTGAACGGGAAAAAAGGGCCAAACACTATTGGAAAAGATATGGGATTTATAACTGTTTTTTACCCAACAGATTCAATAGTGGTTTCTGTCAGACCGTTAAAAAGTGGAACGGCGGGTAATACACCATCAGATGCTATAAAATATTGCAAAAAAATTGACGACGAGGGCGTTATGCCTAATATTTATGAACTCGCATCAATTGCTTTAAATCGTATTAATGTCAAACCATTACCGTTAAGCGGCGCCCCTGCTTACGTTTCAGGTAACAAAGTCCTTGTCAATGGCAGCATTAGATTATTTGGCATAAACGAAGCTACGGGTTATGTTCATGCTAGTCATTCTATAGACACTGTAAACGGTGTTCAAACATATTGCGTTAAAAGATAAATTTAACATTTTGTTACAAATAACCTTTCTACATGTCAATATTTTCGCAAGAAAAAACTTTATATACATGTAAAAGGTTATTTTGTAATTAAATGTAAGGTTGGTCGAAAATGATTGGTGAAATGTACACTCCTCCTATGCATAGAGATTTAATATCTTCAGGAATGCCTATGTACGAATTTGACCCTGATATGATGGGAATAGGTTCAATGTATGGCCCGATGGGCATGGGTATGGGAATGGGGATGTATAATACCAATTATCTTGGTGGCGTAAGCCTGAAACCTAACCTTAGCCGTGACACAGTTAATATAATGCGTTCTAAGGACAACGAATCTAGAAAAGATATGATAACTTTCGGAAAAATTGCGCTTGGCGTAATCGGTTTAAGTATTTTAACAGGTTTATTCAAAGGTAAAAAGACTCCGTGGTATTCAAAACTTTCAAATTGGGCAGGCAGCCATACCCCAACAAGGCCTACGGGTTCTAAAACTTGGTATAAACCTTGGACGTGGCTGAACAAACCTGCAACGGGTACACCTTAACGTTTTTTTATGCTATAATTTCTCTAAAAGGGGGTAATTATGGCAAAAGATTGCAGTTTTGATATTGTGTCCGAATTTGACAGACAGGAACTTGTTAACGCCGTAGATCAGGTAAAAAGAGATGTAGCGTCACGTTTCGATTTAAAAGATTCAGGTTCTGAAATTGATTTGGATGCTGATAAAGAAATCGTTGTAACCACAAAAGACGATATGAAATTACGAAATATCTATGATATTTTGCAATCAAAAATCAGCAAACGCGGTTTGAATATAAGAATTTTAGACCCACAACCTGTTGAAAATGCACTTGGCGGCAACGTAAGACAGGTTTATAAACTTAAAAAAGGCTTAACACAAGAATTAGCTAAAAAGATTGTTGCCGACATTAAAGATTTAAAAATCAAGGTTCAGGCGTCAATTCAAGGTGATCAGGTAAGAGTTTCCGGCAAAGACAAAGACGATTTGCAGGCAGTAATCAAGGCATTACGCGAAAACGAAGCGAAGTATGATTACCCGTTGCAGTTTACAAACTACCGCTAGGGGCGGGGTCAACCGCCACCCATAATCAACTCTTGGTTGGCGTTAACGTTGATATTTATACGTTAGTATCGAAAAGATACTGAGCAAATAGAACTAAGACCCACGTTATGCGTGGGTTTTAAGATATTCTATAACTTTTTTCAAAGCGTTTGCACGGTGCGAAATAGTGTTCTTTTCATCGTCAGACATTTCTGCAAGCGTACGTTTTTCGCCATCAGGCACAAACACGGGGTCAAACCCAAAACCGTTAGTACCAGCGCGTTTCAAAGATATTTCGCCATGACATTCACCACGCTCAACTGTTAAAATTTCACCGTTTTCATCCAAAAGCGTCATCGCACAAACGAATTTTGCACGGCGGTTGGCTTTGCCTGACATTTCGCCGAGCAACTTTTCAATTTTCTCATCCTGAGTATCCGCGTAACGTGCAGAGTGAAGCCCCGGACGGCCGTCTAAAGCTTCCACGCAAAGCCCAGAATCGTCAGCAAGCGTCATCATGCCTGTAATACGGTTAGCTTCACGGGCCTTGATTAATGAATTAGCCTCAAAAGTTTCTCCATTCTCATCAGGGTCGAACGGTTTGGGTGGAGTTGAAAATGTGACAAAATTCGCATCACCTGTAACAAGTTCTGTAATCTCTCTTAATTCTTCTAATTTATGTGCATTTCCTGTTGCAAATGTTATTTTCATATCTTTCCTCTCCATGTCATTCCGAACTTGTTTCGGAATCTGTCCGGCGTTAAATTCTAGCCGCCAAGTTTGACAGATCCTGAAACGAGTTCAGGATGACAATTTGACTATTTACCAAAGCGTCTTTGCCTATGTTCAAACTCGATAATCGCCTCTGCAAGTTCTTCTTTGCCAAATTCCGGCCAAAACTTTTGCAGCACAAGGATTTCAGCATACGCAATCTGCCAGAGAAGAAAATTCGAAATCCGTTTTTCTCCACCTGTGCGAATTAGCAAATCAGGCTCCGGAACCTTTGCGGTGTAAAGGTTTTCGCTTATCAACTCTTCCGTAACCTCTTTTACTCCACTATCAACTATTTTTTGCAACGCTTGAACAATTTCTGCGCGCGCGCCATAGTTAAAAGCAATTTGCAGATGTACGCCCGTATTATTTTTCGTAACTTCCACGGCATTGTGCAAAATGTCCTGCAATTTCGTGCTTAATTTTGTTGTATCGCCGATAAAACTTATAACAACATTGTTTTCATGCATTTCCGCAAGTTGATTTTTAAGTGTTTCACCGAGAAGGTTCATTAAAAATTCGACTTCTTCTGGCTTACGGTTCCAGTTTTCAGTCGAAAACGCATAAACCGTCAAGTATTTCACGCCAAAATCATCACACGCACGCATTGTCGCTTTGAGGGCGTCAACGCCTTTTTTATGGCCAACCATCGAGGGCAAATTTTTCTCCTTTGCCCAGCGCCTGTTTCCGTCCATAATTACAGCAATATGTTTCAAACCGGTGGTTTTCACCACCTCTCGAATTTGTTCCTCGCTAATTTTCATAATCTTTTCCAGCATTTTCATATTCTTGTCACTGTCATGCTGAACTTGCGGATTTGCGGTAGGGTGAAACCCGTAACTTGCCCAAAACCGCGCTTTTGGGCAAGGCCGCATAATCCAAGACAGTTTCAGCATCTGTCCAACATTGAACACTATCGGTATCGCCGGACAGATTCCGAAACGAGTTCGGAATGACAGATATGTATTATTTACACCAAATGTTTTTCTACATTACCTATTATGGTTGATTTTGAAACCATTCCGACCATTCTTTCAAGCGCTTTTCCGTTCTTAAAAACAAGTACGCTCGGAAGCCCGCTGATTGAATAATCCTTGGCAACTTTCATATTATCATCCGTGTTAATTTTTACGAACTTAATCTTATCCCCAAACTCGTTAGCAACTTCATCCAATAACGGAGAAAGCTTTCTGCAAGGCGCACACCAGGTAGCCCAGAAGTCAACAAGCACAGGGACATCAGAATTCAAAACTTCGGTTTCAAACGTAGAATCAGTTATTTCAATAGGTTTTGCCATAATTCTCTCCTTTTGCAACAATTTTAACATAAATTTTGTTTTTATGCTATCATTGAGGGGTAAACCAACAGGGTATAAATATGGCGAGAAAAAAAATAATCGAGATTGTTTTAGATACCGAAACTACAGGTCTTGACTTTACTAGAGAGAGATTGGTTGAATTTGCAGCTGTAAGACTTGAGAACGGAAAAATTAAGGATGAGTTTCAAACTCTTATTAATCCTGAACAGCATATAAGAAAATCAAGTATAGCAATACACGGCATTACTCAGGAAATGGTAGAGGACGCACCAACCGAAGCCGAAGCAATGCCAAAGATTATGGAGTTCATTGGAGATTACCCGATAGTCGCTCATAACGCAATTTTCGACTATTCCTTCCTTAACGAAGCCTCAAAACGCGTTTTCGGCAAAGAACTCGAAAACCCGAGAATTGATTCACAACAAATGTTCAGAGAATGTTTTCCTGATTTGGAATCACACGGGCTTGACGCATTGAGTAAAAAGTTTTCGGTGGAATTGATTAACCACCACCGCGCAATGGCTGATACTATGGCATTGGCGCTTTCTTATCCAAAATTGAAAAAGCTTTTCAACCAGAAATACGACTGGGAAATGAAACAGCTTGAAAATGTTGAATACCTTTTTGAAAGATATTTACGTATTCAAAACACTGTAACAACTCTGCAATCAGAATTGCAGGATTTGAAATCAGTTTTCAAAATATATTTTGAAGAAGGAGGAACCCCGATTGTTTCACAAACGGGTGAAACTTTGATTTACTCTTCAAAACAATCCTTTGGCTATGATTTTGACAAAGTAAAAGATGTTCTAATCGAAGTCGGTGCTTTATCAAAAGCAATCAAGCTTAACAACGGATTTTTAGACAGACTCGCGCATGGTCACGGCCTTACAGATGAGCAAAAAGACATTCTATGCAGCGCTAGACTGGAAGTATCAGAAAACAGAAATGTACAAGTAATAAAGGCGAACAATTATGGCAAGTAAATTTTTTGAATTTTTTAAGGAACCGCCGTCACAACCGGTAATTGAAGACAAAGCAAAAGTCGACAGTATGTATTCACACTGGAGATGGAGAATATTTTATTCTTGCTTCATCGGCTACACAGTTTTTTATCTTTGTAAGAAAAACATCGCGGTAGCTCTTCCGGGTTTGAGTGAAGAATTTAACTTCACCAACACCGAACTCGGTTTATTAGGCAGTTCACTTTATTTGACTTACGGTATCGGTAAATTTGTTAACGGCGTTCTGGCTGACGGTTCAGACGTTAGAAAATTCTTACCAACAGCGTTAATTATGACAGCAATTGCAAACCTCTGCTTTGCGCTTTCAGCTGTTTTCATCACTCCAGGGGAATTCACATTCTTCGGACTTCCGACTAATACAATTATTCTCTGGTTATTTGTATTCTTCTGGGGCGCAAGCGGATGGTTCCAATCAGCAGGTTTCCCGGCCGTTGCAAAGAGTTTAACCTACTGGTATTCAAACTCTGAACGTGGTACAAAATGGTCACTATGGTCTTGCTCTCACCAGATGGGAACATTCTTGAGCGTAATCGTTTCAGGCTTCCTTGTTGCACACTACGGCTGGAGAATGGCATTCTTCGTACCGGGTACTATCGCAATCCTCGTTGCAATCTGGTTATACAACAGATTAAGAGATAAACCACAATCACTCGGGCTTCCTGACGTTGAATCTTACCGTGAAGAAGTTGCGGTTAAAAAAGACGCAGGCTGCGAAGTTGATAACAGAAGCTATCTCGAAGTTTTCAAAGAAAACATTTTATTCAACAAAACAATCTGGCTTCTTGCAATCGCATACGTATTTGTTTACGTAATCAGATTTGGTGCAGAAGACTGGATGATTAAATACTTGAGCGAAGCAAAAGCAAACAGCCTTGAACTCGCGTCATTGAAATTAAGCTCATTACCGCTTGTAGGTATTGCAGGTACAGTTTGCGCAGGCGTTATCTCTGACAAAGTTTTCAAAGGAAAACGCGCGCCTGTTAACCTTATCTATTTAATCGGTGTTGTGGTTTGCTTGGTATTGTTGAAATTCAACACAATCAGCACACTTGACTTTGTTCTCATCGGCTTGCTCGGTGCATTTACATACGGCCCGCAAATGATGATTGGCGGACTTTGTGCAGTAGAAAGCAGCTCTAAAAAAGTAGCGTCAGCCGCAACAGGTTTCACAGGAACATTCGGCTACGTTGGCGCAGTGCTTTCTGCAACAGGTACAGGCTTTATGGTTGATAAATTCGGCTGGAACGGCGCGCTTTCATTCTGGATTGCTTCCGCTGTAATCTGTATCGTAATTTGCATAATGCTCTGGCAGAATGAAAAAAAATAACGAAGCTCGGTGTGCGCGGTGTTGGCACGCGTGAGCGTGACAAGCAGGCGCACATTACGTCACCGCCGTTGCGACAAAGGCGATAGCCGAAGGAGCGAACAAATTTTCAAAAGCACTGCTTTTATGAAAATTTGTCAGGCGGATAAAGATAAACGAAAAGCTCCCATCAGGGAGCTTTTTAATTATCTGTCATCCTGAACTTGTTTCAGGATCTATCCAGTGTTACGTGGAAAAGTTAAGTAAAAACATTCAATAAAAAACTCATCGTGAAAAAGAAAAATTCCCTTGTTTATTTTAATAGTGTCGTTTGACAGATCCTGAAACAAGTTCAGGATGACAACATGGAGTTTTACCAACTAACGAGTTAGGGAAACCGCCTTGACCGGCGGCAAGTTCAGGATTACAGGCCCTGAGGGCCATCCATCCACTGGCCTTTTGGCTATCGGTCATGGTTAATTTGTTAGAGTTGTGGCGGGCGGCTCACTGTACAACTTTCTCAAGTCCTTTTGGCTTATCAACGTTGTGTTTTAAACGCATTGCCATTTCAAGCGCGAATAATTGTGAAATAACTACAACCGCAAACGATTTCACAAGCGGGCTTTCTATACTCACATTGATATTAATATTTGCATTAATCTTATCGTTTGAATTACCAACAAGGAAAATAAACGGTTTATAATCCTTTTTAATTTTATTCAAATTCTTGGTAGATGTATAGTTCAAATCACTTGTCGCAATATAAATCATTGCAGATTTTTCGTTCAAAACAGCCACATGCCCGTGCATAAACTCACCCAGAATATATGAAGTTATATTCAAATAGGTTGTTTCTTTCATTTTCAAAGCAGTTTCGCGTGCCAGAGCATAAGCAATTCCATCTGCTGTTATTACAATATTTTTGTAAGTCAAAAGAATTTTTGCATACTTTTTGATATTGTGACGAAGTGCAAGCGTATTGTTTAACGCCGGCGGAAGAGTTTTCAGCTCTTTCAGGTAAAATGAAACATCAAGATTTTTCAATTGTGCATATTTTAATACCAGAAGCGCAGTGCAAAGCATTTGAGCGGTCAAAGATTTGGTCGCAGCAATACTTTTTTCTTCACCCGCGTGACAATTAATTTGATAATCCGCAAGTTTCCAGATAGAAGAGTTTTCAGAATTAGTGATACAAAGAGTTTTGAGGTTGTATTCTTTTGCTTTCATCAAGGCTTTGTTAGTGTCTGAAGTTTCGCCCGATTGAGTTATGAAAATATACAACATCTTATCGCTATGCGGAATAATAGATTTCAAAAGAAATTCGCTGGAATAAACAGAAGTTGCCTCAATTCCGGCAATTCTATCGAACAAATCCGCGCTAAAACGCGCGCAGTTGTAGGACGAACCACTTGCAACAAGCACAACTTTTTCAATGTCGTGCGGAATATCAAAGTTGATTTCCTCATCCTTCACATAGCATTCTAAAATATCGCTTAAAATTTTTGGCTGCGCAAAGATTTCGCGCTCCATAAAAGTTTTTTCTCTTTTATTTCTGAAAAACATTTTCCTACCCTTATACGTCCAAAATGCCTCTCAACAGTTCGTTAACTGTTTTAGGGTTAGCGCGACCTTTTGTTTCTTTCATAATCTGGCCGACAAAGAAACCTAGCAAGTTCGTTTTACCGTTTCTGTAAGCTTCAACCTGTGTAGGGTTCGCGTCAACAACTTTCTGAACAATTTCTTTAATTGCACCCTCATCGCTAATTTGGCTCAAACCTTTTTCTTCAACGATTTTTGAAGCTGCTTTGCCTGTTTGCATCATTTCAACAATAATTTGTTTACCAATGTTGTTAGAAATAGTGCCTTTTTCGATTAAAGAAATCAATTCGGCAAGGTTTTCAGGTGTTAATTTTGTTTCTGCAAGTTCAAGTTTTTCTTCTTTCAAGTATGCCGCGATTTCACCCATAATAAAGTTTACGGCTGTTTTTGCATTAGCGCCGAGTTCCAAAACTTTATCAAAGAATAAAGCGAGTTCCATTTGTTCAACCACAACATTAGCGTCGTATTCTCTAAGTCCTAAACCTTGATATCTTGCGCGTTTTTGTGCAGGAAGCTCAGGCATTTTGTCTTGAATTTCTTTAACCCATTCGCGTGAAATCACAAGCGGTTTCAAGTCAGGTTCAGGGAAATATCTGTAATCATGCGCGTCTTCTTTGCCTCTCATTGAGCGGGTTTCTTTTGAGTTATCGTCCCAAAGACGTGTTTCTTGAACGACTTCACCGCCCTCTTCAACGATTTCAATCTGGCGGTCAATTTCAAATTCAATCGCTCTTTGAAGCGCAGAAAAACTGTTAACGTTTTTGATTTCCGCACGTGTACCAAAGGTTTTAGAACCTTTTGGCATAATAGAGATGTTAGCGTCACATCTCATAGAACCTTCTTCAAGGTTTCCGTCGCAAACGCCGATGTAGCGAACAATACTTCTAAGTTCTTCCATATAAGCGCGAGCTTCTGCAGATGAGCGCATATCAGGTTCAGAAACGATTTCAAGAAGCGGGGTTCCGGCTCTGTTAAGGTCAACAAGCGAATAGCTTGAACCTGCAAGGCCGTCAGCACCTGCGTGAACAAGTTTTCCGGCATCTTCTTCAAGGTGTGCTCTTGTAATACCTATTCTTTTGCCGTTAATATCAAGATGACCGTTTACACAAATAGGCTCATCGTATTGAGAAATTTGATAACCTTTCGGCAAGTCAGGGTAAAAATATTGTTTTCTGTCGAATTTGCAGCGTTCAGGAATTTCACAGTTCAACGCAAGCCCTGTCAGAATTCCCATATTAACAACTTCTTTATTCAAAACCGGTAAAACCCCCGGCATACCTAATGTAATCGGTGAAGTCTGGGTATTTGGTTCTTGCCCGAATTCTGTACCGTCAGGCGCAAAAATCTTTGATTTGGTTTTCAACTGAGCGTGAACTTCCAGCCCGATAACCACTTCATACTTATCTCTTAATGTCTCCATAAATTTCTCCTTATTAATGCACTTATTATAGCATAAAAGTTTAAAATATAGTCTTTTAGCGCTTATATATCGAATCTTTATCAATAATTCTGTCTTTGCCTTTATATGACAACAAATATTCAACGACCTCTTCAGGTGTTTTCGCAACATAATACAACTCACGGCAATTCTCATTCGCGAAATGTTCTTCTATCATGTGGTCAAAAAATTCTATCAGTTTATCATAAAAGTTGTTAGTATTGAGGATTACAATAGGTTTACAGTTATAGCCAAGTTGTTTCTGAACAATCATTTCTGATAACTCTTCAAGTGTACCGAACCCGCCGGCAACAGCAACAACAGCGTCAGAAATTTCATCAAGTTTTGCTTTCCTGGTTCGCATTGTTTCCGTTATATGAAGTTCGTTACAAAAATCGCTTGATTCAGGCCCTAGAATTTTATAAAGCTTCTCAGGCATAACCCCGTAAACATTTGCGCCCTCAATCTTTGCAGCTTTCGCACAAGCCCACATAAGCCCCAGATTACTTCCACCATAAACTACGTCGAAATTAGCTTTTCCTAACAAACAGCCTAATTCGCCAACTTCTTCGTAATATATTTCATCTAAAAAATTACTTGAAGATGCAAAAACACAAACTCTTGGTTTACTCATCAAAGCCTCCGCCAATTATATAATAATATGAACAGTTAATTCCAAGTCCTTGTTCTGAACAATCCACCTTCAATTCAGGAACATCAAACTGTTTACCGAAAGGTTCTATATGTCCCTGACTGTAAATGTTTACTCCAAAAATATCTTTTCCCCAACGATTAGGTGGAAGAAGTCCGTTCAAATCAAACATCAGCATAAACATCGGATCTGTTTCTTTTACCTGTTCCAGATCTTTAATCCCGATAATTGTATTATTTTCTGCGAAATAGAAATCATCAAAATAATAAATCTGATCTTTTGCAATGCGTGAATTATTCATATACTTAGGCCTGTAACGTTTTACCGGTACATTATTCGATGAAATTCTAAGATATGGCTGCATTAATAAAATCATTAACCTGCTTTTTTCTTCGTTAGTAGAAGCCTTTTTAAGACTTTTGATAATATCTTCGTTTGCGTGCGTATTCAAAACTGAAAACATATAGTTTACACGATTATATTTTTCATTCCAACGAGAGATAAGACTTGCCTGCCTTGCGTTTTGAATAGTTGTCGGCAAAAGCAGAACAAATATCGCAAATATTGCAAACAGGGTCAAAGTGTATTCAATTTTCCAGAATTTTCTGAAATTCATTAGAGCAATTCTCCTTTGAACAACCGTACTTGAGGCACTAAGCAAGATCCATCATCCTTTTTTCCTGAACCAATTTGTCATAAATCCATTCAGGAACAAAGTTTTTGCCTAACACAATCTGACCATTGAGCGAATTTGGAGCGTGGAAATCCGAACCGCCAGTCACAATAAGCCCCAATTCTTCAGCCATAGAAGAGAAATATTCTACGCAGGCAGGAGAATGTTTTCTGTGGTATGCTTCGATACCTCGAAGCCCGCAGGACATCAAGTTTTTAATTAATTTTTCTGCAATATCAATGTCATAAGGGTGCGCGATTACTGGAACCCCGCCGGCACCGTAGATAACCTCAACCGCTTCGTAAGGTGAAACCGTTTTTCTCGGCACATATACGTGCGATGAATCATTGATAAATTTTGCGTATGCTTCAATAACATTACTTGTTCCGCCGGCGTTTGCAATGGCTTTTGCGATGTGCGGACGCCCGATACTGCCGCCCTCTGCAACCTGTCTTTGAATATCTTCAAACTTAATTTTTATCCCCTCTTTTTTCGCAAGAAGAGTAATAATCTCTTGAGTTTGAGCGATACGAGCCTGCTGTTGCGCTTTCAAAAGGTTTTTAAAGTCGCTGTTTTCAGGATTCATAAAGTAACCCAAAATATGAACTTCGTAATTTTTATGAAGTGTATTAATTTCCACGCCCTGAATTACTTCAAGTTTATCAGCCAAATTTTTTTCTTTGATGTAATCCTGCGCGACCTGATACGACAAAATATTATCGTGATCAGTCAAAGAGATTGCCTGTAATCCGACATCAATTGCGGTGTCGACTATTTTTTCAGGTGAGTACACGCCGTCCGAGTATAGGGTGTGTACATGCAAGTCAATTTTCATGTTCCTTTTTTTCCTCTAGTTTACTATTACAAGAAATCCTCTTTATAGCAACAGCATAACCTGTGTTGACATCAATTTCAACTTCAACCGCATTAACCTGCGCTTCGGTGCCGTCTGCTACGTCATAACGTTCAGGCATACTCGTCAATAATCTGTTTAATGAGGTCTGGTATTCCATACCGATAACGCTGTCGACGGTTCCGCAGAACCCCGCGTCTGTGATGTATGCCATGTTGTTTAAAATCTTTTCGTCTGCTGTTTGAACATGCGTGTGGGTTCCAAAAAACGCACTTGCGCCAAGTTCTGAACAGTATTTGCCAAAGCAGATTTTCTCTGCTGTTGCTTCTGCGTGAAAATCAATAATTACAATCGGTGTTTCTTTTTTAATCTCTCTAATCGCCTCAACCGCGAGTTCCCACTGAGAATCCATCGGACTCATAAACACACGCCCGAGAAAGTTAATAACACCGACTTTCACGCCATTTTCAGTTTCTAAAATTCTCCATCCGCGCCCTTTTGTACCTTTCGGATAATTAAGCGGGCGAACCAGATGTTCTGCAGTATCAATGTATTCAAAAATCTCTCTTTTATCCCAAATATGGTTGCCGGAAGTAATACAATTGATACCAAAATCTAATAAATTGTTGTAATTTTTTAATGTAAGACCAAACCCGTGAGATGCATTTTCACCGTTTGCAACAATAAAATCATAATTTTGCTTATTTTCGTCAAGGAAAGTACGGACGGCAAGCCTACCCGGCTTGCCTACCATATCTCCAAAGAACAATATTTTTATTGTTGATTTACCTTTCATAATTATTTTGCAATCTCTGTCGTCCTAAATTCACGAACAACTGTAACTCTGATTTGCCCCGGATAATCGAGTTCGTCCTCGATACGTTTTGCAACGTCACGTGCAAGTTTTTGAGAAGCCAAATCGTCAAACATTTCAGCCTGAACGATAATTCTAACCTCACGTCCCGCTTGAACCGCAAACGATTGCTTGATTCCGTCATAGCTGTTAACGATTTCTTCGATTTTTTGAAGACGTTTGATATAAATTTCCAACGTGTCGCGTCTTGCCCCAGGTCTGCCCGCTGAAATAGCGTCGGCAATTTTAACAAGAACCGCTTCAATCGTATTTGCAACAACATCATCGTGGTGGGCTTCAATAGCATGAACGATTTCAGGTTTTTCGCCGTAACGGTTTGCAAGTTCAACACCGAGTTGAATATGCGTACCCTCTTGAGTTTGGTCAACGGCCTTACCGATATCGTGCAGAAGCCCTGCGCGTTTTGCAACCGCTACGTTTGCGCCGATTTCAGCAGCCAACATGCCAGCAATCGCACCAACTTCGATTGAGTGTTTCAAAACATTTTGACCGTAACTTGTTCTGTAATATAAACGGCCCAGAGTTTTGATTAATTCTTTGTTTAAGCCCATAACGCCCATTTCAAGAACCGCGTTTTCGCCCTCATGCCAGATTTTTTTGTCGATTTCTTCTCTAGCTTTTTCAACGGTTTCTTCGATTCTTACAGGGTGAATACGGCCGTCAACGATTAATTTTTCAAGCGTTAATTTAGCGATTTCACGTCTAATCGGGTCGAAACCTGAAAGAACAACCGCTTCCGGTGTATCGTCGATGATTAAGTCAACACCAGTCAAAGTTTCGAGGGTTCTGATGTTGCGGCCCTCGCGGCCGATGATACGGCCTTTCATCTCATCGTTTGGCAAAGCCACAACTGAAACTGTTGTTTCTACAACCTGTTCAATCATACATCTTTGCATTGTAGTTGAGAGAATTTCTTTTGCTTTTTCCTGTGAAACCTCTTTAATTTTGGCTTCGTTTTCTCTTATTAACTGCATTTGTTCTTGCGCCAAATCGTTCTTGATTTGTTCAAGAAGCATTCTTTTAGCGTCATCGGCAGAAAGTCCTGAAATTCTTTCAAGCTCTTCTGTTTGTTTTTGAACAATGCTTGCCAAATAATCTTCTTTTTCTAATAATTCGTCAAGTTTTCTTTGTGCTTGTAAGTCTTTTTCGGTATATTCTTGAATTTTATCTTCAAGCATATCCTCTTTTTTTGTAAGTTTTTGTTCTAATCTTGCAAACTCCTGACGTCTTTCTCTTTCTTCTTCATTAAGTTTTTCTCTGTCGGATTGCAGTTCTTCCTTTGCTTTAATTCTCGCTTCTTTAAGTAAAAGCCCTTCTTTTTCGGAAATTGTTTTTTTCTCAAACTCAATTTCGCTCAAGGCTTTTTTAACTTTTGAATTCTGAGAGATAAGCACTACTGTCAAAGCCATTACCGCTAAAACAGCAATAACTAATAAAACGTTAGTCATAAATGTTCTTATCCTTTTTCTTATTTTTTAATAAGATATACAAAGCCTGACACATGTAACCTATCAGGTTTCTCTATCAAATCTATTTAAAATTTTGTTTGATTTATCATTGCATATATTATAAAAAATATTATCTACTACATGTAAGAACATATTATCATATAATCCTAGTTTTGTATAGGGGTAAATTTTGATATATCTTTACATTTTTGCTCACTTGATTTCGCGGGTTTATAATTCTTAGTATGGGAAAGTTCCGTCTTATTATAAAATTCTTTTTAATAATGTTGTTTATGGTTGCCCAAACCGCTTTTGGCGCAGATTTCAGGGTTGTTTCGGCTAACTACGATTTATCTAACGCGATTGTTGTTCTTAGCGCTAAGGATTCTATTGAGGGAAATATTGCTGAAAATATTAATCTCAAAAAACTTGAAAACCCGACGAGATACTACTTTGACCTTGATTCAACAGTCTTAACAATTCCGAAACAAGACTGGGTTTTTCGCAACGGAAACTTTGACAGAATCTTAATCAGCCAGTTTCAGAATAACCCGAACATTGTCCGCGTCGTTTTCTATCCGAAAGAAGACAAAATCTTTAAGGACATAAAATTCTACCGTATAAAAAATAATATCATAATGCGCCTCAACGGTAATGATATTCAAAACGATTACTATCAACACATCTACCGCGACGAACACGCGTCTTCAAGCGACTTCTATGAAAACCTCAAAGTCGTTTACTCAGAACCTTTGTCACCTGTAAATATGGCAGACGAAATCCAAAACGCGTTCAACGTTACGCCGGCGCAACCGCCCGCACAGCAAAAGGATGAACCGGATTTTAAAAGGTTCAAACTCAACACAAAATACTATATGAACAACGTAACCGCAAGACCAAACTCTATACTTTTAAGCGGTTTCGGTGAAATGACATTTGAAAAACCAACGGTTCTGACAAACCCGACACGATTAATCTATGATTTTCCGAACTCACTCTCCGCACCTGAGGTCAGAAACCGCGAATATCAAATCAACGAAACTGACAAAATCGTTATCGGCCAATTCTCAATAAACAAAGTTCGCGCAGTAATCTACACCGAAAACGTTGAAAACTATGTTCCTGTACTTGCGGCCGACAACCAATCAGTTTTGTTCATTAACCAGAAAACTTACGATATGGCGCAACTTGTACAAAGCTTTGCCAAAACAATTCAATATCAAGCACAGGAAATCAATGACCTTACGCAATCAATGACCCTAAACTTTGACGCGCCAATAGTTCACAGTATTGACCGCAAAAATAATGCTCTTGTTGTGACAATTTTTAACGCAATAAATTTCAACGAAGAAGAATTCAAATCAAACTTTGCCGGCTCGTTCTTCTGGAACGCCAAATTAATCTGTAACGAAAAAGGAGCAGGTGTAAGAATTTATATTCCGCTCAGACAGGATTCGCAGGTAAACACCTACCTCGGCGCTGACGGAAAATCCATAAAAGTCGTACTCAAAGAAACAAACAGAAGTAAAAAACAACTTTTCAACATTCCGACAAGCAAAATCCCATCAAAAACAATAATAATCGACGCGGGCCACGGCGGAACAGACTACGGCGCAATCAGAGGCGATGTCAACGAAAAAACAATAACGCTTGACGTAGCCAAAAAAGTTCAAAAAGAACTCACTAAACTCGGCCACAAAGTCATAATGACCAGAAGCACCGACGACTATATCTCACTTCAAGACCGCGTGGACATAAGCGCACAAAATAAAGGTGAAATTTTCGTAAGTATTCACGTAAATTCCAGCGTCAAACCTGAAATTGAGGGCATCGAAACACACTACTACCATCAGGAAAGTATGGGACTTGCACAGGTTGTTCACGAATCATTGATAAGCAACTTAAAACCTTTCGACAGGGGCTTGTTTAAGTCAAAATTTTATGTTATAAATCATACAGAAATTCCTGCAATTCTTTGCGAAATCGGATTTATTTCAAATGACGAGGAACGCAAACTTCTCATCACAGAAAAGAGAAAACAGGAAACGGCTAAAGCTATTGTTGAGGGAGTATTGAAATATTTTGGACAAGAATGATAAAAGAGATTTTCCTATAGCGTTCTTTGATTCCGGTGTCGGCGGGCTGACTGTTTATAAAGAAGTTAAAAAACTTCTTCCTAACGAAGATTATTTATACTATGGCGACACAATAAACATGCCTTACGGAGAAAAAACACAGGAAGAATTAATCAATATCGCGAGAAAAATTTTTGATTTCTTTGCCGAAAAACATGTAAAAGCTGTTGTAATGGCGTGTAATACGACATCTGCTATGACTTACGAAACCCTTAAAAACGATTACGACTTTAAGATTTATCCAATAATCCAATCAGTCGCAAAAGTTATGTCGAAACTTCCTGTTGAGCGTCTCGGGGTTTTTGCAACACCTGCGACAATAAATTCTCACGCTTACGCGCGTGAAATCAACAAACTTAACCCCTCAATTAAAATAACAGAAATTGCGTGTCCGGCATGGGTTCGGATTGTAGAAGAAAACAGACTTAACCAACCTCAAAGCCTTTTGCAAATAAAAGAAAGGGTAAATGAAATGCTTCCGCACATGCCGGAAAAAATAATCCTAGGCTGCACACATTACCCTTATTTGACAGAAATTTTGAAACAATTCTATCCTGAAAAGGATTTAATCGACCCGTCAAAATACTTTGCGCAGTTTATAAAAGATGATTTGGCGTCCAATCCAAACGGCACAGGCAGTGAACATTTTTATGTTTCCTCAAACCCTCAAAACTTTAAAGACGCATCAAAGCTTTTCTGCGAACTAAAAGAGTTGCCCGAACTGGTTAAACTTTAATAAGAGCCTTAATGATTTTTGCGTTTTTTGTGTCTTGAATTGCCTGTTCAACTTTCTCTAACGGGTAAACTGTTGAAAGGCCTTTGACTTTCACCCTGCCTGATTGCAAAAGATTTAAAGATTGACGCATATCACACAAATCAGGTGAATAACTTCCCATAACAGTTAATTCGCGGTAATAAATTTCATTATTAGCGAACGGAAAACTATTCGGAGTGCTTGAAAAAACTATAATTTTTCCACCGTCACGCACTATTTTTATGGCAATTTCAACTGTTTTATCGGCCCCCGCAGTCAAAAACACAGCGTTCGGACGAAAATTTACAGGAACACTTTTCACAGCGTCTATTCCAAAATTTTTCAAAATTTCTACGCGTTCATCAAGCAAATCGCAGCCTAAAACTTTCATGCCGGCAGCGTTCAAAGCCTGCGCCATCAAAATCCCGATTGACCCGAGACCTAAAACAAGAACTTCGCTTGAGGTGAGAAGTTGCGCTCTTCTGACAGCTCTAACACAGCAGGAAAGCGGCTCATAAAATGAAGCTTCCTCTACAGTCAAGTTTTCAGGCTTAAGGTATGCAACATTTTGTAGATGTTCTTCTGAAAGAAAAACTAATTCGCTAAATCCCCCGGGGTAAATATTTGTTTCTTTAAAATGCCTGCACATAGAAACATTTCCATTTTTGCAATAATCACATTTCCCGCAAGGAATATGGTGGGTTGTAACTATGACATCGCCTGATTTAAAATCAGTTGCGGAATCAATTTCCAGAATTTGCGCAACAACTTCATGACCTAGAACAGTCCCAAATGGAACTGTTTTATGGTCAAATTTTATAATATCACTACCACACAAGCCGCATCCAAGGACTTTTACAATCGCTCCCTTGCGACCATCAAGCGCAATATTAGGGACTTCTTTTACCCTTATTCCATCTTCAAAGACTTGTGCTAATTTCATTATTATCTTTCTTTAGCTTCTTTCAAAAGACGTTTAAGCTCTTCAGGTCTTGAAGTTTTAGCAAGTGCGTCTTCCACACTGACAAGTCCTTGAAGACACAGGCTTGCAAGTGAAGCTTCTAGCGTTTGCATACCCTGACCCTGACCCATCTGAATAGATGAGTAAAGCTGAGCAGATTTACCTTCACGGATAAGGTTAGCAATCGCGCCGTTAGTAACAAGAATTTCCTGCGCCATTACACGACCTTTTTTCGTTCCGTCCGGAAGAGTTTTAGGTAACAATGTTTGCGCAAAAATTGCAACGAGTGAGTTTGCAATCTGAACACGAATTTGTTGTTGTTGCCCCTCAGGGAAAACGTCGATAATACGGTCAACTGTTTGTGAAGCAGACGAGGTGTGAAGTGTTCCGAATACTAAGTGACCTGTTTCAGCGGCAGTAAGCGCCAGAGAAATAGTTTCAAAGTCACGCATCTCACCTACCAGAATGATATCAGGGTCTTCACGAAGAGCGGATTTAAGAGCGTTTGCAAATGAACGTGTGTCCATGCCCAATTCGCGCTGGTGAACAACACTTTTCTTAGACGGATGCACAAACTCGATAGGGTCTTCGATTGTCAGAATGTGTTCTGCTTTAGTCTGGTTAATGTGGTCAATCATCGCTGCAAGCGTTGTAGATTTACCGGAACCTGTAGGGCCTGTAACAAGAACCAAACCTCTAGGAGCGTTAGCAGTTCTTCTAACAACTTCCGGAAGTCCGAGCTGTTCAAAGTTTGGTACTGTAGATGTAATAGTACGGAAAGCAGCTGCGTAATTGCCTTTATCTTTATAGAAGTTAACCCTGAAACGGCTTAAACCCTCTATACCGTAAGAAAAGTCGAGTTCCCAGTCCTGTTCAAGTCTTCTGCGTTGCTCATTAGAAAGCATAGGGAATAATAAAGCTTCCACATCCTGAGGACTGAGAGGCGGAACATCAATACGTTTAAGCTTACCGTCAACACGAATAACGGGTGCCAAATTACTGGATACGTGAAGGTCACTGCCTCCCTCTTTTACAAGCTGCTCTAATAAATCTTCTATAATCATCTTATCCTATCCTCTAGTCTTCTGAAAATATATCTTGTTCTTTTGTAGCTCTCTCAATGAGAAGATATGTCATATAAGCACCGAGCGCGACTGCTTTCGGATCTAAATCTGTTTTATTAGCCGCTTCAATAATAGCAGTATTAATCTCGGGATTTTCTTCTTTCAAGTAGTGAATCATCTTTTTGCGCCAGACAGGCACATCTTTGAACACTTCCGTAAAAATTTCTGCTGATATCTCTTCTGTAATAACAGGTAACATATACTTTTCCTCGCTTATAATAAATTATATAAAAAAATTGCGGTTTCTACAAGGCATATTCAATAAATCATATATTTAGAGTATAATTTTTTTGTGAGATTAAAAAATTTAACATTAAAAAACTATAGAAACTGCAAATCAATCTCGTTGGATTTAGGGTTTGATAAGATTTTGATTATCGGAAAAAACGCGCAGGGAAAAACTAATATTCTTGAAAGCGTCTATTTCCTGTCAACCTTAAAAAGTCCAAGAACTTCAAATAATCAGGAACTGATAAATTTTAACGCTGAAAGCGTCGAAATTCACTCCGATATATTAAAAGCAGACACAGACATCGAACTCGCATATTTTTACAACCGTGAAAAAACACGTGAATTAAGGGTAAACACACTTAAAACGACACCTAAGAATTTCAAATCGGTTCTGCGGACGGTACTTTTTGCAACACCTGATTTGCTATTACTTCGCGGAAACCCGTCAGACAGACGCGAATGGCTGGATAGAGCAATCTCACAGGTATATCCCGCGTATGACGAAAGGCTTTCAAAATACGACAAAATTCGTATTCAAAAAAACAATTTGCTGAAAAGCGACTATATTGACGAAACCCTATTGCGTGTTTATAACGAACAAATGGCGATTGCGGGTAGTAATATTATATTTTTACGCCTTAAATTTCTAAAAGAAATCGAACGCATTGCGCGGGAGAAACACAAAATCATCAGCGAAAGCGAAGAACTTAAAATCAAATACGATTGCTCTTTTTTAAACGGCGAAGAGGATGTAGAAACTATTTCTCAGCTTTTTGCGGCGTCGCTTGAAGAGCGAATGAGCGAGGAAATCCGCCGCGGTCAATCTTGCGTGGGGCCACAGCGTGACGATATTTTATTCTATATTAATGAAAGCGAAGCGACAAAATTTGCCTCACAGGGCCAGCAGCGAACAGTTGTTCTGGCGCTCAAACTTTCAGAACTTGAAATAATAACTGACAAAACCGGCGAAAACCCTGTTTTGCTGTTGGATGATGTACTAGCGGAACTTGACGACATCCGCCAGAATTTTCTGTTAAAATCGATAAAATCGGGAGTTCAAACGATAATAACCTCAGTGGACACCCTGCACTTTGAGGAAGAATTTCTCCAAGACGTCAAAATCTACAACATAGAAAACGGACAGATAAATTAACCTTTCTGTCATGCTGAACTTGTTTCAGCATCTATCCCGCGTTGCAAGCTATCGGTATTCGTTGGCCAGATCCCGAAACAAGTTCGGGATGACAGGAGTGGAAAAACTTAGTGCAATAAATCGTCGACTGTAACGCCAAAGACATCGGCAAGCTTCATAAGGGTAATAATTTTAGGCATAGATACGCCACGTTCTAATGCTCCAATCTGTGTTGCACTAAGGTTTATCAAGTCCGCCAAATGTTCTTGAGTAATGTCTTTTTTAGCTCTCTGCATACGAATATTTGTTGATATTATTTTCTTTAATTCTTTTTCATCCATATTGTAATTATATAATACTTGCAAAAAAATAATCAGCATATATACTTAAGTTTATCATAAGCGCACTTAAGAAAATAAAGGGAGAATTTATGAAACAGCAACAACGTGAATTTTTACAAGAAACAGATAACGCAATGGAAACGTGCAGCGAAATTGAATTCATATTAAAAATACTTAGAGATTACTGTGAACACAATGAAAATAAAAACGAAAAATTCTTAGGTTTAACGCTAATGACTGAGCTTTTATTAGAAAAAAGTCGCGGGCTATACAACCAGATAGACACAGCCCAAAGATATATGCTCAAGTAAGCTTATTTAACCTACTTGCTTTTTTTTACTACTTATGCAATAATAATGGTAACTCCGAGATTATAGATTTATCTATATAAGCAGATTACCCCGGAGCAAGGGAAGATATGGCGACTGAAGAATTTAATTTTAAACTTGTAAAAGAAAAGGCCGGAGCTGGCGCCTGGCGCAGAGGTTATGAGCTTTACACTAAAGATATGGTGCTTGAATCATATCCAGAAAAAAACTTCTATATGGGCAAAGTTAAAGGAAACTTTCAGGCGTCCTACAACACTGACCTCATTTTCAAAAAAAATAAAGTCGAAGCACGTTGCAACTGTCCGCTTAAAGACGAATGGTGCAAACACGCTGTTGCCGTTGCCATTAAAGCCATTAACGATCACGCTTATGAAGACTGGTTAGAAACTAAATACGGCATAGAAACCGATTACCCTGATGAAAACACAGCTTTAACAGAAGAACCAACAGGAAGTTATATTTTTCACTTCAACTCAAAAAGAAAAGTTAACTTCTTCTCTATCCTTGTTCGTTCTCGTGAAAACGGCAAAATCGTACGCCAAATTGAAAGTATTCTGCGTGCGCTGATTGAAGCACAACGTCAAAACCCTGATTTTGAAGTCAACAACACACAAAAAGTCGAAATCGCAATTTTTCAACAACTTTTAACCATCGCCCGTCAGGACAAAAAAGCAGGATGGTACGATATTCCGATTACTAAATTCGGCCCTATGTTTGCGCTGCTTGCAAAAGCTGACGAGGTTCTGGACGAAAAAACAAAAGAACGGTTGAAGTTCGTTGACGATGAATGGGAATTACAACTCACTGTAAACTCAGGCCAGAGCGGTTCATTACTTCTTGCCCTTGAATGGCACAGACCTGATAAAGATGAAATTTATCCGTTTGAAGAAGTTCGCTACTTCTCAAAACACCTCAAATGGGGACGTTATAAAAACATAATTTTCCCGACAAACATTGCAATGCAGTCGCTTCCGACAAACATTCTTAAATCATCATTTACCGAACTCAAAGACGCTGAGGGTGGGAAATTTATTCACGAAGACCTGCCTGAAATTCAGGAGATTATGAAAGTCGAAATCGCTGAAAATATCTCCAAGTTAATGCTTGAAGAACGTCCTCCGCTTAACGTGGTAACACTCGGTATAGATTACGACCAGTCACTCAAAGCCTCTTTAGAATTTGAATACGACGGCGTTAAGGTTCCTTATTCAAAATTAACAGGCGAAAAACTTCCGTACGTCACCGTTAAAAAACCTAACGAAGATTTAGTTTACTGGGTTAAACGTAACGTTAAACACGAACAGGATGCTTACAATATGCTTCTTGCGTGCCGTTTTGTTCCAATGCAGACAAACAACCTCGCGCTTGAAAAAGAAAACGCCATCGATTTCTACAACTATCATATTCAGCAGGCCGGAGAGGGTTGGAAGTTCGTTGAAAAAGACGATATGAATTTCTTCAAAATTCTTGATAATCCGTTCAAACTCTGCGCAGATATTGATTTCAGTCAGGAAACAAAAGATTCTTTTGAAATTTATCTCTACGGACGCGCAGGCGATGAAATTGTTAGTTTTGACGAAATTTACGAAACTATTCAAGGCGGCGAAAAATACAGCCGTATCAGAAGTTTAGGATTTGTTGAGTACCCTGCACAGGATATTTACGGGCTTATGCGCGCGTTCAACTCTTTCGATGTTTACCGCAACGACGAAAACAAATTCATCGTAAAAACTTACCGCGCAGGACTTATTAACGAACTTAAAAACCTTCACGTCGAAACAATTTTAAGCAAAGAGTTTGAAGAATTCTGGTCACAAATGTCCACATTCTCAACAGCCGAGTCTACAGAACTTCCAAAATCTATCAACGCCGAGTTCCGTGAATATCAGCAAAAAGGTTTCGGCTGGCTCTGGTTTATGTACAAATACGGGTTGAACGGAATTCTCGCGGACGATATGGGTCTTGGTAAAACGCTTCAAGCCTTAACAGTTATTCAAAAGGCAAAAGATGTTGACGGCCCTATGCCGACACTTGTTATCTGCCCGACAACCGTCGTATTTAACTGGGAATCTGAAATCCAAAAATTCGCGCCAGAACTCTCATGTCTGAAAATTTCCGGTACAGAGCGCAAAGGCTTATTCAAAAAAATTCCTGAATACGACATAGTAATCACAAGTTACGCACTCGTTAGACGCGACATCGAAAAACTTAAGGAATACAATTTCCGCTACGTTGTTCTCGATGAATCTCAAAATATTAAAAACGCCGGTTCTCAAACCGCACAGGCAGTAAAAAAACTCAACGCAACACACAAACTTGCGCTTTCTGGTACTCCTATCGAAAACAAACTTGAAGAACTCTGGTCAGTATTTGACTTCCTCATGCCGGGCTTCCTGTTTGATGTTCATGAATTCAACTACCGTTACGTCAACCCTATTATGGAACGCGCTGATAAAATCGTTGAGAAACGTCTTAAGCTTCAAATTTATCCGTTCATTCTCCGTCGTATGAAACGCGATGTTGCAAAAGACTTGCCGGATAAAGTCGAAAACATTGCATACTGCGAACTTACAGACGAACAAAGGGATTTTTACTTACAGGTTCTGGACAGCACAAAAGAAGAACTTTTCAAATCTATCGAACAAAACGGACTCGAAAAAAGCAGACTTTCTATCTTCTCTGCATTGCTTCGTTTGCGTCAAATCTGCTGTCACCCGAGACTTTACGACAAAGACAATGTCAAAAACATTATTAAATCAGGCAAATTTGAAAAACTCAAAGTTATGCTTGAAGAAATTATCTCTGAAAAACACCGCGTATTGTTGTTCAGCCAATTTGTCGAAATGCTTGACCTTGTCAAAGATTGGCTTGACCGCGTTGGAATTCCATACTCATACCTCACGGGTAAAACAAAAGACCGTCAGGGCGCAGTGGAAAAATTCAACAACAATCCGCATATTCCGATATTCCTTGTCAGCTTGAAAGCGGGCGGTACAGGTTTGAACCTTACAGGCGCAGACTACGTAATCCATTACGACCCGTGGTGGAACCCTGCTGTTGAAGATCAGGCGACAGACCGTGCATACCGTATCGGTCAAACGAAAAAAGTTTTCGTCTACCGTCTTATAACCAAAAATACGGTTGAAGAGAAAATTCAGAAACTCAAAATGTTCAAACGAAACCTTGTTGACAGCGTAATTTCGGTGGATAGAAACATCACCAAATCGCTCACAATGGACGACATTAAAGAAATATTCTCAATGGAATAATGTTATGAAAGCATTCTTTCTCGGGTTACTAGACTGGATTTATAAAAAGAAATGCTATTTTTGCCGTAAATCAAACGAATCTGTCAAAATGTGTTCCAAATGTTACGACAGTTTGGAATTCCTTTCATACGGCAAGCGACTTGCAATAGACGGCGTAAGCGTTTATGTCGCAGGTGTCTACGAGAAAAACTTACAAAAGCTTATCCGCGGGCTTAAATACCACAACCAGCGCGACCTTGCTTTCTATCAGGCCAAATTTATGTATGAATACTGGCAAAATATCACTGATAACACAGATTACATTGTCGTGCCAGTTCCGCTTCACAAAGACCGCCAATCCAAAAGACGCTACAATCACATGGAACTCGTTGCTCAGGAGTTTTGCAGGCTATCCGGAAACACCCTTAACACAAAACTTATCACCCGTGTAAAAAACACAAAACCGCAATACAAACTTACACCAACAGAGCGCGCAGAAAACTTACACAACGCGTTTAAGGTTAATTTATCAGAAATGTCCAATTGTGGTAAAATATTAATTATAGACGACATTTGCACAACAGGTTCAACCTTCGCCGAAATGATAAAAACATTTCACGCAGCGGGCGTTACTGACATAACCTGTTTTGCTACAACAACTCCGAAACTATGATACTTAGTGAATTTTCAAAATATATCCAAACAAAAAATAGTGAAATAATAAACAACAAATCCACAGCTGTAAACATACTCTCAGAATGGATTCAGCTTATAATGTCTAAAAATCCTAAAACAAATGTAGAAAAAATTATCCATTCAGAACTCACACTTGCGAAAAACAAATACAACGAGTTTCTAATAATAGGAAAATCAGAGAGTGGCCGAGTACTTATGAATGCATTGTATAACTACGCACTGAGCTACGAACACTACATTCTTGCAAAGACGATATAATAGCAATCTTCCTGGCTCCGCGCAGCGCGCAAAAAAAAACCTATCAAATGATAGGTCTCAATTGGAATCTGTTTTTAATTCCTCATGTGTGTAGAAGGTTAGTGTGTAGTAGGTAGTGTGTGTGTTAGTTTTATATCTCGTGTTTTATTTAATGCGTTTGTCGTTCAGTGTTTTGTGTTATGTCTTACATATTAATAAAGTATTTTCATTTTATATAATT
This sequence comes from uncultured Candidatus Melainabacteria bacterium, assembly GCA_947361615.1. Lineage (GTDB taxonomy): Bacteria > Cyanobacteriota > Vampirovibrionia > Gastranaerophilales > Gastranaerophilaceae > Gastranaerophilus. Next base: position 44,516 of record CANAJP010000001.1, on the reverse strand, counting down.
GCTATATACTCTTTATTTCGTTACATTTCGTTACATTTATTGTAGAAAACTTTTGTTTAAGTTGTAGAAAACTCTGCTTTTTCTACAAAAATTTTATGTTTTCTACAAAGATTATTATTACTATGATAGGTTTTCTAATAGTCATAAGAAAATATTCTACAAACTATTTACAATGAAAACTATTGGTAATAGAGGCTTTCAGAAGTTTTCTACAAATATTTCGAGCTTACTATGACTATTAGTTATATATATAAACTAATTTATTTATATAGTAAATAATAGAGGTTAGCCGAAAAATAGAGTTTTGTTCATAAATTATATTGGCCACTTGGCTAATAGGTATTGACCAAAATTTAATATAAAATACATTAATGAAAAAAATTAATATAGTTGGAAAAAATATTGCTGTAATTATTTCCGGCCCTCTAGGCGATGTTATTAATACATCCGGAATTTTTAAACATTTGAGAAATCTTTATCCTGATGCAAATATTTCCATAATAGCAATAAACAGAGGACTTGCTGCTGTTGCAGGTATCCCGGAAATAGATAATGTTTATTGTTACGACAAAAGCAAGTCTTTTTGGGAAGTTACCAAATTTGGACTTTCATTAAGAGGAAAGTTTGATACTATAATAGTTTTAGACAATCAACTAAGAGGTGCATATCTCGCATTTTTGACCGGAGCCAAAAATAGAGTTGGCAGAGGTGAACAAATGAGAGAGTTGTTTTTAACAGGTCTTATTCCGTATCTTGATGAAGAAAAAAATTTACAGGTTCATATTACCGAACACTACGCAAGATGTCTTAAACCATTAGGAATATATGAAGAGGGATTAGAAACTTATTTTAATTTTAATGCAGAAGATGAAAAAAATGTTTCTGAACTTTTGAAAAATAACGGGCTTGAAAATAAGAAAATTATTGGTTTTTGTCCTGCATGTCATTCAGAACAGAAATCTTTGATGGTTTCTACATCGGCTGCGCTTATTTCAAAAATTAATAATGAAAATAAATATAAAGTTGTAATCATAGGCGGAAATGATATTCGTCATTATGTTGATGAATTGAAAGAGTTTCCAAACCTTGAGTATTATGATTTTGCCGGTAAGACTAAATTTTTAGAAACAGCAGCATTGATAGATAAATGTGAAAAATTTGTGACAGTTGACACTTGCTGTATGCACCTTGCGTTAGCAAGAAAAGTACCTACAACCGCAATATTTTTTAGCGACCTTTTTACTAAATGGGGTCCAAAGGATTTAAGAAAAAACAACATAATGGTCAGCCTCGATACAAAAAATATTGATGTTGATAAAGTTATGGAAAATATTGCAGCTTTACCTGAAAAAGAGTAAATAAAATATTGCGCTTTCTTAATAATATCAATAGTTTTCCTTGTATTTTGCACCTGCTTTGTAATATAATTTACGTAAGAAAAGGAGTGACGAGGTATGAAGTTTGTTATTAAAAAAGAGGATTTATATAACGGTATTAAAATTGTTGAAAGAGCCACAAGTGTAAAAGCTTTACAGCCTGTTCTTTTAAACATTTATATTGAAACAGTAGGTCAAAATTCTATTAAATTGGTTGCGACTGATTTGGATATGACTATTGTTACAACCGTTGATGCACAGGTCGAAGAAGAAGGTAAAATAACACTCCCGTCAAAAACTTTGAACGAAATTGTTTCTAAATTAAATGATAACCTCGTAACTTTTGAAATGGCTGCCACTGAACCGTTAGTTCATATTACCTGCAAAAAAACAAAATTTGATATCATCGGTATTTCTGCTGATGAGTTTCCTAAAGAATGCTCAAATGTAGAAGTTGATGAAGCTAATTGTTTTGAAATTCCTGTAAAAGTTTTAACTAAAGCCGTTAAACAAGCAGGTTTTGCTGCTGCAGCTTATGAAAACAGCAACCTTTTATCAGGTATTGTTTTCAGTCTTTCAGAAAACCAGCTTGAAGTTGCTTCAACTGACGGTAACAGACTTGCGCGTGTCAGAGAAAGCATTGAAAATGACAAAACTAACCTGCTTATCATTCCTGCAAGAACTGTTAACGAATTTGCTAAAATTTGCTCATTTATCGATGAAGATAATGTTAAAATTTACGCAGAAACAAATAGAATCGTTATTAAATCTGAAAAAACAACTACAATTTCAAGACTTCTTGAAGGCCAATTCCCGCAATATAACAAACTTATTCCTAATGAAAGCCCGAAAGAAGCTATTGTGAATGTTTCACAAATGATTTCAGCGCTTGACCGTGTTTCTGTCATGGTTAACGAAAAAACAAGTATCGCTAAGTTTGAATTTACTGAAAATAACTTAAACTTAACTGCTGATACTCCGGATTCAGGTAAATCTGAAGAAAACATTGATATTGACTACACTGCTGATGCTTTAACAATAGCTTTTAACTACAAATATATGCTTGAAGCTTTGAAAAACATTGATAGCGAAGAAGTTAAAATCGGTTTGAACACAAGCCTTTCAGCAACAGTTTTAAGACCAAACAGCGAAGAAGACTTTGTTTGTCTGGTAATGCCTGTTCAAATAAGATAGGGTGCCTATATAGATTTTGGGCAGATTTGTGCTATCCTGTTATTAAGTTTGAGAGGTGTGTATGACTAAAGCAACAGATTATTTTATGAACGGTTATTCTTGTTCTGAAAGCATTATAAAATATGCAATAGATAAAGGTTTATGTCCGGCGGAACTTTTGCCTTGTGCAACAAGTTTTTCGAGCGGAATGTCAAGCGGCTGTTTGTGTGGTGCTGTTTCTGCTTCTCAGATGGTTCTTGGATATCACTTTGGCCGTGAGAACTCTAAAGGTAACGAAGTTATAGCAAGAGCGAAAGCAAAAGAGCTTGTAGATGAATTTAAAGCACGCAACCAGTTTACCTGCTGTAAGATTTTGTCACGAGGACTTGAGGGAATTGAGCGCAAACATCATTGCTGTAAAATGGTTTCTGACGCGCAGGAAATTATGGAAAGTTTAGTGTCGGCAGGGGTTCATGCTTAACGTTATTGCTATATTTTTAGGCGGCGGTCTGGGGTCTTTATTAAGATATGGCGCAAACCTTGTCTGTCCGTTCCCGACTATTATTGTAAATATAATTGGAAGCTTTATTATAGGATTTTTCTACTGTTATTTTATGGATAAAGCTGATGTGTCAAATTCTCTAAAACTTGCAATAACAGTGGGTTTTTGTGGTGGTTTGACGACATTTAGTACTTTTTCACTTGAACTTTTTAAAATGGTGGAGAAAGGTGCTTTTGTGCAGTCTTTCGGATATATTTTCCTAAGTGTTGCAGTATGTTTATTATCTACAGGAATAGGAGTTTATTTTGCAAAGAATATTTGAGTTTGATAAGTTGAATTTTTTAACAGCCGGAATGCCAAAAGCTACGAAAGGTAGTTATAAAGAAGCTTTTGAGATTATAAAATCTCTGGGGCTTGATGGTATGGAATTGGAGTTTGTTCACGGTGTCAGAATGAGTGATGACACACGTGCGCTTGTGAATTCAACACGCGAGAGTGAAAATTTGGTTTTGACAGCTCACTGTCCTTTTTATATAAACCTGAATTCTCCTGAGGAAGATAAAGTTCTTGCAAGTGTAAACCGGATTATTGAAACTGCTGTTGCGGCAAGAGATACGGGAGCATTTAGTATAACTTATCATGCTGCGTATTATATGGGCGGTGATAAAGAAAAAGTTTACGCTCAGGTTAAAAAGTGCAATGATATGATATTTTCGGCGCTCAAAGAGCAGAATATAGATGTTTGGGTTCGTCCGGAAACTACCGGAAAAGCTACACAGTGGGGCGATTTGGAGGAAGTTATCAGGCTTTCTAAGGAGTTTGATATGGTTCTTCCTTGTATAGATTTTTCACATCTTCACGCTAGAAGCGGCGGTGAGTTTAACACTTATGATGAATTTTCAATGATTTTAGAAAAGATTGGTAACGAGTTGGGCGATAAAGCGTTAAAAACATTCCACGCGCATCTTGCCGGAATTTTGTACACAGCAAAAGGTGAACGCAGTCACTTGAACCTTGAAGAATCTGATATGAATTACAAGGATTTATTGAAAGCGTTCAAAGCGTTTGATGTTCGTGGCGCGCTTACCTGCGAAAGCCCTAATATCGAAGTTGATACGAAAATTTTAAAAGATTACTATTTGTCATTATAATAATCTGCACTGTAAAAGAGTTTGCCATCACGGTCAATACTATTCTTCATCCCTTCGTGGTTGAGTGTTTTGTAATCCGTAACGTCAAACATATATGGTGTAGGCAAATCGTCTAATTCTGATAGTATGTTCGAAATGGTTTCATGCTTATCTGTCCAGATTGCAAAGTCAATATCCGAACCATTGTGATGAGTACCCTTAACGCGGGAACCGTATATAACAACTTTTTCTATTTCAGGCCTTTGCGTAAAATAGTTTATTAATTCATCAATAGTTTTTTGCGGTAACCCAAATTTATCCATTTAATTTTACCAACCAATTTGAAAATTTTAATAATTCATCAAAATAAGAAGAACTTATTTTTTCAAGAATGAGGTTTATTTTATCCATTTTATATTCGTGCGATGTGGCATTTCTAGCATCAAGCATATCAATCCATATTTGACCATTCGAAATAACATTTTTGTTAAAAGCTTCTTTAATCACCTGTTTTGGCAGGTAAACTAAAATACCGTTTTCTGCAAGATAATCTTTTAGGACTTTCCATCCTAGTTCAAAACAAACTTCGTAGCTTTGAACAAGTGCCATGTGCGTAAGGATGTTTTCTTTATTCTGATTATAAGCATTTACTGCGTCGTTAAAGATTGCGAATGCCCTGTTGAAATTTTCAATTCGTTCGTTTAATCTGCTCATACTGCAATGTTATCATATTTATTGTGAATTAACAAGTCGGGTAATTATTTATCGTCAATAATTTGAAAATCTTTTGGAAGTTTTTTTTCTACAATGGAAATAAATTCACCCATTGTCATATCAAAAGAATTGGCGATTTTCCATAGCGTTGATAATTGAATATCACGTTTCCCCTTTTCTATCAAGCTTAACGAACTACTCGGAATATCATATTCATAAGCATGGAGTAAAATTCCTTTATTTTTGGCTTGCCGTTGTTCCTTGATTATTTCTCCAACGATTTTAAGAAGTAGTGCTTTTTTATCAGAAATAGTTTTTTTGTAGGATTTCATATTTTTATTCTATGCTATATTACTAGTAAGGTATGACTAATTAGTAATAGAGAAAGGATGAAAATTATGAAAAAAGCTTTCACGATGGCGGAAATACTTTTATCCCTCACAATTATCGGTGTGGTCGCAGCAATTACTTTACCATCATTGACTGGGAATATTAATGAGCGAACTTGGAACACACAGCGCAAAGCCTTATATGCGCGTATGTCACAGGCCATTTCTTTAATGCCAGCTCTCAATGGTTACGGAACACTAACCGAGGACGCAAGCGGTAGCGTTACGGAAGATACCGCAGCCGAAACTTTCTTAACCGCTGGCTTATCGAAAGTACTCAAAATTAATAACATTTGCGATAATGAACACTTATCAGATTGTGGTGTTGTTTCGTCATTTACTAACTTGCAAGCTACATCTACAAATATGCCATCAACACTTTATGAATTAAGCAGTTGGTTTGAAAATGTTACGTATTCTGGCTGCTCTTATTCAACGGTAGATACAAAAGCCGCAGCCTTTGAAACCCAAAACGGTGAAAGTATTGTTGCATTTTACAATCAATCTTGTCAAACAGTGTATTTGAATCAAGAGTCGCAAACACTGTTTGGAAATACATTCGGTTTTCCAGAATCTACAATGTGCGTAAATTTTATTTATGATTTAAATGGAAGCAAAGGCCCTAACACTGTGGGTAAAGACATTGGTTTTATGACCGTATTTAACGCAACAGACTCTATAGTTGCAGCTCCAGTAGCAGCAAACAACGACATAAGCAGCTCAATGCTAGATCATACAACAGGAATATCAAGTTGTAAAAATCAGGATATTGATAGCAGAATGCCAAATATTGACGAATTAAACTCTATGCTTATAAATAACTTGCTATTAGGAGAAATGCAACAAGAAAATTACTGGTCAAGTAGCACTTTGAACGCAGACTACGGATGGGGAGCATCTTTTAAATATGGAATTCAAGCAACCGGTCATAAAAAAATCACGTTAGATACGTAAGGTGTGTCAAACGTTAATTGGAAGCGAGGGAATTCCCTCGCTTTTTGTAAATTAACAAGTCGGGCAATTTTATTCTCCTCTTGAATTTGTAGAATGATTTTATAATAAAAGAGGAGTTAAATATGAGCACATCAATTTACCGCGCGCCTGTGTGTCAGATGAAAGCGTTTAAAAATTTATTTATAGAAATGACTGCCAAAAATTGCAATATGAGATGTAAACATTGTTATATTGATTTTCCGCTTTCTAAAAACGTCAAGGATTTTATTCCGGTAAATTGTATCAAAGATAATCTTGCGTTTGTTAAGGCCGGTGGTTTGGATTGTATTTATTTGACAGGCGCTGAACCTATGACACATCCAGATTTTAACGCTATTTTGAGAATGTGTTTAAAGGTTTCTAATGTCTGTATTATTACGAACGGTTCTTTTATCAATGAGAAAAAAGCAAGATTTTTGAAAAATGTTGAAGAAGAAAGCGACTTTGAGATTATTGTTAAATTAAGTCTTGATCACTATGACGAATTAAAAAATGACGAAGTCAGAACACGTGGTGCTTTCCGCCAAACATTATCTGCGGTAAAGGCACTTGCGAAGTATAATTTTAGCCCTATTATTTCAGTCACAAATTTCTATAATGAAGATGAAGCTCTAATGCTTCAAAAAGTTATGGAACTTTGTAATAAGGTTGATTATGACGTTGAACAAGACCATATTAAGATTAATCGTTACGTAGATAAGGATTCTAATTCTGAACCTGATTATCAAATGTGGAAAAGTCTTGACTGTGAATATGGCAGAATTTTAACAACTAACGGTGTTTATGTTTGTCCTTTTCTGGCCAATGACCACCGTGGAAGATGCGGTTCAAGTCTTGCAGACTTTTCTCAAAAAGTAGTTTTAGAAACTAACTTTTGTGAAAATTGCACAAAAAATCCCGAAATGTTTTTCGGGATTGATTTTGAAAGTTTTGTATAATTTTCTAGATATCTAAATCCAGATTTAAGTCGTTTGAAGAGGAGTTATCGCCCTTTGATGGCGGAACCTCTCTGCTTTCGCCTGCGTTGGCGTCTTTTTCAGCGTAGAGGCTTAACTCCATTTTTATATTTAGAATTGATTTGTCTTTTTTGTAAGGGTTAACTTCAATTGATTGAATATCAAGGAAGTGTTCGTGTTTGTAAAGGTCTTTCATAAAGCTTTGGAACTTCATATAAGATGCGAATAGTTCCATATTCATCTTACAAACACCGTAGGTATCTTTCTTTTCTTTAAAGAAAATATCTTCTGCCGGATCGTAATTGTAGTTAACTTTATACATTTTAATTCCGTAGAATTTAATTAAGTCGTTAATTTCTTGAATTTCACCTGCGAGAATATCCGCTGTTGAGTTTCCTGTGCTTTTTATATCGCGGTAGAAAGCTTTAACCTCAATACCTGCACTATCAAGCTTTTCCTGTCTTTCTTTGTTCTTTTTAGCTGTTTCAAGTTCAGCTTTTTTTGCTGCAAGTCTGTTTTCGCTATCAGCATATTTTGTTTTATTGCCAAAGTATGAAATAGTTTGCGGAATTATTTGGGTTAATAGGAAGATTGATGCTAAAAGTGCGACTACAACAATGGCAATAGCGACTTTGAACATATCTAAATATTTTTTTATTAATTCTGAATCCATTATTTATAATCCTTTATTATTTTTTCTTTTTAGATTTACCTTTTGCATTTTTATCATCAGCGTCAGCATTATCAGCCTTTGGCGGATAATCAGGGTCGTTTGTGATTATGAAGTCATAATATTTAGCTTCTGCAACCGCTGCGTCTTCACCGTTAGTGTTGTTCATTTCCATATTTTTAAGCTGGAGTTTGCTGTTTGGAAGAGTATTGTTGATATTTTTGTAGAAGTTGTTAATATCATCAATGCTTCCACTAACACCTGCGATAATAATTTTATCTTTACTGTGGGTTTTGTAGTAAGTAATCCATAGTTTTCTTGGAATTACTTCACCTATAGTTATGTAGGAAATCAATTTAGTTCTGTTATTTGCCAGAACATTTTTAATTTCTTCTTGCGGATTAAATTTTGTCCCTACATCAGCTGCGTTTAATTCAGTTATTTCTTGATCAAGTGCAGAGATTTGATTTTCGAGTGTTGTTATTTTTTCTGTAAACGGTTTGTTCAAGATAGGGAACAGTATGAATAGTGGTACAAGGATTACTAAAAGTACCCCTGCAACTATTGCGGCATAAAATTTTGCTTTATTAGGTGTTATTTCAAAAATATGATCACCTATGTTAAATCTAACGATTTCGTTGTCGTAGTTAACTTTTGGTGCAATTTTAAGAAAATCAAATTTGGCAATAACAGGTAATTTGTTTCCTTGAAGCATACCGAGTGTTTTTAATGACGGTTTTAATTTATATTTAGGGTCAACAGTCGGTGCTAATGGTAAAAATTCATCTGTTCTGTATAAGTTATCATCTATAAATACAACATCTTCATATTGTAATGAGCCTGTAGAAGTTAGTGAAGTAGCAAGTTCTTCGGCACTTACCTGGTCAGTTTCCGAAACTATTACCAGTGAGCTTGCAGAGAAACCGAGGAGTGTTAATTCTGCAGTTGAAGCAATGACGTTATAAATTTCATCAGCTCTTTCTTCCATAAGCTGCATATCTTCTTGAACGAAATCAATGATTTTATCTGCAAGCATTGAAAAGATAGCATATCCGCCATCATTAACAATCATAAGGTTCCAGACTTTTTCCGGCTGAAGTTGTTTTTCAATAAGATTAGTTCTTGCAAGACCGTTGAGAATTGTTGTATAAGATGTTTCAATATCAACTACTTTTGCTCCTACTTCTTTGAAAGATTCAATTATTTTAGAAACTATATTGTCTTGCAAAGCGCAATAAAAAATATTTCTCATGCCTGCATTTTTGCCTGAATCAAAGTCTTTCCAGTCAAAAACAGGTGTGTACTGTGAGAATATATAAGAGCTGTCTATTTCTGCCAGAATAGATTGACCGATAGCAGCATCTTCAAGCATTGTAGGTAGCTCTCTGGTTCCTAATAATACTGTAGGCAAGTTAAGAACAACATCGCAAGATGGTTTGATACCTAATTCTGTCAAAAGTTCGAGGAAATTTTCTCTGAACTTCTCTAAATCAGTAATTTCTTTTGTGCTGTTGTCATATTCCAGATGTTTACTTGCATATTTTGTGATGTGTCCTGAGTTTTCATCTACTTGAAATACTTCCATACCCACAGATTGGGTAACGGAAACGTAAACCTTTTCTTTTTTTCCTAAACTATTTACTAAACTATTAATACTCATAATTTGTTTCTCCACCTTAATTGTAAAATAAATTTTAGAAAAATCAAAGTTTATAATATAAATTTACATTGAATGGTGTAGTTTTTATAAAAAATATATAAATATATTGGTTAATTTATTGTTTTTGTAATAAAATGTTGAGTAAAAGCAGTTCTCCGTCGCCTGCTTGTCTTGCTCACGCAAGCCAACCTGCGACTGCGCTGTCTAATACGCCACTCACAAGACTCGCGATAAGGTACGTGAGCGAGTCTTGCTCGGACAGTAATAAAATGAAAACAGGAGTATTTTTTCAATGAAAGAACTTATTGAAAAGATTAATATATTAAAAAAAGAAAAAAATGCGGTAATACTTGCGCATTGTTATCAAAATGTTGAAATTGATGAAGTTGCAGATTATGTTGGTGATTCTTTATATTTAAGCCAGCAGGCGGCGAAAACTGATGCGGATATGATAATTTTTGCAGGTGTTTATTTTATGGCCCAGACTGCTAAAATGCTTTCACCTGATAAAAAAGTTTTGCTTCCGAGAATGGAATCCGGTTGTTTAATGGCTGATATGATTAATTTGCAGCAATTACGCGATTTTAAGGCAAAATATCCGAATGTTCCAGCGGTTTGTTATATAAATTCTACTGCTGAGGTTAAATCTGAATGTGATATGTGCGTTACAAGTTCAAATGCGCTTCGCGTTGTTGAAAGTATGGGGGCTGAAAAGATATTGTTCCTTCCTGATACTTACCTTGGTAAGTGGGTGGAATCTCAGCTTAAGGGCGTTGAAGTTATCACATTCCCTGGCTTTTGCCCTACACATTTGAGAATTAAACCTGAGGATATTATTGCAGCCAGAGAAAAATATCCGAATGCTAAAATTCTTGCTCACCCTGAATGCCATCAGTCAGTAACTGCGCTTGCAGATTATGTGGGAAGCACAACTGGTATTATGAACTATGCGATGAGAAGTGACGCTACTACCTTCGTTATTGCAACCGAAAAGGGTGTTGTTGATAGATTAAAACGCGATTGTCCGCAAAAAGAATTTATCTTAATCAAAGATAATATAATTTGCCCTAATATGAAATGGCACACTTTAACTGATATTTATAACGCATTGATTAACGAACAGCACGAAATTACAGTTGATGAAACAATTGCGTCAAAAGCTGTTAAATGCATTGACAGAATGCTTGAGGTTTCAACACCATGTCAGAAGATATAATTTTCGGTAAAAATTCGGTAATGGAGGCTCTAATCTCTGAAACTAGAGAGATTAATAAAATTCTTATTTCTAAAACTATCCATACCGATACTAAAATTAATAAAATAAAAGAACTTGCGCGCGAAAAAGGAATTGTTTTTCAATTTGTGGGCAAGGATAAATTTCAAGCTTATGCAGAATTCAACCACCAAGGTGTAATAGCTCTTGTTGCACCGATTGAATACATGGAGCTGGAAGACTTCCTTGAAAAACCGCATACGAATTCATCAGTCGTAATTCTTGATGGCGTAGAAGATGTCCACAACCTTGGTGCAATAATAAGAACCTGCGTTTGTGCCGGTGTAGAAGCTATAATAATTCCATCCCGCCGAAACGTTCAGGTTAATTCTGTTGTAGAAAAAATAAGTGCAGGCGCGGTTAATCATATTCCAATTATTAAGGTTAACAGCCTCGTTAATGCAGTACAGAAAATGAAAGAATCCGACTGGTGGATAATTGCAACGGATGCAAGCGCGAAAGATAATTATTTTGATGTAGATTATAATAATATGAATTTTGCTATAATAATGGGTGCGGAACACGCAGGAGTTTCAAAATCATTATTGAAAGCTTCCGATTACGTGGTTAAAATCCCTATGCTTAAAGATTTTAATTCCCTGAACGTTTCAAATGCGCTAAGCGCAATTATCTTTGAAACAGTAAGACAAAAGCTTAAAAAATAATTACATTTATCTACTAATAATATGGAGAGTACAATGAAGAAAGAACTTGAAAAATTACCATTTATGACAGACGATATTTCTGACGATAATGTTGATTTTAACACTCTTGAGCAGCAAGAGCTTGAACATGATGAAGAAGAAGTTCTTGAATGTCTTGAAGAGCCGAAAAGTGCCGAAAGTTTTGCAAGTGTAAATGCTGATGATAACGTTAAAATTTATCTTCACCAGATTGGTAAAATTCCATTGCTTTCAGCGGATGATGAACTTAAACTTGCGCAAAAAATTCAGGAAAAAAACGATAAGTTTTCCAAAAATATGCTTGTTAACGCAAACTTGCGACTTGTTGTAAGTATTGCGAAAAAGTATATAGGCCGCGGTCTTTCTTTTCTTGATTTAATTCAAGAGGGAAATGTAGGCTTGATGAAAGCAGCAGACAGATTTGATTACACAAAAGGTTATAAATTCTCAACTTATGCGACCTGGTGGATTCAACAGGCGATTACACGTGCAATTGCAGATAAGGCTAGATTAATCAGACTTCCAATCCACATGATAGAGTCTTTGAGCCGAATCAGACGTGTTACTCTGGATTTGACAACAGAACTCGGCCACACACCTACAAAACAAGAAATTGCTCACCGTCTTGGTATGAGCGAAACAAAACTTTCTGAAATCATTAAATCAGCGCAAACAACGATTAGTATGGATACCCCTGCGACTTCTTCAAAAGATGATAACGCAAAGATTGCAGACTTTATTGTTGATGAAGTTTCAGTGGCACCTGATAGCAAAGTTTCTCAGGAAAACCTGTTTGTTGATATCAAAAAAATGTTAACGGTTTTAAGTCCAAAAGAACGTGATGTGTTGATTATGCGCTTTGGTATAGATAATAACGGAATTCACAAAACACTTGATGAAATCGGTACACAGTACGGGGTTTCGCGTGAGAGAATCCGCCAAATTGAAAACCGTGCTATTGCAAAACTCAAAAAATATTGCAAAAATAAAGAATTAACACCAGATTTAAAGAATTATTTTGGAGCATAGATAAAAAGCGGGTCATCAAGCCCGCTTTTTTATTATTGTTTGAAGAAGCGAAGATTATATCCAACTATTTTTCCTATCAATTGGGCTTCTTCATATTTTAATGTTTTACGTGACATTTTTTGTGAAAGATTTGGCCCCGAATAATTTTTACCTGTAATCCTTGTCATTTCTTTTGCTACGTCAGCAAGTTTCCAATTTTCCTGTGCCAATATAGCTTTAATATCTTCTCTAACACTCATAACTATATCTCCTACTTATTAACTATATTGACATATTTTTATTGATTTGATAATATAATAACTATAAAGCTATATTATTAATTATAATGAAGGAAGAAACTTAATAAAACGTTAGGATTATATGGAACAAGAAATACGTAAACGATTAGCTCTTAATATTAAGGTTGCAAGAATTGTTAGGAAAATAACACAAAAACAACTGGCTCAACAAATAGCTATTTCTAGTGAACATATAACCAGAATAGAAGCCTGCAGAACAACTCCAAGTATATATGTCGTTTGGAAGATTGCAAAAGTTCTTGATATTGGTATTGATGATTTATTGACAAAATTATTGAAATAGTAGATTATATTTCACATGATTTTTAAAGAATTATTTTGGTACATAAAAATGCGGAGCCGAGAGGCTCCGCTTTCTTGTTTCAGAAAGGATAAATTTATCTTTTAATACAACGAACATAATCATTAATTGTTTTGGGACTTCTACCGCCACGTCCACTTTCAAATGAGAGCCTAAAAGCTTCTATGTCATTACTAGTACCTATTAATGTGCTTGACCAGTAATAATCTGGCATCATGTTTCCAATGAGTTCTTTATTGTAAAACATAGAATATAATTCTTCACGGTTAGGTACTCTGTATTCATTGTTAAAAGAGGTACAAGAACTGGCAGCCATTGTCTGATACATTCCGCTATCCAGATCTTTATTTGCAGGAAGCGGCATTACAAGTACAGAATTACTTGAATAAAGTGCTGTCATAAAGCCGATATCTTTACCAACAGTATTAGGGCCTTTAGTGCCGTTTAGATCGAAAATAAAATTCGCACACATTTGTACCTGACTGTATTTCCAGTAATATTCTCCGGCAGTGCCTGTGCAATATGGATTGTAGTATGCAACTATAGACTCTCCATTTTGTGTTTCGAAAGCTACAGCTTTTGTATTAACGTAAGATTGTGGGTTTTGAAATGTTTCTGTTGTATCGCTAATTGTTTCATAAAACATAGAATTTAATTCAAATAGTGTGGTAGGTATTGCAAGACTACCAGTATTTAAAGTTGTTATGCGACTTGGAATTCCACAGTCGGGTAAATGAGAATTATCGCAGATATTATTAATTTTCAGGACTTTAGCGAGTCCACTTGTTATAAAAGTTTCAGTAGCAGTGTCAACGCCTGTGCTGATTGTTCCGTCATCACCGTTTGTATAGGTGTATTGTCCATAACCATTTAGTGCTGGCATTAGTGAAATAGCTTGACTCATTCTTGAGTAAAGTGCTTTGCGTTGAGTATTCCATGTACGCTCGTTTATGTTACCCGTCAAACTTGGCAAAGTAATCGCTGCAACGACTCCTATGATGGTGAGGGAAAGCAATATTTCAGCCATAGTGAATGCCACTCGTTGACCGACAGCCTGCAGACCAGTGTGTGGATGCCGCTCAGATGCTGAAACAAGTTCAGCATGACAAGAGTGGTTGAACGCACTTTTAGTGAGGAGTGAAGAGTAAGGAGTGAGGAGTTCGTTATGTGCGCTTGGCGCGGGGTTATTCTCCATATTGAACTCTCGACTCTTGATTAACGACTTTTCACTAACTAAGTCTTGCCCCCCCCCCCCTGCTCAACAGGCCCATATAACAAAGGTTTCCAGCTCTTGATTTTTTCATACTATTAAATCCTTTCATTTGTTTATATAACAATTTTAAACTATATTTTGGCTTGTGTCAATATTAATCCCTCATCAATGATGAGGGATTAATATTAATTATTCTATTCTTCGTCTTCTTTTTGTTGGTTCATAAGGCTTTGAAGTTTTTCTTTGATTTCATCCCCTTTTTTTTGTAGGTCTGAAACCACATCGTCTGCTTTTGCTTGAATTTCTTTTACTGTTGCATCAGCTTTTTTCAACGCTTCTACTGTACCGTCTTTTAACATTTGACGTGTTTCTTCACCTGATTTTGGTGCTAGAAGAATTCCTGCAATCGCGCCTACTGCACCGCCGATTAAAAATCCGCATAAAAATTTACTTGTTGATGACATAATGACTCCTTTATTTTCATTAATATTATATACGTGTTTTAGAAAGTTTTTAATTGTTAAAAACGGCTATTTTACGAAAATTTCTTTAACCCTTTGTACTACGTTAAAGAAGCCCGTTTTAATGTTATTTTTAACGCGGTTTTTCTTTTCGTTTATGCTTACAATAGCGTTTTTAACCTTAGTTATGCCGTCTTCTGCAGACTGGGTGATTGATAGAATTGAAGTTAAAGTTTGTTTCAATTCCAATATCGTAGGTTTAAGTTCTTCGTTAAGGATTTTTGATGTTTCGAGTAAGCTTTTTGACAGGATTGATAAGTCGATTATCAATTTTGTCAGGAAAACACCGACTACAAAAACGACGACTCCGACTGTCCAGGACAGGAACGTTAAACTCTGATTTAAAGCGATTTGTGATGTATCCATTCTCTCCTACTTTCTATATTAACGTAAGCCGCCCTGTGCGCTTTCGCGTTCTTTTGCTTTACGAAGCTTTCTTGATTTAATCATATCTGAAATATTTTTCAACTGTCTTTCGAGTTTGCATTTTACCAAATCGACTGATTGCAATGCTTGTTTTTTAGCTTCATTTATTTCCGGAGAATGTTTTTCATAAAATTCTGTAGCTGTTTGTGCTAACTCTCTTCTTGTTTCTTCACCTGATTTTGGAGCAAAGAGGATTCCGGCAACAATACCGCCAACAACGCCCGCTAATAATCCCATCGGAAACGCTAGTGATTTATTTTCTGACATAACCGCCCGCCTTTCATTTTAGATTTTAGTTTATCATATTTTCAATATTTATACAAGACTTTACTACCAAAAAAGTTTTGCGATGTTAAAGCCTTTTTCAAAATGTTCATATTGTTTTTTAAATAGTTTGTGTATCAAATAATACGCAACGTATTCTCCAAGAAGATTGCCTGAGGCTTCAACTTTTTTGGCAAACTCTTCTTTCCACATCTCGATATATTGATGCGTTAAGGTAAATATTTCCCTTGCTGCAGGTAAAGTCGCTCTTATTCGTTTATTTTTTGTAAGAACTTTTTTATTAAGTCTGTTAACGGCAAGGTTCAGACCAATCACGCAGTAGAGGATTAGCCCGAGAATTATTATTTCTAGTATAAAGATAGTTATTAAAATAGTGTTCATTTCTTTTCTTTTGTATTATATTATTATAAGCGTTCGAATAGAATACATCTGTTGGACGATATAATAGAATTATATTACAAAGAGGGAAAATAAATGTTGTTAGGAGTAAATATAGATCATGTTGCGACATTGAGAAACGCAAGAGGCGGGGCGGAGCCTGATGTTTTAAAGGCTGCGTTGATTTGTGAAGAGAACGGCGCAACTTCTATAACTGCGCATTTACGCGAAGACAGACGCCATATTAAAGACGCGGATATTTATTCACTGGCAAAAAATATTAAAACACGTCTTAACCTCGAAATGGCGATGGCGGAAGATATTCAGAAAATTGCGCTTGAGGTGAAACCGCATTCAATATGTCTTGTTCCGGAAAAGCGTCAGGAGGTTACAACCGAGGGCGGGCTTGATGTTGCCGGAAACTTTGAGGCGGTAAGGGATTTTATTAAACCGCTGTTGGACGCTGGAATTGTTGTGAGTTTGTTTATCGACCCTGAAGAAGTACAGGTGAAAGCGTCTTTTGAAACAGGCGCGCAATTTATCGAAATGCACACCGGAACTTACTCAAACACTTACGGCAAAGCGGGCGGCGAAGAAGAATTTTTGAAACTGAAAAACGCTGCGGAATATGCGCAAAGTTTGGGTTTACGTGTGAATGCGGGCCACGGGCTTAATTACGAAAATGTTCACAGAATGCACGAAATTCAAGGGCTTTATGAACTGAACATCGGACATAGTATAGTTTCGCGTGCGGTGTTTACCGGCATGGCGGAAGCGGTTAAAACAATGGCAGAGGCGGTGAAATAATGCAAAAAAGCATAAACCATAAAATGTAGCGGAGATAACAAAATCATGGCAGATGAGAAAAAAAGTGAAAAAGAAATTGTAGAAGAAATGCAGCAGGTTGTCGAGCAAATGCGGCTTGACGATATCGAAGATAACCCTGCCTGTGCTGAGGAATTTTTCGACTGTGATTGCTGCGGTCAGAATAAATGCTTTGCGGGCTCAATTGATTATAACGGCTACAGACTTTGTAACGACTGCGTTTTGCTTGCAGAAACGGGCTTTGCACTCGGAAAAATCAAAGACGCCAACGACCTTATACAATTTATTGAAGATAAAAATCTTGAACGCCTGTGCGATTTTATTAAACAGGAAGAAAAACGCGAGCAAAACTAATGAATGCGAAAATTTCAGACAAAGTAATCAATCGTCTTACGCTTTATCACTGCATTTTGCAGGAATTTTTGGCGCGCGGTGAGGAATTTATTTCCAGCAAACAGATTGCAAAACTTTTGCACATTGACGACTCGCAGGTTCGCAAAGATATTTCGGTGCTGAATAATTCTGGCAAATGTCGTGTCGGATATATCGTAAAAGAATTAAAATCCTGTATTGAAAAGACTCTGGGGTTCAAAAAACAAAAAAATGCGTGTATTATCGGAGCGGGAAATCTGGGTTCAGCGCTTGCAAAATACGATAGTTTTGCGAACTACGGTCTGAATATAGTTGCGCTTGTTGATACGGATAAAAAGAAAATTTCCGGCATGGTGAACGGCAAACGGATTTATGATTTGTCGGATTTTACGCGGGTTGTAGCAGAACACGGAATAGATATTGCGATTTTGACTGTGCCTAAAGAGTTTACCCAAAGCACGGCGGACATTGTTGTAGACGCGGGAGTGAAATATATTTGGAACTTTGCGCCGGTAGTTCTGAACGTACCCGATGATGTTCAAGTTTGGAATGAAAATTTGGTGGGCAACTTCCTGCAGTTTACGTATAGTATTTAGTTTTCAAAAAACTCTTTTGGCTGCGCTTTAAATAAAACACAAAATTTGCATAATAGATTAATTGAAAACAGCACATTACCATTTTCAATTTTACAGATGTAGTTTGCTGTAACGCCAACTATCTCTGCAACTTGTTTTTGCGTTAAACCTTTTGCTTTGCGAAATTTTCTAAGATTTTTGCCAATTAGTTCTAGTTTTGGTTTGTATTTGTTTATATCTTTCATAATTATAAAATTATAAAAGATTGGTTTGAAAAAGTCATTGAGATTTCTCAATAATTTGGGTATTACCCCCCTGTCATCCCGAACTCGTTTCGGGATCTGTCCAATGTTGCGAGGAGAAGTTAAGTAGAAAAATATAACAAAACGCCTCGTGAAAAAGAAAAAATGTTCCTTTGCTTATTATTAGAAGTGTCGCCTGACAGATCCCGAAACGAGTTCGGGATGACAACCTGAGTGTGATTTTCCGCATTGAGAACCTTTGTCACATGGCAGATGAGGATTGATATGTTATCATTTCTTTATGCAAAGAAAACATTCTTATTATGTGTACATACTTACAAATTATGAAGAAACAACTTTTTATATAGGTGTTACTAACTCTCTGGTTCGTAGAACGAATGAACACAAAGTGCATATGAATAAAGGTTTTTCTGATAAATATAATCTTAAAAAGTTGGTGTATTACGAATATTACGATTCTAATACACTGGCGATTAATCGGGAAAAACAACTTAAAAATTGGCATAGAGAATGGAAGCTTAATCTAATAAAATCAATGAATCCTACTCTTAGAGATTTAAGCGATGATTTTACCGAGTTTGATGATTAAAAAACCGCCCCGTGAGGCGGTTTTTTAGTTTTTATTCTTCTTTATTATCAAGCAGGCTGCCCTGTTCTACGTTCGTTTCAGGCGCCGGAGCGGATTCCGATGTTCCTTGGAATTCTTCATCCTCATCCGGGTTCAGAATTTTGTTTACTGAGCATACCATATCATTGTCGACAAGGTTTATTGCCTTAACGCCTGTTGCAGGTCGGCCCTGACGGGAGATTGAACCCGCGTTGATACGCGTTACAATTCCGTTTGCAGTTACCATCATGATGTCGTCGGTGTCTTTAACAATCGTCAATGCCACAAGTCTTGACGCTGATGATTTGAATTTCGTTGCAATCAAACCGATTCCGCCGCGGTTTTGTGTTCTGAATTCTGAAATCTTCGTGCGTTTACCAAAGCCGTCTGATGTTACAACAAGCAAGTCTGCGTCGTAATCTTTCGGAACTATGTCGCAGCCGATTAATTCATCACCTGAACGTAATTTCATTGAAGTTACGCCGCGTGCGCTTCTGCCAAGTGGTCTTAAATCCTCGATAGGGAAGCGGATTGCCATACCGCAAGAGGTTCCGATTAGGATTTCATCTTTCGCAGTCGCAAGTTTTACCCAGCAAAGTTCATCGTCTTCTTCAAGGCCGATTGCGATAATACCGTTTCTTCTGATGTTTGAGAAGTTATCAAGTTCGATACGTTTAATGTAGCCTTTTTTCGTCAACATCAAAAGGTTCAAATCGTGTGAGAATGTGCTTACAGGAACAACCGCGGTAATTCTTTCGCCTTGTTCGATAGGCAGAACGTTTACGATTGGAAGTCCTTTTGCCTGACGGCCGCCTTCTGGAAAGTCGTATACATTCAAGCTATAAACCGTTCCTTTTGAAGAGAAGAACAGAACTTTATCGTGCATCATTGCTGTGAAGAAGTGTTGAATATCGTCGTCTTCTTTTGTTTTAATACCTGATTTGCCTCGTGTTGCACGGTTTTGGCGTTCGAATGTGTCAAGTGAAATTCTCTTTAAATAGCCCTGGTGAGTTATGAAGACTGCCATAGGTGTGTTTGGAGTTAAGTCTTCGATTGTTACTTCGCCTTGTTCAGGGAGAATTTGTGTTTTTCTGTCGTCGCCAAATTTTTCTTTGTCTTCTGTCAATTCGTCCTTGATGATGTCAAGAATTTTTTGACGGCTTGCCAGTATAGATTCGTACTCTTCGATTTTTTTCAAGAGTTCGTCGTATTCGGCTTTAACTTTGTCTTGTTCCAATCCTGTCAATCTGCGAAGTTGCATTTCAAGGATTGCGTTGGATTGGTCTACGTCGAGGCCGAAGCGTGACATTAAGCCGTTGCGTGCGTCTTCTGTGGTTTTTGATTTTTTGATAAGTTCAATAACTTCATCGATTGAACCCAACGCAATAATCAAACCGGCTAAGATATGAGCGCGAACTTTTGCCTTTTTCAAGAAGAAAATTGTTCTTCTTGTAACGATTTCAACACGGTGTTCAACGAATTCTTCAAGAACCTGTTTGAGGTTTAGAAGTCGCGGTTGTTTTCCGCAGAGAACAACGTTGTTTACGCCGAAAGTTGTTGAAAGTTGTGTGAATTTGAATAAATTATTTTTAACGACATCAGGTTTTGCGTCGCGTTTGAGTTCGATAACGATACGCATACCGTCGCGGTCGGATTCGTCGCGGATGTCGGAAATTCCGTTGATACGCTGTTCTTTAACAAGGTCGGCAATTTTTTCGATAAGCATTGCTTTGTTGACCTGATAAGGGATTTCAGTGATAACGATAGCGGTTCTTGCTTGACGTCCGCCGCCGCCAGCGATTTCTTCAAACCCTGCAACAGCTTGCATTTTGATTGAGCCGCGGCCTGTTTCGTAAGCCTGCTTAATGTCTGAAAGTCCGATGATTGTTGCGGCTGTCGGGAAGTCAGGGCCTTTGATGTGTTCCATCAATTCTGCAATGGTAATTTGCGGATTGTTGATGAGCGCAATTGTGCCGTCAACGACTTCACAAAGGTTGTGAGGCGGAATATTTGTAGCCATACCAACCGCGATACCGGAAACACCGTTCAATAGAAGCATAGGAAGTCTTACAGGAAGAACTGATGGTTCTTGAAGCGAGCCGTCAAAGTTTGGTTCAAATTCGACGGTTTCGCAATCGATGTCAGCAAGCATGGATGGTGTAATTTTGTTCATACGAGCTTCTGTATAACGCATTGCGGCTGCGCCGTCACCGTCAACAGAACCGAAGTTTCCGTGGCCGTCAACTGTTAAGTAACGGGTTGAAAAGTCTTGAGCCATACGAACGAGAGCTTCATAAACAGCTGTGTCGCCGTGCGGGTGGTATTTACCGAGAACTTCCCCAACGATACGGGCGCATTTTTTGAACGGTTTATCAGGTGCCATACCGAGTTCGTTCATTGCGTAAAGAATACGTCTGTGAACAGGTTTCAGACCGTCACGAACATCAGGCAACGCACGTCCTACGATAACGCTCATCGCATAGTCGATATATGAACGTTTCATTTCTTCTCTAATATTAACCGGAACGATTTTGCCATCGTCAAAAATATTTTGCTGACTCAAAGTTCTCTCCTTTTCCCCTAATCTATCCTATAATATGCTTATATTATAGCATAAAAGATTTATTTTGGAGCAAAATAAAGAAATGTTACGTTAAAAGGCGGGTTTTAACCGCCTTTATATCATCTTTTAACGCAGTAGATATATTTTTGATTATCAGGAACTAAATACAAGTCCGAAGATGAAAAATTTAATGCCCAGTAGTATGATTTTTTTGCTGTACTGCTTGACCAAATATGTCTGGTAGATAATTCCTGGTTGCCAATGAGTTCTTTATTATAAAAAATTGACATTAGTTCCTCTTTGTTAGGTAAACGAGTTTCAGCGTTAAAGTTTTTACACTCTGAAACTGCTTGCGAATGATTATATTGTTGTGTTAAGGTATTTGCCCCTAACATTACAGGCATGACAACCATGGAATCAGAAGGGTATAAAACACTAATCCAGCCAATATCTTTTCCTACAGTATTGGGACCTTTACTACCATTCAGGTCATAAATGAAATTTGCGCACATATTCGGTTGGACATAATGACGTTCGATATTATCGGAATAATTTATTGTCGCGTTATTAATTATAGAAGCGTTAAATTCTACGCAATACGGATTATAAAAAGCCAGAACGCTTTCACCGTTAGCAGTTTCAAACGCAGCAGCTTTGGTTACAATATCTTTCTGAGGATTTTGAAATACGCCACCATATCTGTTGGTAAACATACTATTTAACTCATTAAGGTCTTTTGGAGTAGAAAATGTTCCGCCAGCTATAGTGTTGAACTTTTCTACTATTCCGCAATCCCGTATGTGTTCGTTATCACAAATATTGTTAATTTTGAGAACTTTTGCTAAACCTGCAGTTATAAAAGTTTCTGTTGCGGTATCTACAGCTGAAGCAGAAGATGTTGCTAGAGTATATGTTCCGTAACCATTCAATGCCGGCATAAGTGCGATTGCCTGTGACATTCTAGAATATAAGGCTTTGCGTTGAGTATTCCACGTGCGTTCGTTAATGTTACCTGTTAAAGATGGTAAAGTAATGGCTGCAACGACGCCTATGATGGTGAGGGAAAGTAAAATCTCTGCCATCGTAAACGCAGTCTTGCCCCCCCCCCCTCAGTGGAAAAGGCCATAAATCAAGGCTTTTGAAGCTTAGTATTTTCATAACATCCTTTCTTTTTATTTTTAGTACATAACTATTTTAAACTATGTTTCAGGCGTTGTCAATATTATTTGACCGGTCGTTTTTTCAATTTAATCGGGGCTAGTTTTTCTTTGTGCAGGTCTGTGCCGCCGGTTTTGATTAGACCGTGTTTGTCTGCGTATTTGATTACGTGTTCACGTTTGTGGAATTTTATTATTCCGCGCAATCTTCCGTAAGGGTAATAGCATTCAGCGCCGTCAAGGCCAAGCTTTTTCATCTTTGCAAAAAGTCGGTCAAGGCTTAATGCCCAATAGCAAGCAGGGTGGGCTACAACTGCAATTCCACCTGCTTCGTGTATTGCGTCTATTAATTTTTTTAAGTTGCGCGTTGGTAAAAGTCTGATTACGTTGCGTACGGTTTCGTATTTATGTTTTGCAAAAAACGGTTTGATTGCAGGATGGTTGTGGTCTATTCCGTATGCTAAGAGATGACAGAAAACATATCCGCACCATACGTCAAATTCACAGGCTGGAATTAAATAATCTTTTTGAATACCGGTTTTGATGTATCCGTTCATAGTGTTATGATCGGAAATCGCAATATATTTATACCCCTTTTCTTGCGCTTGATTTACTATGTCTGCAAAATCCCCGATTCCGTCGGAATGGTTCGTGTGGATATGTAAATCTATTAAACTCTTTTCGTAATCTTCTTCTTTAAACGAGGAAATTAATTCCCTAATGTCAACCATTTTCTTTTTTCCTGATTTGTACTAAAATAATTATAGTATAAACATAACAAAAATAAGGGCGGTTATGAAAAATAGTAATAATTTTGTTAACATTTTGTTTAAAAGTTTGCAAATGTACCTGACAAATATTCATAAATTTGTAGCCTATATGAGTTTTCCTGTTTTGGGGCAGGTTCTGGGGCTGGTACTAATTTTTGCGCCCGCTTTATATCTGAAAGATGTTTTGCCTCAATTGGCGGCGAAATATGAATTTTTTACAGATCCGACAAAACAGCTTGCGCTGGTGCTTTTAGTTATTTTACCGGGGCTTGTGTTGATGATTTCTGCGTTTTGGAAATACCTTGTTGCTTATGCGGCGTTGAACTCTATGACACATAGCGCTTTGACTTCAGGTAAAGTTTATGATTTCCCTGCACATAACGGAGTTGTCACAAGACATATCTGGTCGTTTATTCTGTTGTGGCTGATGATTTCGATTTTGAGCCTTGTGGCTTTTAACCCGTTTTTTATTCTGTTCGGCGCTGTTTTGTTTATATATTTAATACTTGTTTTTCAGGTATTTACGTTTGAAACCGACGCGGGTGTTGTCAATTGTTTTACCAAAAGTTTCAATATGATTAAGGGACATTTTTGGAAAACGCTGGCTCTTGCGGTGATTATGGTTGCTATCGCGTGGGGACTGGCAGAACTCTGTACTTTCGGGCTTGAAAAAGTTGTTGATTCAAAGAGTTTTCTGGCTAATATTGCATGGCTTCTTGTTGCAACGGATTACGTTAACACTTTGAATTCAAAACTGCCGCTTATGTTGCAAATTACGCCTGAATTTATCTCGCGTGCATTGTTTGGCAGCCTGATAAGCTTTATTGTTTTCGGGTTTACGCTTCCTTTGAGAAGCATTTGCTGGACTCTCTGGTATAAAAAGCTTGCAGGTAAGAAAAATACCACAGGTGCAAAAAAGAAATCAGGCAAGGGCAAAAAGCAGTTAGATCCAGAAATTTTACGCAGGGCGAATTTGAAAGATGATGAGGAAGTCTAGTGTTTAAGTGCAAGAATTGTAAAACCGTTGATAGATTTGAACTTATGTTCGCGCCTGATTATCGCGGAAGTAGAACATTTGATATGCAATATAACGAAAAAGGCGAAATTGAGATTACCGTTGACGGTTACAAGTTTGTGCCTGACTTGGCTTTTATGAACGGCCATGCCGTGTGTAAATACTGCGGGGCGATATATAAATGGGATTATCAATAGGCGACGGAGGAGAATATTATGCGAAATAGAAAAAATGACGAATTAAGAGAGATAAAATTTACACCAAATTTTACTAAGCATGCGCTTGGTTCGGTTCTGGCAGAATTTGGTGATACGAAAGTTATTACGACTGCGTCTGTTGAGGTTGGCAAGCCTAAATGGATGGCAAAAGAAGACAATCGCGGCTGGGTGACGGCGGAATATTCTTTGCTTCCGTCTTCTACAAGTACCCGTTGTCAACGTGAGCGTACAAAGATTTCCGGTAGAACTCAGGAAATTCAGCGACTTATTGGCAGAAGCCTCAGAGCCTGTGTTGATTTAGGAAAAATGCCCGAATTAACAATAACAATCGATGCGGATGTAATTCAAGCAGACGGCGGAACCCGTACTGCAAGCATTTGTGGCGGATTTTTGGCGCTTAAAATCGCTGTTGAAAAACTTCTGGCTGAAGGAAAACTTCAAGAAAACCCGATTATCGAGCCAATCGGAGCAATTTCTGCCGGAATCGTTGATGGCGAAGTCCGACTCGACCTTGAATACGAAGAGGATTGCCGTGCGCAGGTTGACGCTAACATCGTGCTTACTGCAAGCGGTAAAATCATAGAATTTCAAACAACAGCCGAGGGCGCACCTTACGAGGAAGCACAGATGGGCGAAATTTTTGCCGTTGCGAAAAAAGGTATTATGGAAATTATTGAAAAGTATTAGAGGGCAAATGAGAGTATTTATTTTATTACTTGCTGTTTTGTTGGCGATTGATTCGGCTCAGGCTTTTTCGTTAAAGAAAAAAGAGCCGGCTACCCCAAACGTCATTAGTTCACCTTTTCCGATTGACGAAGAGTTTGTGACAGATTTTGTCGAATATGACGTAAAAGAAGCAAAAAATCTTGAAAAACAGGAAAAAGCTCAGGCAAAAATCGGCCAAAAGCGTGAAAAACTCGAAGCAAAAAAGGTTAAGTTAGAGAAAAAACGTGACGCGAGCATTGAAAACTGTGAACGCAGTCAGGTATATTTCGAAAAACTAAAAGCGTCAGAAGAAAATTTATAATTTTATGGTATTATAAAATGGCTATGCAAACGACAACAAAGACCCTGACGGGCGCAAAAATTTTAGTAGAAACACTTAAAAATCTAGGAGTAGATACGATTTTCGGCTATCCGGGCGGAATTGTGTTGAAAGTTTATGATGAACTTTTTGCGCAAAGCGAAATAAAACATATACTTAGCCGGCATGAACAGGCTTCTGTACATCAAGCTGAGGGCTATGCTCGGGTAAGTGGTAAGACAGGTGTCGTGCTTGTTACATCTGGCCCCGGGGCAACAAATATTGTTACAGGGCTTGCAAACGCATATCTTGACGGCTATCCGCTTGTTGTTTTGACGGGTCAGGTTTCTAAAGAATTAATCGGCAAAGATGCGTTTCAAGAGGTTGATATTGTTGATATTACACGCCCTTGTACTAAAAAAGCGTATCAGGTGACGGATGTTCGTGAACTTGAAAAAACTCTTATTGACGCGTTTTCAACTGCCCTTTCGGGTAAAAAAGGGCCTGTTGTTGTTGACCTTGCAAAGAATATTTTTACTGAAAGCGCTGAATTTGAGGGGGTGAAATTAGAATTTACTTCACCTTGTTCTGAATTGGATAAGATTTCTGAAATTCTGGCGTTGCTTGATAGCGCAAAACATCCGGTAATCGTTGCAGGTGGCGGTGTTGTACATTCAGGCGCGATGAGTGAACTTAGGGAATTCGCGCAAAAATTGAATATTCCTGTTGTTTCTACGATGATGGGGCTTGGAAGCTTTGACCAGATAAATCCGCTCTACTTTGGCATGATTGGGCTTTTCGGATCGTTTAGCGCTAATCAGATTTTACGTGAAAGCGATTTGATTATTTCACTCGGCGCACGCTTTAACGACCGTATAAGTTGCTGTTTCCCGCACGGCGAACTTGAGCGGAATTTAATTCAGATAGATATCAACGAAAAAGAAATCTCACGCGTTTTGAGTGCAAGACTTGGCGTTAGAGGTGATATTAAAGAGGTTTTGCGTTCAATTATTTCGCGTGCGAAAAATAATTTTATCGGCTGGGCGAACGAGGCGCAGATTTTGAAAAGTCGTAACCGTAAACCTGAAAAAAAATCTGAAAAACTTCACTCATTCGAAGTTGTTGAGGCGGTTTATGAGTACACGAAGAATATGAGGCTTACTGTGACGACCGAAGTCGGCCAGCACCAGCTCTGGGCGGCAAAAGGTTATAAATTTAATCGTGCCGGTCAGTTTGTGACCTCAGGCGGTTCGGGGACAATGGGCTTCGGGTTCCCTGCGGCAATCGGTGCGAGTATTGCGCAAAATGGGGCGCCTGTTATCTGTATTACGGGCGATGGAAGCTTGCAGATGAATATTCAGGAACTCGCAACCTGCGTTGAATACGGTTTGCCTGTGAAAATTTTAGTTCTTAATAACGGATATTTAGGAATGGTTCGCCAGTTGCAGGAGAGAATGTGTGAAAAACGTTACTCCCAAACACAAATTCATAACCCTGATTTTGTAGGTGTCGCGAAAGCCTACGGAATTGAGGCGGTACGTGTTGAAAATACGGATGAAATTCCTGCGGCACTTGAAAAATGTTTCTCCTCAAACGCTCCGTTTTTAATTGATTTTGTTGTGGAACCTATGGAAGTTGTATAACTGGCTATTTTAGTGCTATAATTTTGTTATGGAAGATAGAGAAGTCAGTATTACAAAACAGAACAAACTAATTATTGCGGGGTTGTTGTCCAGTACGTTTTTGATTGTGGGAATCGGGATTTTAACCTGTTTTAATATTCAAAATAACCTCAAAGAAAGCTATCAGAATTATGGCGAAATTGTTGCTAAGACTATCGCGGATTCGTCCGCCGAAATTGCCAGAAAGAACGAACTCGGTGCGTTTTTGAAAACAATTATTGGCGATAGTGATAATATTCTGGCAATAAAATATATTGATGAGGCTGGAAACCTCGTTTTAAGTGAAGGAAATAAGCTTCAGAGTAATGACAAAACTTTTTCTATCGTGACCCCTCGAAAATCCGGTGGGTCTTTGACAATAGTTTTTAGTGCGAATGTTTTGGATAAGACTTTTTCAGCAACGCGTTTTTCAATCTTTTCTGTTTTTGCGCTTGCATGGTTGATTTTTGCCTCTGTAATCCTTATCAGCACATACCTTACAACGCGCGAACTCCGTATGCTTAAAGATGGTGTAGATAAGATTACGACAGGTGAATTCGGCTATCAGATTGAAAGACAGGAAGTAAGCCGCGAAGTTCGGGCACTTTTTAACGCTTTTAATGAAATGTCTGGCAAGCTTCATGCGTACGGTGAAGAAAATTTTGAACAGTTACGACTTGAAAGGAACAAGTTTGAAGCTGTACTTATGAATATTGCTAACGGCGTTGTTGTTTGTGATAACAATGACAACGTTGTTCTTGTTAACCCGCATGCTCAAAATCTTCTTGAACTTGATAACGAACAAATTTTAGATAGTAATATTCAAGACTATATCGATACAGAGGGAAATTTCTGTTTCCGTGAAAAAATTGCGGAATTCAATGCGCTTCCTATTGAAGAGCGCGAAAAAGCACCGTCTGTTTTTAATATTCAGGTTGATAAAAGAATTATCAAATCGATTGTATCCCCGATGTTTACGCGCAATCATGATTATTTGGGATACATAATAGTTCTTATCGACATTACGAAAGAAACCGAAATTGATACAATGCGTTCTCAATTTATTTCAAACGTTTCACACGAACTGAGAACACCTGTGACGGTTCTCAGAAGCTATATCGATACGCTTTATAATTACGGTGATGAGTTCGACGCTGCAACGCAAAAAGAATTCCTCGGAACCCTTAATCAAGAAATTATAAGGCTTAACAGTATGGTTAATGATATTCTTGATTTTTCAAGATTGGATTCTGACTACGAACTTGAAATGCTTCCAAATAATATCGTGGAACTCGTTGAAACAGCGACAAAACAGGTTCAGATTTTGTTAGAGCAAAATAATATTAAAATGGTTGTACAAAAAACGGGTGAATTCCCGAACTTTATGTTCAATTACAACAGTATTCAGCGCGCATTGACGAATTTGCTTTCGAACGCAATAAAATATTCGCCTGAAAATTCGACGATTACAGTTCGTCTTGAACGTGAAGGAGATGATGTTAAAATCAGCGTAACAGATGAGGGCTGTGGAATTGCACCTGAACATTTGAAGAAACTTTTCGACAGATTTTATCGTGTCGAAAACGCAACCCATACGATTAAAGGCACAGGTTTGGGCTTACAACTTGTTAAAACGACGATAGAAAAACACCACAGCGGAAAAGTTTTTGTGACATCACAAGTCGGCGTTGGCTCAACATTCGGTTTTACTTTGCCGATTTCGCAAAAAGTTGTGCAGGAAACTTTATCATAGGGGTTGAAATTTTAATTAAATGAGTTATAATAAAAGCAGGGTGGGCTATGGTTCAGATAGCCCTTTGCAGACCCTACAATAATGAAGATAAAATTAATATTAGGTGTCCTAAAATGACTAGGATGCCTTTTATTATTTTCATAATTTCTTCTGTCATTGCTTTGCCCTCCTTTCCTACACCTTGTTGCAGAAAAGTTTGATGTGCGTATAAGGAGTGCTAGGGTCGACCCTGCTTATTTAAAATAGTCACAAATCAAAGTTTGATTTTTAGGCAGAAAGCGTTTTACGCGGCCAAAAAATGTGTCGCTATTCAATTCTTCAAGCTGTTTTCTTAACACAGCTTTTTCTATTAATACTTTATTAAATAAATTTGAACAAACAGGGTTTTTATCAATCAACGGTGCAAGTTTTGCCATCTGCATTTCTTTTTCACGAATTGATTGTTTTAGCTTTTCTTTCATAATACCTCATAAATCCAATATTTAGCCAAAGGATGTCTTTGTTTTACTTAACCTTTCACATATTAGATGATAGTACCTTTTGAAAAGATATAAATCGGCTTTTTAGGTGATTTTGTTGCTATTGTTTGACCAAATCGTATGTATAGCCTAATTTTAAGGCTTTGAAGTTAAGTGGTAAAAGATTTTTTCTATGAGGTGGCAAAACATTGTCTAATGCTTGTTCAAGCAGTTCAAGGTTTTCAAATCCCAATTCTTTTGCAAGAAGCCCCAGTGAAAGAATATTTGTCATTTTAACGTTGCCAAGCTCTGTTGCAAGTTCTGATAGAGGAGCAAATACGTAATTTATTCCCTCAATTGGTTGAGATTTTTTAACAAGTGTTGAGTTTGCTATTACTGTTGCTCCTTTTTTTAGTTTAGGCAAGAATTTATCAAATGATAACTGGTTTAGTGCAACCAAAAAGTCTAAATCTTTTTTGTTAACAGCGCTGACTTCTTCGTCACTCATAACGATTTCGCAGTTAACTGTTCCGCCGCGCATTTCTGCACCGTAGCTTGGATACCACGTAACATGTTTATCGGCAAGCATGAACGCGTTTGCAAGAACTTCACCTGCGAGTAGTACACCTTGTCCGCCAAAACCGGCGATTATAAAATTCTTTTCCATAAAATTAATCCTGTTTGTTTGCTGTAATGTCTTTGTATACACCCGGAACGAAAACTTTCATCATTTCGTTTCTGACTCTTTCGTGAGCTTGTTGAGGTGTCATGTGCCAGTTTGTCGGGCAGGTTGAAAGGATTTCAACAAAGCCGAAGCCGAGGCCCTTTAGTTGAACTTCAAAGGCTTTTTTGATAGCTTGTTTGGCTTTTCTTATGTTTGCAACCGTATCGAGTGAAACTCTTGCGCTGTAAGCTGTACCGTCACATAAAGCAACGTGTTCTGCGATTTTTATCGGGTAGCCGTAGTTTTCCACTGTTCTTCCCATTGTTGAGGTTGTCGTGACTTGCCCGATTAAAGAGGTTGGTCCCATTTGACCGCCTGTCATACCATAGGTTGTGTTGTTAATACAAATTGCGCTAAGTTTTTCACCGCGAAGCGCTGCGTGCAAGCTTTCTGCAAGCCCGATTGAGGCGAAGTCGCCGTCACCTTGATATGTGAAAACGAATTTTTCAGGATGAGCACGTTTGATACCTGTTGCGCTTGCTAAAGCTCTGCCGTGCGGAGCTTCAACCATATCTATATCAAGAAAATCATACAGGCACACAGAACATCCGATAGAAGCCGGTGCTACAGTATTTTCTCTCAATCCTAATTCGTCCAAAACTTCTGCTACGAGTCTGACAGCTACGCCGTGGTCGCAACCGGGGCAGAATGAGTATCTCATATCTTTTTTTATTGAGTCAGGAACTTTAAATGTTTGTACTGCCATAATTATATCATCCTTTTAACTTCTTCTATAATGGTTTCGACGTCGATTGGAGCGCCGACCGGTTTGTTAATTTGTTCGACCTTTGCAGCGCCGTTTACGGCTAAACGGACATCACGAACCATTTGTCCCATATTGATTTCGATAACCACGAATTTTTTCACACGTTGTGCAAGTTCCGCAAGGCGTTTGTGCGGGAATGGGAATAGGGTTATCGGACGGAAGAAACCAACTTTCAAACCTTGTTTTCTAAGTTCTTTTACCGCAGATTTAACGCCGCGTGAAGGGCTTCCAAAACTCATGAGAATGATATCTGCGTCTTCTGTGTCAAATTCTTCCCATTCTGTTTCGTTTTCTTCGATTTTTTTGTACTTTGCGAAGAGGTTTTTGATGTGTTCGCATTGTTTGTCAACATCAACCCCTAGAGATTTGATTGAGCGCGCCGGTCTGCCTTTCGCGCCTGTTAATGCCCAGTCGGAATGGTCGATTTCTTCGTACGGATACGGTTTGAATTCAACAGGTTCCATCATTTGTCCCATTAAACCGTCAGCAAGCAGAATGGTCGGGTTGCGATATTTGTGTGCGAGGTGGAAAGCTTTGTAAGTGAGGTCAACGCATTCTTGAACTGTTGATGGAGCAAGAACGATTGTTCTAAAGTCGCCGTTTCCGCCTGTAATTGTTGCCTGATTATAATCGCCCTGTGACGGGTAGATATATCCTAATCCCGGGCCGCCTCTCATAACGCTTATTAAAACAACAGGTAATTCATCAGTACAAGCGCAGGCAATTGCTTCTTGCATTAATGCTACTGCACAGGATGAAGATGAAGTCATTGCTTTGGCACCTGTAGAGCAAGCACCCATAACCATATTTATTGCAGAAAGTTCGCTTTCTGCGCATACGAACGCGCGTCCTTCTTCCTGCATTTTTACGCTTAAATATTCTCCGATTTCGCTTTGCGGAGTGATTGGATAACCGAAGTAGCATTCGCATCCGGCAAGAACCGCAGCGTGTGCTATTGCGTAGTTACCTTTGGTTAAAATCTTTTTTCCGATTGTTAATTCTGCCATTATTCTTTGTAAACTCCCGTAATTGCCATATCAGGACATCTTGTAGCACACATTGCGCAGCCCAAACATTCGTGGTTCGGGTCGTTAAATTCTACAAGTTTTTCACCGAGGTGATTAACTTCGTTCCCTATTTTTAAAAGTTTTTTAGGGCATTCGCTAAGGCATAAATAACAAGCCTTGCATTTAGTTTTGTCTATAGTTATATAACTCATCTTCTTTTAATCCCTATTTCTTATATATTGATATTTTACCACTAATATTTTTTCAGGACATTTTTATCCCTAAATTGTAATACATATTAACATTCTTGCTAAAAATGCTATTGTTCTGGTAAAATCACAATAGGGGAAAAAGCAGTTCTTCGTCGCCTGCTTGTCTTGCTCACGCAAGCCAACCCGCGACTGCGCTGTCTAATACTCCACTCACAAGACTCGCTCACATTCCTTATCGCGAGTCTTGCTCGGGCAATTACTGTGTAAAATTAAAGAGAATAAAAATGACAAGAGATTTTAATAATGTTATAGAGGTTATTGATGATTTAAAGGCCAGCAGTCTGGTTAATGTACAGATTTTAAGAAAATCTTTGCAGGAGATTAATGGCAAACTGGAAGAGATTTCCGATGCAGACGAACTTATTCTCGTCAGAAATTCTGTTGTTGATTTTAAAGAATCTCTTGATAATAAAATTTTTAATGTTGTTGAATTGATAAAAGAACTTAAAAAAGAGGCCGCAGGTGACGAACTTGCTGAAAAAAACGCGCAGATTATACAGGAAAAATTTCAACAGATTTCCGGAATGTTTAATACTTCTTTTACTAATTTGATTGCGAGAGTTGATGATGTTGAGAATAAGTTTTCGGAAATGTCTGATAAAAATTTCAGAGCTGCACAGGAGGAACTCTCCAGCATTTTAGACGGGCTTAAAATTTTTCAACAGGAAGCCGGTTTTTATGCTAAAGCGGCGCAGGAAGAAAGTTCGCAAAAAGTTGCAGTTTTAGCTGAAAATCTTAAACTTATCAATGAAAATGTCGTTTCACAGACGAATTTCTATAAAGAGCTTCTTGAAAGTAGATATGCAGCTGTAAAAGAAATTCTTGACTCTAATCAATGTGAGTTGAAGCAGGATAGTTCTTTCTTAAAATCTACGCTTCAAGAACAGTTTAAAGCGCTTGAGGAAGCTAACACTGAATATGCTCATGATCTTGAGACAATTAAAGCTTCTATCGCTGAGGCGTTGAATAAAGCAGATAAAATTCCTGCTGTAACGTCGGGTGTTTTGCAGAAAAACTTTGACGCTATAACTATTTCAGCGAGTGATACTCTGCTTGAAATTAAAAAATTACAGGATGCGGCTAATATTATTAATAAATCGGTAAATACTGTTATTGGTTACACAGAACAAAATCAGAATTCAGATATTATAGCTGCTGTGCAGGAACTGAATATCAGCAAAAATATTGCGGATTTATTTGAAAGAGTTGATGTTTTTAATAATAATTTCAATATAAAAACCGAATTTCTTGAAGAACAAGTTTTGCAAGTCAAGAGTATGTTTGCTGATATTGCGATTGATATTCAGAACAAAGAGGCTGAATTGCTTCAAAAAGAATCTGAAAGAGTTCAGCAATACTACGATAAAATCGAAGTTGTTGCAGAATCTGTGATGAACCTTGAAGAAAACCTTAAACTTTCCGGGCTTGAATATAAAGAACATATTAATAATCTCGGAGAGGATTTGAATGAATTAATTACCGGATTTAATAATCTTTATAGTGAAACTTCCAGTGCAGCGGGTGAGAAGTTAAGTAAATCATTTGCTGAGTTGAAAGAATTATTGAATGAAAATTCGCTCAGTTACAGCGATAAGTTAGTTATAATGCAACAGCAGTTTACGCAGTCGTTCAGAGATTTGTATGAAATAGTTAACGTAAACAATGAACGCCTTATTAAAGCCGGCGTTCAAACAACTGAAATTAGTGAAGCGAGTTTGAAGCTTCTCGAAAGTCTTAACGCAAAGCTCGATGTTATTGCTGGAACGGATTATGCTCTTAATTTTGAAGAACTTTCTATTCAAAATGAAGAAACTCAAGAACTTGTGAAAATTCTTCAGTCTAAAATTGATAGAATTTTAATGATAGATTTTGATGCGTTTCCGCAGGCACAAAAGGTTGTTAATTCTCAGTTTTTGGAATATTTAGAAAAACTTAGTGAAAAAACTTCCGCTCTTACAGAAACTACTGAAAATATTCAAGATACCCAGATTTTGAAAGTTAATGAAAAGATTGTTGGGCTTATCAACGAACTTGACGCAAAGATTGATGTTATTGCCTCAATAGACTATGAAGATAATTTCGATGAGCTTTTTGACAAATCGCTTGAAACACAGGAGTTAGTTAAGGAAAACAGGGAAGCTATTGACGAAACTGCGCAACAAGTCATTGCAAATCGTCGTTTTATCGCTGAAAATCAGCAACTGTTGCTGGAAAATAAAAAACTTATTACTGACAGTAACGATATGCTTTTGAATAATAGCCTTGCTGTTAGCGAAAATAAAGAGTTACTTCTCGGTAATAGAAAGCTCCTTGTGGATAGTAGTGATGTTCTTTTGAAGAATAATGCTGGTGTTAGTGAAAATAAAGAATTGATTCTGGGTAACAGAAAACTCCTTGTCGATAATAGCGATGTTCTTATGAACAATAACCTTACAATTAAGGAAAATAAAGAACTATTGCTAGAAAACAAAAAACTTTTGGATAAAACTAATGATTTACTTTTGACCAATAGTCTTTCGGCTTCCGAGCAAAAAGATTTAATCGTTGAAACTCAGGAGATTATCGACGAAAATAGTGAAATTCTTTCAGATAATCGTGATTTATTGAAAGAACTTCATGCAAAATTGGATGTTTTTGTCGCAACCAGTGACAGCAGTGCGCTTGAAGATGAATTGGAAGAAATTAAAGAACTTATCCTTGAACAGCAAGAAATTCTCACTCAAGAGGATAACACTGAAAACGAACGTATTTCTGCCAACATTGATAAACTTTTAGAGCGTATTGATGGAATTTCTAAAACGATTGACGAACACGACGAAAATTCTGCAAAAATTAAGGAAGATTTGGTTAATACTGTTGTTTCAGTGTTCAGCAATGCAAATTTTGTAGAAGAAACCGAGGAAATTAAGGATTTTGTTGAAGAAAAAACCGGTGAACTTAGTAAACAGTTGATTACGGTGCAATCTCAAATCCAAACGATTAAACAAAACGAGATAGCAGAATACTCGTACACTCTTGCGGATGTTGAAAGCGATATTGCCAAGTTGCGTTTGGTATTAAACGATATTTCTTCTTCAACTTCATCTTCAGAAATTAATCAAATTTCACGTAATATTTATAACCTTACGTCTTCAATTGATTCTATCAGCAAAAACCTTACGCCTGCTGAGATTTATCAGTTAAAAAACAGTATTCTTA
This sequence comes from uncultured Candidatus Melainabacteria bacterium, assembly GCA_947361615.1. GTDB lineage: Bacteria > Cyanobacteriota > Vampirovibrionia > Gastranaerophilales > Gastranaerophilaceae > Gastranaerophilus. The sequence continues at coordinate 9,317 of CANAJP010000001.1, read as the reverse complement.
AACTTAATGATGATATTGTAAGTATCAGTTCAAGAACAAACAAACTGCTTTTGAACTCTGATGAAGCGCAAAAAACAATTACCGAGGGGCTTCTTTCGTTCAGCCACATGGCGTTTAACCTTGAAGAACGAATTTCTGAACTTTCTAATAAAGAGTTCAACGCTGAACTTGCTGAAAAATTGGAACGTATGACAGAGATGTTGGAAACTTCTGCTGAAATGGATAAAACTTTCCACAAAGTCATGATGTTTCTTGGTGAATGGGTTGACGCTGCATCTGATACCTTTGAAAGTATTAACGACAAAGCAGATGAAATCAATGAAGTTTCTGAGGCCCTTTCAGAACTTAGAAAAGCTGTTCCTGAAAAATTTGCCCTCGTTAACCTCCTTGAAGAACGTTTTGAAGAACAGCAATCAAGAATGGACAGGCTTGAAGCCAAAATCGACCAACTAATGGAACAATCATCATTAAACAGCAATGTTTCAGTTGTTCAAAAAGTGGACAAAATGGAAAGAATGCTGACCGTGATGAGTAATAGCATAGAAAAATTAACCTCTTATGTTGACTAGCGAAAAATTAACTGAATATTTATCAAAAATTTTGCCAAAATCTAACGTCTTGACGGGTTTGGAAGAACGCTATGCCTATTCGCAGGACGCGCTGAATGTTCGTGATATCAAAAATATAGCTGACGCCGTAATATTTGTAGAAAACATTGAACAAATTCAGAATGTCGTTAAACTTGCAAATAAACATAAAATTCCGATTATTTGCCGTGGAGCCGGTACAAATGTTGTCGGAGCCTGCCTGCCGGAGAAAAACGGAATTATCCTGAATTTTTCTAAAATGAATAAAATTCTTGAGATTAATCCTGCAAATATGACTGCAAGGGTTCAATCAGGCGTGGTTGTCGGAGATTTGCAAAAAGAGGTTGAAAAAGTCGGTCTTTACTACCCGCCTGACCCGTCAAATCTTGCGGTTTCGACAATTGGCGGAAGTATTGCTCAGGCTTCTGCGGGAGCAAAAGCGTTCAAATATGGCTCTACAAAGGATTATGTGCTTGATTTGACAGTAGTTACGGCTGATGGTGAAGTTTTGAAAACCGGCTCTTCCACTATTAAAAACGCCACAGGTTATAACCTTAACACACTTTTTGTCGGCTCAGAGGGAACATTGGGGATTGTTGTGGAAGCTACTTTAAGATTGGTTCCGCGCCCTGAAACAAAAGTAGTTTTGATGAGTTATTTTGATTCTGTCGAAAAGTCAATTCAGGCGGTAAATTCTATTATTGAACACAAAATTACGCCTGCAACGATTGATTTTATGGATAAATTTGCTATTCAAACGGTCGAAGAGTTTAAACACGCCGGGCTTTTGACTGATAAGGAATGCGCTCTTATAATCGAGGTTGACGGGCTTGCTTGCGCTGTAGATTATCAGAAAAATATTATTGAAAAAATCCTTATGAATTTCGGTGCGTCAGAAATTCAGGTTTCGGAATCCGAAGATGATTATAACAAAATTTGGGCCGCAAGACGTGCGTCTATGGCGGCTTGCACGCGTTTAAAACCAAATGTTACGACTGATGATTTGATTGTACCGCGCGAAAATCTTGCAAAACTTGTGCTTGGTACGCGTGAAATTTGTGAAAAATACAATCTTACTGTCTGTATGGTCGGGCATGTCGGTGATGGAAGCGTTCATCCGCAGATCCCTATTGATTACAGTGATGAGGAAGAATATTTACGATTTAAAAAAGCAAAAAGTGAAATCTATGAACTTACGGCGCGCTTGGGCGGGCTTCTTTCCGGTGAACATGGAATCGGTATGCTTAAACGCGAAGCAATCGGACTTGTAATTAATGAAACAGCGCTCAATTATATGCGCGAAATCAAGAAAACATTCGACCCGAATAATATTCTAAATCCTTATAAAATTTTCTAGTATGCTTAAAGAACTTGATAAAAAATCGCTTATAAAATATTTTCGTTCGCTTGGTCTTGAAGTCAACACTTCTACTGCCGCGCGCGGTCATCAGGGATTTTTTCTTAAAGATAGGATTGATATTTCCAAAAATGTATCAGAAGAACGTTTTATCCCGACGCTTTTGCATGAATTTGCGCATTTTATACATTCCCGTATTGAACCCGATATCAATCGTTGTGGCGGCACGCTTGAAAAAATTTTTAATTCTTCAAACCCGTTTTATGAAAAAGAACTTATCCGCGTAACGCAGTTTGTTGATGAAAGTTCGCGTTTGGTAAAGTTGTATGAAATGCGCGACAAAATTCGTGTGAAAATTAAACAGCAAGAATTGATTATTAAAGAAGATTATCCGGAATTTCAGCGTTCAAAGCCGTTCAAGCCGTTTGATAAATATATTAAAAAATCGGACGCGCGCTATCTTCTTAAATACGATAGGGTCAAGATTACAGGTGGTTTCTGGCATGTTAAAACCCGCATAATCACTATTGATACAATAGAAAAAGATTTTCCCGAAATGCAAAAGGCATTTGCAGCTTGTATACGTCTAAAATCTTTGCAACGAAAGGGTTCACGTGTGTCTGCACGTATTAACCGTTACAAAAAGTACTACGAACGCCCTGCCGAACTCTTTGCACGCCTTGTTGAGGGGTTGTATATTGATGAAGAATGGGTTTGTGCGCTCGCACCGCAAACAACGGAAAAGTTCTACGAGCTTTTGGATAGCGGCTACTACGCCGAATTAAAAAATATATTAATAAAGGACTAGCCTCGTTGTTATCAACGAAACTAATCCTTTCTGTTGACGGCGGGGTCAACCGCCTCTTATATTTGGTTTGTTGTTAAAAAGTAACGTTATAGCCGCTAGTGCTAATTGTTACTCATAACAAGTTTGAGTGCTAACAACGAACGAACAGAAAACATTGTATGTTTATAATGTTGTTCGTGCGCCATATCCATAATTCTGATAATTCTTGAAATCTCTTCTAAATCTTTTCTTGTTTCAATTTTATATACATTCTGAATTGGATCAGTCACAACTGACATAATAGTGTTTAATTCCTTTTCGTTCATTGAATTGTCCTCTTTTCCTTACCCTTATATAAAGTATTTTTTTTTAAGGAAATTGCCTTTTTGAAAATAGGGAACTTAACACTTGTTAATAATTGGTAAAAATCCGCTCGCTGTCGGCTTGATTATGAATATTTGCTATGTTAAAATCAAATAATAATGAAAAATTTAATAAAAATTTTAAGTTTACTTTTAATATTTACCCTATTGCCATTAAAGGTTTTCGCTATTGAACAGGCGGAAATACATCTTGAAACCGGTAATAAAAGAGATGAAAATTATGAGCTGCATCGTAAGATGTATGGGCGTAAAGACGTTATTATCAATAGAAATAGAGATATTGAATTGAGTGAAGATTCTCTTAGTGAGAAGCTGCATAAAATTTATAAACTTGAGGTTAGCCAGACTGATACCCCTATTTATTTGTTGGAAGATATTTTAACAATAAAACCTAAAAAGGGTATTATAAAAGATATGCAACTTTTCGGCGCATATCGTGGAAATATGAATTTTAATTTCGCCGATGGGCAGGACACGGATGTTTTATATGATGTAAGTGCAATTGAAGCGGGATTAGAAGGTGAATTTGTTAATGGTTGGAATTACAAGTTTAAAACCAGACTTGCTCCTTCAAGTCAGTGGAGTTTCTGGCAAAATCTGGTTTCAGATATGTATATTACTAACGATAATTTTAAAAGGCACAAAATTGTTGTAGGTAATAGTAAACTTCCAATTGGTGTTGAAGGTGGTCAAAGTTCGGCTACTTTACTTTTTCTAAATCGTTCTCAGCTTGCAAGAACATTCGGGAATTCTCGAAAGACTGGATTGCGTTTGATTGGAGATTTGGATCTTGTAGACTACGATTTTGGCGTTTATAGTTCAGACACATATTTTAGAGAATTTTTCCCCGGGGTTGATTTTACCGGCTGGGTTGATTTTAAACCTCTTGGCAAAACAAAAGGTGAATATGGTGATTTAACGCTTGGAACAGGCTTGAGTGCGGGCACGCATAACAATAATTATGCTGTTGCAGGAACATATTTCGGATATGAATATAAGGATTTTCTTGTTAATTTTGAGGCTGCAATTGCAGACGGGTATAACGGTCGAGTAGGTTTGAGTGATAAAAAAGCCAGTGGTTTCTATACTACTGTCGGGTATCATATAACACCTAAAGTTCAACTGGTTGCACGTTTTGATACTTTTGACCCTAATCGTGATGTTGACAACGATGAAAGACAGGAGTATTCTGCAGGACTTAATTATTATATTAAAGGACAAGGGTTAAAATTTATGATTAACTACATCTTCTGCCAGGATGAAGCACGCGAAGACAGCCACAGATTTTTCCTTGGAACACAAATTCTTTTATAACAAAAAAGAACATCGAATGAAAATTCGATGTTCTTTGCTATATTTTATAATCAAAAGCTCCTGACAAATTTGCCTCAACGGCTTTACCGTTGGCAAATTTGAAACGTCGCTGACGTTATGTTCCGCCACCTGCTTGCCCTGCTCCCGCAGGTCAACCCGTGGCTTCACACCGAAATTACTTGCGTTTTCTAGCCGCTTCAGATTTGCGTTTTCTTTTTACGCTTGGCTTTTCGTATCTTTCGCGTTTTTTGATTTCAGAAAGGATACCAGCTTTTTGGATTTTTTTCTTGAAACGTCTTAATGCGCTTTCGATACTTTCGTTTTCGCCTACTTTAACTTCTGCCATTTTGTTTTCACCACCTTTATAGCAATTTAAGAGTGTAATATTTTGTCTTTGTACTTTCATTGTAGTATAAAAACAAAATAATGCAACTTTTGCTAGCGTGTTAAGATTATATAAGGAAAATCAATTTCGTTAATTTTTGGTTTTATAATTATAATATAAGATTTTATGGAGATAATTATGGAAACTGTAAACGAAATTTTATCTAAATTAGACACCGCAGATAACACAAATAAGAATGAATTAGAAAATAAATTGGTTAGTCTTGGTGATAAAGCGCTTCCATTACTTGTTGAAGAGTTGCAAAGTATCAGAGGTTTGAAAAGAGGTATTATTGCGATGACTCTTATTAGACTTGGACACCAATCAGTTAAATATTTGGAAGATGCAGCTAGAAAAAATAAAGATTTTCAATGGATTGCTGATTACTTGATTAGAGAAATCAATGGTTGTCAAGCAGTAGCGTAAGCGTTTTTTATTATTATGAAGAGAGAAGAGTTACAGTACGCGTGTTTATTTGGCGGCGGAGCCATTAGAGGGCTTGCGCATGTTGGTGTTGTGCGCGCGTTAAAAGAACTTGGTATAGGGATTGGAACCCTCGCAGGTTCATCTGTTGGCGCTCTGGCGGCGGCATTTTTGGCTGTCGGATACAGCGATAAGGAGTTGGAACAGATTTTCCTTGATGTCGATTTTGAACTCTTCCGTGATATTGATTTTGGTAAGACTGTCGCACTTAGTAAGGGAAAAATTTTCCTTGATTGGTTAAGGGAAGTTATTGAATCCAAATTTTACGGCGAAGATTATGTAAAAGGTAAAAATCCGCCTGTAACCTTCAAGGATATTGATAAAAATCTTGTTGTGGTGACGACTGATTTAACAAATTTTTCTTGCCGTGAGTTTTCTAAGCATACGACGCCTGATTTTGAGGTCGCGGAGGCTGTAAGAATTTCAGCCTGTATGCCGGGGCTTATGCGGCCTGTTGAGGTTGAAGAATGTACTCTTGTTGATGGCGATCTGCAGAAAAGCTGGCCAATGTGGAAACTGTGTGAAACGCTCTCGGGCTTAAACGAAAATGTTTTGGAGGTTCGGCTTGAGGGGACTGTTTCTGAAAATCTTGCCAGCCCGATTAGTTTTATAAATTCTGTATATAGCTGTGTGACGTCGGTTGCTAGTGATTTTGTTGTAAACCTTTTTAAATATGATGAAAAACACGACTGTCTTGTTGTTAACACCGGCGATGTCGTTATTGTTAATTTTCAGATGAAAGAGTCTGAGCGAAAAATGCTTATACAAAACGGATATGAGCAAACGCTTGAGTATTTTAAGAATTTATTGCCGGTGAAAAAGGTAAAACATCTTGATAATTATCTTAAAATTCGAAATTTCCTTGTTGATACGCGTGAGTTTATTATGAAAGATAAAATTAACATGGCGCAGGTTCGTTTTGCAAATCTGCTAGCACTTGTGTGCGAGGTGCGTTATGAAATTGAAGAAAATGTCTACACGCAAATTATGGCGGTTTCGGATGAAATTCTTAATAATGTTGGAACTACGATTTTTTTGAAACATACTTATCTCAAAGATACAAGAAAAGTTTTAAAAAAACTTGATGAACTGGAAACGCTTTTGAATTCTAAGATTTCGCTGTTAGAAAAATTTTTAGAGATTGTGACTGCTTAGAATATATGTTATAATGCTAATATGAAAAAGATTTGTATATATTTACTCCTTCTTACTCTTGGCTTATTTATGCCGCAGGCAAATGCAGATAGTCTGGATATTAATTATATTTTACAACTGGCAAAGACTAATAATGTTGATATCAATGAAGTTATGAAACGCTCTCATATCGGCCCGTCTTATGACAGTATAAAAAGTGGTAAAAAGCCTTTTTTGATTGTGTTTGCGGATTTTACGGACTTACCTGTCGCGGCAAAATATGTTAATAACGGGTATCAGGTTTATAGTAATTTGCAGAACGAATACGGGTTCGCGGCATTTAACACCAAAAATCCTGAAAACTCTGCGTTAATGACAAAGTTTAAGGTTAAAACGGTGCCGTTTTTGGTTATTGCAAACCCTTATCGTAATGAGGTTGTTCCTGTCAAACCTGCTTTGTATGAGAATCCGCAAAGACTGGTTACTTTGTTGCGTGCGTATTTGCGTAGAACGCATTAAGGGCAAGTCTGGCATTTTGCGCATTTTGGGGCGCAGGTGTTCTTGACCGGTGTTCCAAACATCAATCTTGCGGCACCCATACGCTGTTTAAGTGTGTTTCCAATACCTTTGACGATTTCGTTTACATTGTCTAGTAAAGATTTCAAGCTGCAGATTGTTGCGTTAACGGCCGGAAGCGTCGTTGTGTTTATGATTTGGGTTGTTCCCTCGAAGTTTTTGGTCGTTGTGTGAACATTCGCAATTGAGTTTCTGAGAGATTTTTCGTCAATGGAATCGTTGAGTTTTTTACTCATACTATTCAGGTTTCCGCAGGCCGTTGAGATTTCGTGCGCGGCAGCATTGATATCAGGCTGAATATCTTTTAGCATTATATTTAGCTGTTTTAATAAATCGCTTACGTCTTTTGCTGCTGAGTTAACACTTGCCATAAGGTTGTTTGCGTTGCCTTTGAGTTCGTCAAACCCGCCGCCCTCTGTTACGTTGTTGATTAAATCGTTCCAGTCGTGCGAAATTTCGCCCTCAATTTTGTCGCCGTATTTTATGCGAGCAAGTGCCGGTGAACTAGGGTAAATGATTTCCATATAGTCTATGTCAGAATCTTTATGACGTTTTTGGACTTTTGCCTTGATATTGTTCGGCAGGTTGTAGCTCCAGCTGTCAAGAACAATTGTTACACGCGTTGTGAGAAAGTCTTTACTCGGAACGACTTTTACTGCGCGTCCGATTTTGAAACCTTTATAATATACATTAAGGTTTGAGAATGGCTCAAGTTCGGTAAAGACGGCCGTTATTCTCATGTGTGTAAGTTCAATAGCTTTTAGAATTAGTAAAATTGTGAAAAATACTATAAGTACAACTTTAAATTTTTTGAGTAATCCGAGTAATGCGTTTTTTATATCCATACAAATATTCAAAAATATTTGTACAAATGGTTCAATCGCCCGATAAGATTAAACTATAAATCGCCCGATTGCAGATAGTTTTTTCCGCCAAGAGCTTTGTAGAGGTTAATTGTTGAGATTACGTAGTTAATTTTCTGGTTGACAAGTTCTTGTTCAAGCTTAAGTTCGTATTTGCGTGCGAGAAGTTTGTCCAACTCTGAAATCGCACCGATTTCAAATTGACGTTGTGTGAGTCTGTATTTTTCGCGTTCCAGTGAAACTTTTTCTAAATCTTTGTCGTAATTTGCCTTGCAGGTTTTAAGACTTATGAGCGCGTCGTTGAGTTCTTGAAGCGACGTTAGAATTGTTTTTTCGTAATATTCAAGGGCTTTTTTGTACTCGTGTTTTTTGAGATTTAAGTTAGCTTTCTTTGCGCCGCCGGTAAAAAGGTCTAATTGCGGCATAACGCCGAGGTGGCCTAGCACTGTTTCCGGCGCAAAAAGTCTAGCAAAACTGTAGGCATTAAACCCGAATTGTCCGAAAAGAGTGAATTTTGGCAAAAATTCACGGCGTGCAACTTTTACATCAATCCCGATTTTTTTGATGTAATATTCAGTTTTTATAAGGTCAGGTCTTTCCTGAATGCTTTCTGAGGGAATTTCCTGCGGAACATCGAATGGTTTAACCTCGTCGTATGCAAGTGTTTCAAACTCGTGCAGGTTTCTGTTTCCGAGTTGAACCATAAGTTCATCTTTGATTAGTTCAAGGTCTTTTTCAAGCAGGTTCAAGTCCATTTCGATATTCACAAGTTCCTGTTTTTCTGTTAAAACATCGGTTATTGTCGCAAGACCGCAGGCGTATTTTTTTTCCATTTTTGCAACAAGGTCAAGTTCGATTTCGTGAATTTCTTTCATATTTGATAAAAGACGGTTGATTTTGATTAGGTTGTAATAATCACCTGCAAAGTTTGATGTTATCGAAATATAGGCGCTGCGCTCATCCTGTTCAATCATCTCTTTAACCATTTTCACGCTTTTGGTTTTGAGGTAATTTTTGCCCCAGATGTCGACTTCATAGGACATTGCAAGCGGCATAAGCAGGTTGTATTGATGGTAATCAGGGATTACAAGCTGGCCGAACTGTTGCTGTGCAGCGTGTGCCGCCCAGTTGTAGCTTCCGCTGAAACCAAGGTATGGCAACTGGTTTGAAAACTGCATTTTAATATTATTCTGTGCCTGCAAAGAATTTAGTTTTGCAATTTTTAAATCTTTATTTCCATCATAAAGGTCGCGCAAATATCCGTTCAAATAAGGGTCTTGATAGTTTTCCCAGTATTCAAGATTTAGTTCGTATGCGTTTGCGCAGCCTGATAAAAAGAGTAAATTTATTAAAATTATTAATGTCCGAGCAAGACTCGCGATAAGGCACATGCGCGAGTCTTGTGAGTGGCGTATTAGACAGCGCAGTCGCGGGTTGGCTTGCATGAG